>JAHCAT010000001.1:316802-633605 GCA_019634735.1 Lysobacterales bacterium | reverse complement strand
TCCCCCTGGGAGAGGGGCCGGGGGAGAGGGTCGGGGCTGGCCATGATCTGCATCTTTGCCGCCCGGCGGCGCGTGCTGGCCGGGGCAGCCCTTTCCCCCGCCCGTCCCCGCAGGCGGGGGAGAGGAGAAGTGGGGTGCCGTCGCACCGACGGCACGCGCCTGGCAAGCGGGGGCGGGGAGAAGCGCGGTGCTGTCGCAGGGGCGCCAGGCGCCAGACAGTTTGGTGGCCGCCGGGCGCTGGAGCCCGCCTGAGATGCGCCACCCATCAGATCGCCGCCACGGTGTCCGTCTGCCGTGCCACGACACGCTCCCGGCGCCCTGGCGACGGCGCGGCGCGGGAAATCCGGGCTAGACTGCCCCCCTTTCCGGGAGGAAGCCGATGACCCTGATCCGCCTGTTCGCCCTGCTGCTGTCCGTGCTCGTACTGCCGGGCGCAGCCCTCGCCCAGGACGGCGTGCCCGTCGAGGGCGTCGAGCCCGCCGAGGTCGCCACGTCGGCCGCCGTGCGAAGCCTGGACGAACGCATCGACGCCGTGGTACGACCGGTGGCCGACGCCATCTCCGGCGCGATCTTCTACGCGGTGCGGGTCGGCGGCACCGATGCCGAGCCGGTGATGTTCCCGCTGATCGTCGGCTGGCTGATCCTGGGCGCGCTGGTGTTCACCTTCTACTTCGGCTTCATCAATATCCGCGGCTTCGGGCACGGCTTCCGGCTGATCCGCGGCGACTGGAACGACCCGAAGGCGCCCGGCGAGGTCACCCATTTCCAGGCGCTGACCTCGGCGGTGTCGGGCACGGTGGGCCTGGGCAACATCGCCGGTGTCGCGGTGGCGATCACCATCGGCGGACCGGGCGCGACCTTCTGGATGATCCTGGCCGGCGTGCTCGGCATGTCGACCAAGTTCGTGGAATGCACGCTGGGCGTCATGTACCGGCTGGAAAAGCCGGACGGCACCGTTTCCGGTGGCCCGATGTACTACCTCAGCCGCGGCCTGGGCCGGAACTACCCCGCGCTCAAGCGCTTCGGCCTGGTGCTGGCGGTGATCTTCGCGTTCTGCGCCATGGCCGGCGCGATCGGCGCCGGCTCGATGTTCCAGGCCAACCAGGCCTACTCGCAGCTGCTCAACGTCACCGGCGGCGCCGAGGGCCCGCTGGCCGGCCGCGGCTGGCTGTTCGGCATCGTCATCGCCACCCTGGCCGGCATCGTCGTGATCGGCGGCATCAGCCGGATCGGCGCGGTGACGGCGAAGCTCGTGCCCGGCATGGCGGCGATCTACATCCTCGCCGCGCTGTTCGTGCTGTTCACCAACGCCGGCCAGATCCCGGGCGCGTTCGGCGCCATCCTCGCCGGCGCCTTCACCGCCGAGGGCGTGCAGGGCGGCGTGATCGGCGCCCTGATCGTCGGCTTCCGGCGCGCCGCCTTCTCCAACGAGGCGGGCCTGGGCTCCTCGCCGATCGCCCATTCCGCCGTGAAGACCCGCGAGCCGGTGACCGAGGGCTTCGTCGCCCTGTGGGAGCCGTTCGTCGACACCGTGGTGATCTGCACGATGACCGCCCTGGTCATCATCATCACCAACCAGCACACGATCGGCGGCGCCGACGGCGTGCAGCTCACCAGCAACGCCTTCGCCTCGGTGATCGGCTGGTTCCCCTACGTGCTGACCGTGGCGGTGTTCCTGTTCGCGTTCTCGACGATGATCACCTGGGCCTACTACGGCGCCAAGGCGTGCAGCTTCCTGGCCAACGAGTCCAAGGTCGCCCTGTACGGCTTCAAGTTCTTCTACCTGGCCATGGCCGTTGTCGGCTGCACCATGCAGCTGGGCAGCATCGTCGACATCGCCGATGCCCTGCTGTTCATCATGGCCATCCCCAACCTGATCGGCGTCTACCTGCTGATGCCGGTGGTCAAGCGCGAGCTGGCCAGCTACCGGGCGCGCCTGGCGGCGGGGCAGATCCCCAGCAACAGGCAGCAGGGCGGCTGATCGAACGGAAAATCAACGGTCGCCGCTCTGCGGCGACCGTTGCGAGTCCAGACCGGGGTGGCCCACCCTTGCTATCGCAGGACGGGGAAACGTCCCCGGCGGGGCCGGTGGCTCGCGCAGACCTTCAGTGCGAGCCGGTGCCTCGTTGGGCACCGGCTTGGCGGGCCCGGATGTCGGGCACGGCACGTGTGCGGGTCGCGAGAAGTCAATTGCGCTTGCCGGTCATCTCGACGCTTCTGATGCTGGTCGCCTGCGGGTGGTGGCCGGTGACGTCGTTCCAGCAGGTCACAAGCCAGCGGTAACCTCTCCCGATCCAGGGCGCGCCCAGTCCCGGCAGGCCTGTTGCCTGGTCGGGCATCGGCTCGTAACGGACCACCGGCTGGAACGCGCCCTGGACGGCATACTGGTAAAGCAGGTCGGCAGCGCCATAGAAGTCGGGATTGGACGGAATGCGATAGCTTTTCCGCTGGCAGGAGTGGGCGCCGGGGGCTGAGAAGCCTTGTTCCAGCCAAGGCGAAGCGGTGGTCCAGTGAACGTCCGGAGTGCCCGAAAAGGCCGGATGAGTGGGCGAAGCGCGTCGCGACAGGAGCAGTTGTCCTCCTCCGGTGCTCGGTGCCGCAGCATGCCAGACGGGTTTTGGCGTGGTCTGCAGTTCGACGGTCACGCTGGACTGGCCATCAGGCCACCAGCCTCCCGTTCCAGATGGACAGTCGACCTGAAGCCGGATGGTGCTGCCTTCCAGTTGCAGCCAATGGCTGGCTGCGACGTCCCAGCGACCTGTGCTGCCATTCGCGTACACCGTCGGTGGCGGCAAAGCACCCGGCTGGGCCAACACGCCGTTTCTGAACACGCGAGCCGTGCAGGGCAGGAGGCCGGTAGCGTCGTCGACCGCAAAACCGACCGTCAGATAACTGTCGGAGAACGTCCGGAAACTGGCGGGGGAAGTGGCATGTACCTCTTCCGACTTGTGCCAAGCAGCCGTCGACAGGTAGCCGACATCGCCGGCGTCGTTGCGCTCCTCCAGCTTCGTATAGAAAACGATGCTGGGCTTGGTGAGGAACACGCCCCACTGCAGTGCGGGGATGACGAGGTTCGAGCCGTAGAGGAACCTGTGGTTGCCCCTCAGCCATTGCTCGACGGCGGCTGGCGTGGCCGCCAGGCCCGACTCCAGTGCATACAGGGCAAGTGCGGCAACGTGCGGTGCGGCGAAAGAGGTGCCCGAGGACCTGGACAGTGTGTTCCCGCTCCACGTCGACACCACGTCCACGCCCGGTGCCATCGTATCGACACACAGACCACCGTTGTTGCCTGTTTCGCTCTCTGTGCCCTGTCCACCAAAGCGTGGGATATGAAAGCCCTGCAGCGGAGGGTTCTGGTGCCAGAGCGGTCGTGCCGCCTGCCCATTCCGGTCGATCGCTGCCACGACCATGATCCCGTCGTTGTCCAGAGCCCAGTTGGTGTTGGGTGGACGATAAGCGTGTTGGCAGGCGTCATTGCCATGATTTCCGGCAGATTGGGCAATGAATGCACCTGGATACGCTGTAGCGGGGAACGCAACGTTGCGCATTGCGTTGTCGATGAGGCCAGCACCCGCTGGGTCCTGCTCCCGATCAGGATTGATCGACAGGTTCACAACAGCAGTCCTTGGCTGAGCCGCACTAAGCAGTATTTGTTTTCTCGCCATCTCCAGGCCAGCCACGACCGATGCGGTGGTGGCTTTGCAGATGTCAGGCAACGCGACGTTGATCGAGACGATCCGAGCATTGGGGCGCACTCCGGTGACTCCGCCCGGTGATCCCAGACCTGCAATGATCCCAGCGATGTGAGTGCCATGTGCGTACTCGGGCGCGGCGTTGCAGACCGTCACGACAGGAAGTCCGAGGACGGCGAGTCGATCCTGCTTTTCCAGATGCAGAGAGTCGTGGTTATGCACGCCCGAATCGATGACGTAGAGGGTGTGTGTACGCGTGCTTGGCTGACCGCCAGCCACCGCCTGTACGCCCCAGGGCAGCAGGGTGAAGCCGGAGGTGCTGTCTGCCCAGATGCCGCTGAAGTCCAGCAGGCGATCGGGAATGAGATCGCCCGACTTCGTGCGGCTGGCAAGCGCCACGAATTGACGATCATCCAGGAATGCTGCAGCCAGTTCATCCGAGAGCTGGGCAACCTGGGCAGCTGCAAGCCCCGCCTCCTCAGCGAGTGCGTCCAGGTGGCTGGTCGAGACTCCCGACGCATCGTAGGGCTCGCGCTCCCCGTTCCTGGTTGACAGCATTTCCTTGAGGGGAAGCAGGAAAACCTGTCGTCCATTTTGGTCAATGATGGTGCCGTCTTCCTGGGCTCTGGCGCCGTTTCTTGTGTAGAAGTCCAGGCGGCCGTGCTCGATGGAGGGTGTTGCCAGCACTGCGCCGGGAAGGGCAAGGAGCGTCGCGAAGCCAGCGCAGAGGAGTCTGTGCCAGGGTGCGCTTAGTGTCCGGGTGCTCATCGTGTGTGGTCCTTGGTGGTCGTCTTAGTGCTACTGCGGACAGAGCGGTGACTCATCGCCGCGCCACCTGGCGCTGCATGCGCTGGGCGCGGCGGTCGGCGTCGGGGTGGCTGGAGAAGGCGTCAGTGCCGCGGCCACCGTGGCCGGCCAGCTTCTCCAGGGCGCTCACCGCGGCGGCGTCGGCGTGGCCGTGGCGGCGCAGGAAGGCCAGGCCCTCGGCATCGGCGGCCAGCTCGTTGCGCTGCGAGTACTGGGCCTTGAACAGCTCCTCGAGCACGCCGCCCAGGTCGGACGCGGCCAGTGCGCCGGCGGTGTTGCCCTGGCTGGCGACGCCCTTGCGCGCGGCCTGCGCCAGGTAGGCGGTGCGGAAGCGGCCCTTGGCATGGCCCTGCTGGACGTGGGCGATCTCGTGGCCGATCACGAAGCGCAGCTCGTCGTCGTTCAGCAGCGTCATCAGGCCGGCGTAGAAGCGGATCGAGCCGTCCGGCAGGGCGAAGGCGTTCAGGGTGTCGTCCAGGTAGACCTTGAAGTTGAGCGCCAGGCCGTGCTCGGCCAGGTGGCCGGCGGTCAGCCGGGCCAGTCGCTGGGCCTGCGGGTGGTTGGCCGGGGCGACGCGGTTCTCACGGTCGAAGACCTCGGCGGCCTGTGCGCCGAGCTCGGCGAGCTGGGCATCGGTGAGGGTCAGGCCGCGCACGGCATCGACGCCGGCGCTGACCGCCAGGCCGCGGTCGCTGTTGCCGCCGCCGCCGAGGCGACCGAGGACGCCGCCGCGCTCGCTGGCGAGCAGGTCGCCGGCGCCGAGCAGGGTGGCGAGGGCAAGGGTCAGGGGAAGGATACGGGTGCGCTGCATGGCGAAGGCTCCGAGCTGCCTGAAGTGAAGGGAGGTGCCCGGCCGCCTGGAGGGACGGCCGGGCGGGGCGGTCGTGGAGGGAGCCGCGACCGTCCACCGGGTACTGCGCAGAGACGGCCGTCAATGTCTCAGCGCAGGTGCGCGGCTATCATTTGCGGGCCGCGCGCAGGGGGGCGCACGATCTTGGACACCGAGTCATCCGTCACCGCGCTGGTCCGGCGCTGGCAGGCCGGCGAGCCCGGGGCGCTGGACGCGCTGTGGCCGCAGGTCTACGCGCAATTGCGGGCGCTGGCAGGGCGGCAATTGCGGCGCGAGCGCGACGGCGTCGCCACCTGGCAGCCCACCGCCCTGGTGCACGAGGCCTGGCTGCGCCTGCTCGGCGGCGTCGCCACGCCGCTGCGCGACCGCGACCACCTGCTGGCCCTGGCCGGGCGGGTGATGCGCCAGGTGCTGGTCGACCACGCGCGGGCGCGCAAGGCCGAGAAGCGCGATGGCGGCGAGCGGGTGACGCTCAGCGCCCTGGGCCTGGCGACGCCGGGCCCGGACATCGACTTGCTGGCGCTCGACCAGGCGCTGGCCGGACTGGAGGCGATCGATCCGCGCAAGGCCCGGGTGGTCGAGCTGCGGGTGTTCGCGGGATTGGAATTCGCCGCCATCGGCGAGTTGCTGGGCGCCTCGCGTGCCACCCTGGACCGCGACTTCCGCGCCGCGCGCGCCTGGCTGTACCGGGCGCTGGAAGGCGCTCCGCCCGCCGGGGCACCATGAGCGCAGGCGGGGAACCGGGTCGGGTGCTGGACCTGCTGGCACAGGCGCTAACCGTGCCGGCCGGCGAGCGCGAGGCCTGCCTGGACCGGCTCGCCGCAGGCGACGCCGCGCTGCGCCGGGAGCTGGAATCCCTGCTGGCCGCCGATGACCGCGCCGACGGCTTCCTGGAACCGCAGCCGGCCAGCGATCGCGCCGGCGAGCGCATCGGCGCATGGCGCCTGGAGGCCTTGCTCGGCCGCGGCGGCATGGGCGAGGTCTGGTTGGGCCGGCGCGACGACGACCTGTACCAGGCACGGGTGGCGATCAAGTTCCTGCGCCCGGGCCTGACCGCCGAGGCCGACCGCTTCGCGCGCGAGCGCCGGCTGCTGGCCGGGCTCGCGCATCCGAACATCGCCCGCCTGGTCGATGCCGGCCACGACGGCCAAGGCGTGCCCTGGGTGGCCATGGACTACATCGACGGCCAGCCGCTGGACCTGTGGTGCCGCAGCCGGTCCCTGACGCCGCGTGCCCGGGTGCAGCTGCTGCTGAAGGTCGTCGAGGCGGTGGCGTTCGCGCATGCCCGGCTGGTCGTGCACCGCGACCTCAAGCCCGCCAACATCCTGGTCGACGACGCCGGCGACCCGCACCTGCTCGACTTCGGCATCGCCAAGCTGCTCGACGAGGCCGAGCCCGGCCTGACCGTCGCCGGCGTCGCGCCGATGACGCCCGACTATGCCAGCCCCGAGCAGCTCGCCGGTGAGCCGGTCGGCGTCGCCAGCGACATCTGGTCGCTGGGCGCGATCGCCCATGAGCTGCTCACCGGTGCGCTGCCGTTCGCCGCCGGCAGCCGGCGCACCGGCAGCCCGACCCGCGAAGCCGGTCTGCCCAGCCGCATCGCCGCCGGCCAAGGCGTGCGCCTGCCGCGCGATCTCGACCATGTGCTGCTCAAGGCCCTGGCGACCCGGCCTGCCGACCGCTACCAGGACTGCCCGGCGTTCGCCGCCGATCTGCGCCGGTACCTGGCCGGGCGGCCGGTGCAGGCGCGTGCCGCCGGCCGCGGCTACCGCGCCTGGAAGTTCGTCGTTCGCCACCGGCTGGCGGTGGCGGCCGGCATGGCGGTGGCGCTGGCCCTGGCCGGCAGCGCCACCGTGTCGTTCCTGCAGGCCCGCGACGCACGCGCCCAGGCGGCACTGGCCGCCCAGGAACGCGAGCGCAGCGACCGCCTCAACGACTTCCTGCTGGAGGTGCTGGCGGCACCCGACCCGGCGCGCAGCGGCCGCGAGGTGACCGTCGCCGAACTGCTGGACCGGGCATCGGCCAACCTGGCCGAACGCTTGGACGACCAGCCGGTGCTGCGCGCCCGGATGCACCAGACCCTGGCGCGCAGCTACCACGGCCTGGGACTGCTGGCGCCGGCGCAGGCGCAGGCCAAACGGGCCATCGAGCTGCTCGAGGGCGCGCCACCGCGCGATGCCGCGCTGCTCGCCTCCGTGCGCGTGCAGGCTGCCCACATGCTGTCCGGTCGCGGTCGCTTCGCCGAGGCCCGCGACCAGTTGGAACGGGCGCTCGCGGTGATCGTCGACGACGACGACGAGCTGGCGGCGCAGCTCGAGAACCTGCTGGGCACCACCAGCGCCAACCTGCAGGATTTCGAGGCCGCCCAGCGCCACTACCGGCGCAGCCTGGCGATCCTGCGGGGCATGCAGCCGCAGCCGGTCGAAGGCCTGGCGGTGGTGCTCAACAACCTGGGCAGCCAGGCTTACAAGGACAACGATGCCGCCACGGCGATCGCCCACCGGGAGGAGGCGCTGGCCCTTCTGCGCGGTGCCTTTCCGGGTCCGCATCCGCAGACCTTGCTGATCCTGGGCAACTACGCCGACGACCTGGATGCCGCCGGACGACCGGCGCAGGCCGAACAGGTGCGCCGCCAGGTGATCGCCGACAGTCGCGCGCTGAACGGCCCCGAGCATCCGCAGACCCTGGGCGCGCAGGGCTGGCTGGCCCTGGCGCTGCTGGAGCAGGGCAGGGCGCTGGAGGCGGAGGCCCTGGCGCGCGAGACGCTGGCCCTCGCCCAGGCGCAGGCGTCGGTGCCCGAGCGGGAGGCCGGCATCGCCGCCATCGTCCTGGTCGAGGCGCTGGCCGAGCTGGACCGCGGCGCGGAGGCGCTGGCCCTGGTGCCGACGCTGCGCGAGCTGCGCGAGGGCATCTATCCCGACAACCATCCCGCCCTGCACGAGATCGACCGCGCTGAAGCCATGGCGCGGATCGCCGCCGGCGACCGCGACGGCGGCCTCGCACAGCTGCGCCGCGTTGCCGCAGTCTTCGAATCCGAGTGGGGTTCGGAGCACCCCTACAGCCGGCGCACGCTGGACCTGCTGGCACGACATCCCGGCGCGGCGGGCGCGCAGTAGGTCTGTCGCGGCAGCCGGGCATCACGACGCGAAACCCCAGGCGGGTGTTCAGGGCGGGCGACGGCCTGGTCGCTGCGAACCCCGCGGAACTCGGCAAGCCCCGACCTCACGCGCTGCCTGCGGCAGCCCTCTCCCCCGCCCCTCCCCCGCAGGCGGGGGAGGGGAGAAGTGCTGTGCCGCGGCGAGTCCGGTGACGAAGTGCAGCGTTCCCGGATCGCGACCTAGCATCGGTACGACGGATCGGTACGACGGATCGGGAAGACGGATCGGGAAGACGGATCGGGAAGACGGATCGGGAAGACGGATCGGGAAGACGGATCGGGAAGACGGATCGGGAAGACGAATCGGGAAGACGAATCGGGAAGACGAATCGGGAAGACGGATCGGAAAGACGGATCGGGAAGACGGATCGGGAAGACGAATCGGGAAGACGAATCGGGAAGACGAATCGGGAAGACGAATCGGGAAGACGAATCGGGAAGACGAATCGGGAAGACGGATCGGGAAGACGGATCGGGAAGACGGATCGGGAAGACGGATCGGGAAGACGGATCGGGACAGCGGGATCGATGGGTGAGGCGCGCCCTGCTCCGCTCTCGCTCAGGCAGGCCTGATCAGCGTCGTCGCTCAGCCCTCTGCCAAGCGCGTGCCGCCCGTGCGACGACGCCGCACTTCTCCCCTCCCCCGCCTGCGGGGGAGGGGCCGGGGGAGAGGGCCGGGGCTTGCCGTGATCCGCACCGTCGACGGCCAGTGCTGCGCGCTGGCCGGGGGCTCCTTTCCGTCGCCCCTCCCAGCAGGTAGGAGAGGGGAGACGTGCTGTGCTTCGGCGATCGCGGGTGCCAGAGCGCGCGACGCGAGTCGCCGCTGCTGGCCGTGCGGCTTACAGGAAGGCGCGCACCAGGACGATCACCACCAGGGCCGGCGAGACCACGCGCAGCAGCCAGCGCCAGGCGGTGAACAGGCCGTCGGACAGCTCCGGCAGTTCCTCGCGCAGCAGGCTGGTACGTACCGCCCAGCCGGCAAACAGCGCGATCAGCAGGCCGCCCAGCGGCAGCATGATGTCGTTGGCGACCTTGGCCACGAAGTCCATGATCTCCAGACCCCACAGGCGCACGTGCGACCAGTGGTTGAAGCCCAGCACCGAGGCCAGGCCCAGCACCCAGCACAAAAGGCCGATGCCGAGCGCCGCCTGGCGCCGGGTCATCCGGGTGCGCTCGACCAGGAAGGCGGTGGCCGGCTCCATCAGCGAGATCGACGAGGTCCAGGCAGCGAACGACAGCAGCAGGAAGAACAGCAGGCCGTACAGCAGGCCCAGCGGCATGGTGTTGAAGGCCAGCGGCAGCGAGGTGAAGATCAGGCCCGGTCCGCCACCGGCCGGATTGATGCCGAAGGCGATCACGATCGGGAAGATCGCCATGCCGGCGAGCAGGGCGACGCCGGTGTCGGCCAGCGCCACGGTGACGCCGATGCGCGGGATCGAGATGCCGCGCGGCAGGTAGGCGCCGTAGGCCATCATCGTGCACATGCCCAGGCTGAGGCTGAAGAACGCCTGGCCCATCGCCGCCAGGAACACGCCGCCGTCGATCTCCGAGAAGTCCGGCTTGAACAAAAAGCCCAGCGCGGTGCCGAAGTGGCCGGTGGTGAGACCGTAGCCGACCAGCACCAGCAGCAGCACGAACAGGGCCGGCATCAGCACCTTGACCGCGCGCTCCAGCCCCTTCTCGACGCCGAGCGCGACCACCGCCAGGGTCATCACCATGAACAGGCCGTGCCAGCCGGTCAGCGCCCAGGCATCGCCCAGCAGACCGCCGAAGGTGGCGCCCGGGTCGGTGATCCGTTCGCCGCCGAACAGCTGCCCCAGGTACGACCATGTGTACGACAGCGTCCAGCCCGCGACCACGCTGTAGAAGCTCAGGATCAGGATGCCGGCGATGATGCCGATCCAGCCCAGGCCCACCCAGCCACGGCGGGCGCCGGAATCCGCGGTCACCTTGGCCAGGCTGTTGATCGGGCTCATCCGGCCGCGCCGGCCGATCAGGATCTCGGCCATCAGGATCGGCAGGCCGACCAGGGCGATGCAGGCCAGGTAGACCAGGACGAAGGCGCTGCCGCCGTTGTCCGAGGTCATGTAGGGGAAGCGCCAGATGTTGCCCAGGCCCACCGCCGAGCCGGTGGCGGCCAGCACGAAGGCCATGCGCGAGGACCACATGCCGTGGATCGAGTTCTTGTCCATGCCAGTCAGGTGTGCCGAAAAAGGAGGGGACGACGACGCATGCGCAGGAAGGGGCAGGGCGGGCTCAGGCCCGCACCGCCACCGGCTTGCGCAGCAGCTTGTAGCCGACCACGGCCATGGCCATGGCGATGATCGGCGTGATCCAGTTGAAGAAGGCGTACGGCAGGTAGTCCAGCGTCGCCACGCCCAGGGTCGCCGCCATGTAGGCGCCGCAGGTGTTCCAGGGCACCAGGGCCGAGGTCAGGGTGCCGCCGTCCTCGATGGCGCGCGACAGGTTGACCGGCTCCAGGCCCTGACGGTCGAACTCCAGGCGGTACAGGCGGCCGGGCAGGACGATGGCGATGTACTGGTCGGAGGCGATCACGTTGACGCCGATCGCGGTCAGGATGGTGGCCACCACCAGCGAGCCCGGGCCGCGCACCGCGCGCAGGATCGACTCGACGATGCGGTCGAGCAGGCCGGCGCGCTCCATGCAGGCGCCGAACGCCATCGCGCAGACGATCAGCCAGATGGTCGGCAGCATGCTGGCCATGCCGCCGCGGTTGAGCAGGCTGTCCAGCATCGAATCGCCGGAGTCGGCCGAATAGCCGTCGAACAGCGAGCGCCAGGCGCCGCCGACCAGTTGCAGGGCGGTGTTGTCGCTGTTGACGCCGGCCAGGGCCAGCACCGCCTCGCGCTGGAACAGCACCGCGAACACCGCGCCGAGCAGGGCGCCGATGGCGATGGTCGGGAACGCCGGCACCTTGCGCACCGCCATCACCAGCAGCACCAGCAGCGGCAGCAGCAGGTGCACGCCGATGTCGAAGCGCGCGTCCAGCGCCGCCAGCAGCGGCTCCAGCGCGCCGGTGTCGCCCTGGCCGGCCTGGCTGAGGCCGATGCCGGTGAAGATCAGCAGGGCCGCCGCGAAGCCGGGCAGGGTGGTCCAGGTCATGTGCCGGATATGGCTGAACAGCTCGCTGCCCGCCGAGGCCGGCGCCAGGTTGGTGGTGTCCGACAGCGGCGACATCTTGTCGCCGAAGTAGGCGCCGGAGATCACCGCGCCGGCGGCGATCGCCGGGTCCAGGCCCAGGCCCAGGGCGACGCCCATCAGGGCCACGCCGATGGTGCCGGCGACCGTCCAGGAACTGCCGATCGACAGCGCGACCAGGGCGCAGATCAGGCACACCGCCGGGTAGAACCAGCTCGGGTGCAGCAGCTTCATGCCGTAGTAGATCAGCGCCGGCACCGTGCCGGAGAGGATCCAGGCGCCGATCAGCGCGCCGACCGCCAGCAGGATGAAGATCGCCGTGGTCGTCAGCGACACGCCCTTGACCACCGCAAGCTGCATGTCGGCATAGCGCAGGCCGTTGCGCAGGGCCACCAGCATGGCCGCGCCGGCCGCCATCAGCAGGGCGATCTGGTTCGGCCCGCCCGAAGACCCGTCGCCGAACAGCCGCACCGACAGCACCAGCAGAACCACAAGAACGAACAGCGGCACCAGGGCCTGCAACAGCGTGGGCTTGCGCATCCGGTCCTCCCCAGAAGTCGCCGGAGTGTACGGCCGCCAGCCCCCACCCGCCAAACCCGACCCCTGCTGCGCCGCACGAATTCTGGCGCGCACCAGCGCCGCCGCGCGCCCTACCCGCGGCCTGTCCGACCTTCCCGCAACCCACCGCCCCACGCCAGAATGCGCAACGCTCCACCCGGTCCCCGGTCCCCGGTCCCCGGTCCCCATCAAGCCCCGTCCCAACCCCATGCCTCCTTTCGATTTCGCCAGCGAGCTCGCCGCCTTCGCCGCCCGCCACCCCGGGGCCGCCGACACCGTCGCCCTGTTTCGTACGCGCCTGGCAGCCGCCGACGCTGGCGCCTTCGCGCGCTGCCCGGCCCAGGGCCACTTCACCGGCTCGGCCCTGGTGGTCAGCGCCGACGGCCAGCGCACCCTGCTCACCCACCACCGCAAGCTGGGCCGCTGGCTGCAACCCGGCGGCCACGCCGACGGCGATGCCGACCTGGCCCGCGTCGCCCTGCGCGAGGCCGAGGAGGAAACCGGCCTGGCCGGCCTGCACCTGCACCCCGGCCTGCTCGACCTCGACCGCCACTGGATCCCCGAACGCGGCAGCGAACCCGGCCACTGGCACTACGACGTCCGCTTCCTGGTCCAGGCCACCGCCGGCGAGGACTTCGTGGTCGGCCCGGAATCCAACGACCTGGCCTGGTGGCCGCTGCGCCAGGTCGCCGACGACGCCGGCTTCGACGACTCGCTGCGGCGGATGGCTAGCCGGCTGCTCGGCAGCCCCGGCTGATCCGCCCACGGCGTGCGCTGCGAGGGCCGACACCGCATCCCACCACGCGCAGGCTTCAGCGGCTGCACACCGCCCACCGGGGACGGGCGCTGCCCCGACCCGCCGGAGCACCCCACTTCTCCCCTCCCCCGCCTGCGGGGGAGGGGCCGGGGGAGAGGGCAAGCGAGCGAAGCCGGACCTCCACCCGCTCAACAGGCTGGGACCGAGGGCATCGGGGACACCCCGTCCAGCGGACTGCGCACCCCGCGCCCGCCGCGATCGAGCACATGCGTGTAGATCTGCGTGGGCGACGCGTCGGCGTGGCCGAGCAGTTCCTGCACCGTGCGGATGTCTTAGCCGCCAGGGGTCAGACCACGTTTTGCACCGTGGTCCACCGCGCTTGCCGGAGCTGCCACGGGGAAAGCGTGCTCTGACGCCAATAGCGCAAGCACCCTCAAGCAGCAGAATCCACCTGCCACCCGGGGAACACCAGCACCGCCGGATGGCAGCGCAACGCCCTGGCCAGCACCTTGGCGCGTTCCACCCCCAGGTTCACCCGGCCGTTCTCGATGCTCGAGATCGTGGTTTGTGGAATGCCGCACAACGCCGACAGTTGTGTCTGGCTGAGCTCCTGAAGTTCCCGGATGATCCGCAGCGACTCACCTGGTGTGACCTCGACGCGGCGTCTTGCAGGAATCAATCTGGCCATATCACTTCCTCCGGTAGTCATGCGCGGCGAGCCTGACCACTTCGACGACAAGCACTTCGGCCTGAACGCCGTAGATCACCCGCCACTTCTCGTTGAGGCGGGAGGAGCGGAAGCCCCGCCACTCGCCCAACAGGGCTTCGTCCCGGAAACCCCTGATGGCTCGCAGCCCCTGCGGCCCCGAGAGCATCGCAATGTCCTTCCACTTTTCGTAGCGCTTCAGAATGTCGATCGGCACGCGACCGGATGACAGGACCTTGTCGGCTTGAGGGCGCTCCATGACGATCCACATGACATATAGTGTCTAGGCCACGAAAGGTCTGTCAAGCCGACGAATGTGAAAGAGGCCTGCTGGTGCGATCCAGTGGGCTCACCACCCCGCGCCCGCCCCGGTTGAGCACGTGCGTGTAGATCTGGGTGGTGCCCACATCGCTGTGGCCAAGCAGCTCCTGCACGGTGCGGATGTCGTAGCCATCCTCGAGCAGGTGGGTGGCAAAGCTGTGCCGAAGCGTGTGCGCGCTGACGTGCTTGACGAGGTTGGCGGCGCGACAGGCCTTGCGCAGGGCCCGCGCCAGAACCGCGGCGTCGACATGGTGGCGGCGCAGCGTGCCGTCGAGCGGATCGCGCGACAGCCGGGCGGAGGGAAACACGAACTGCCAACCGGGTTCGCGAGCGGCGCCAAGGTATTTGCGCGCCAGCGCGTGCGGCAGGGCTGCCTCGCCCAGCCCGCGCGCCAGGTCGTGGCCATGCAGGCGCAGCGCGCGCTGGACTTCCAGGTGCAGGGCCGGCACCAGCGTGGCCGGCAGCACGGTGTGCCGGTCCTTGCCGCCCTTGCCCTGGCGCACCGTGATCTCGTGGCGGGCAAAGTCGACGTCCTTGATCCGTAGGCGCAGGCACTCCATCAGCCGCATGCCGGTGCCGTAGAGCAGGCTGGCCAGCAGCCACGGTCGGCCGTCCATCGCCAGCAGCAGCGCCCCGACCTCGCTGCGCGCCAGCACCGTCGGCACCCGCTGCCGGCTGCGCGCCCGCACCACGCCGTCCAGCCAGGGCAGATCCAGTTCCAGCACATGCCGGTAAACGAACAGCAGCGCCGCCAGCGCCTGGTTCTGGGTGCTTGGCGCCACCTTGCCCGCGACCGCCAGGCCGGACAGGAAGGCCTCGACCTCGGCCTTGCCCAGCTCCCGGGGATGGCGCTTGCCGTTGGCCAGGATGAACCGGCGCAGCCATTGCAGGTAGCACTTCTCGGTCGCCAGACTGTAGTGCCGCACCCGCAAGCAGCGGCGAACTTCGTCGAACAGGCGGGGTTTGCGCGCCTCCGGCGCCATCGGCCCGCGCCCGCATACCCCGGCAGTTCCGCCACGAGAAGCCATACCCCAGCACCTTGCATGGATATCCGGGTGCAGCCTGGACCACTGGCACCCCCCATGTCGTCAGCCAAAGCACTGTATCGAGGTGGGAAATTTCCTATTGACGGCCCCGCCCGAACCCTGAACACTCCCCCTTATCCGCCGCATCCGGCGCATACATCAAGTTAGCGCTCACATGAAGCTCCATCGGTTTCTAGCATCCAAGTCAACCCGTGCCGTCCTGCGAAATTTGGAACGACCTTGGGCAGCATGCGTCGGCTTTGGCTCCGGCCGTGCAGTTGTACTGCTGGAGTCTGGCCAAGCTGTACTTGTGAGCACATACGTTGTCGAGAAAGAACCAATGTTTGAGTGCGAGCGCATCGAGGCCGAGCTGAACTTGGGCGCCGCTGCGCCCGAAGCTCTGCAAGCCGAGCAAGAAAACGCAGTTCACCTGGTTGAGTTTGAGGATCACTTTGGAGATTCCGCAACTTGCGTATCCACCGAGGGAGTCCTAATCACGCACCCGAATGCCAATCGCACTCTATTGTGCTGTTCTAAGTCGTTCTATCGACTTCAGGTGCTCACTGCGCCGGAAGCAATAGACCAGTGGCTCGTCGGTAAGCAGCTTGTGGAGCTGTCCAGTGAGCGCTAACAATTCATTCAAGCCGACGCCGCTTCGCGGCGCGGCTTAATTCAGGCGTTAGCTGTCTTCAATGCGTATTGACGAGCATCGAGCCAAGGAACTCGGCACAGCCCTCAACGAAGCCTCGCTTCTGGGTGTCGAGTATGACCGCGTCCGCCAGATGGTTGGCGTAACAATTTCCGTGCTAACCCTGCCCGACGACCACTCGCCAGAGTCGGCTGACCCGAGGCGCCAGCTCATTCTCAAAGAGGTTGGCCGCGTCGCTGCTGCGCTGCGAGATAGCAGGTGGGACGATTACGCTGCGAAGCCTTTGCCGCTAGAAGCATCCGATCTACTCTCAACTGTGCAGTCCTTTGGTGGGCAGCCAATCTACGGCTGGGAGTTCATCAACCACGAAGATCAAGCGTGGGAGCTGTGGAAGCATCGCCTATCGCTCGACATACAGTCGGACGCGGGAGCGCGAACTAACCTCTTGGCGCTGTTCCAGGAAGGGGTCACGGCAAATCGACATCTCGATTTGTGGGTCTGGTTTGAGGAGCTGGTGATTTGTGATGCCCAAGGGAACACGATCGACCCGGACCATTTTGTCGCTGGCGGCATCCGTTGGTGGGAGGCGATGCATGCGGGCGACCCGCGAACACAAGGTCACGGAATCGCATCTGGTGTTAAAGACAGCTAACTATGTGTTGCAGCGAACCGCGCGGATTAGGCCGTGTCGATCTACCATTGCCCTGCGGCCGCGCGGCCGCTGAACACGGCGTTAGCACTCACAGGGGTAGCACATGGCGGAACGTAGCCAACACGCTGGCGCCAATCTCTTCGTCAGAATCCTAATCGCGCTACTGTGTCTTCTCATTGCGGGCATGATTCTGTTCCGATTTCTCCAAGTGCAGCCTGTCGGCGAGATTTCGCCGGGATTGCTGTCCCTACTTGGATTGCTGGTTGTACTCGTGCTTGCAGAGGCATTTGACAATTTTTCCGTCGGCAAGCTTCTGTCTGTCAGTCGTGAAGTGCGAAAGAAGGAGGCCGAGGTCGAGAGGCTTGAAAAGCAGAATTCCTACCTGCTTTCGCAGCTCATCACCGTCAGCAACTCTCAGGCTCAGCGCCAAAGCAGCACTACCGTACAGGGTGACTACTATGCTTCGTCACCGACGGTCCAAAGGGCGTCAGAAGCGGAGGTTGAAGAGAAGAACAGCACCGAGAATCGTGCACTTTCGGCTACCGCTGCAGATACCCCGGCTCGCACGCGCATGAACTGGGAGAAAGCCGAGGAGATCGCGCTCACTAAGCTTCTCAAGCGCCGGGAAATAAACCCATCCAACGTTATCACCGATGCCAAGCTGTCGTTTCAGTTTCAGGGAATTGATCCGGTCAGCAACATCCAGCCAATATTCGATGGCTACATCAAGAGCTCAGAGCGTGAGACGTTCATCGACATTCGGCCTGAGCGCCTAGTCAATCCAATCTATCGCGACCGTCTGTATGTGATGCTCTCGAAGATTCATCATTACCGAGTAGCTAAGAACGTCGAAGCTCACCTCGATCTCGTCATGCTTAAAATCCCTGGTGAGGAGGGGCGCGGCACGTGGGGATCATTCGATCGAAATCGCTTCTTTCAGCATTTCGAGCCTGCGATTGCGAGCGGCCTTTTGAGAATTGAGGATGTCGAGTTCACCGAGGAGGAAGCGGCGCAATGTCGCGAGACGTGAGTTCTAACTATGCGTTCAAGCGGACCGCGGTGACAGGCCATGGTGTTTTCTGATGTTGCGTTGGCCCGCGGCCGCTTAACGCGGCGTTAGGCCGCTCGGAACCCATGGCGCGAGACGACTGGTTTCGGAACCACACGTGGTCTCCAGCGATCGCGGAGGCATTCTTCGCTCGCCTCGCAAAATCCAGAGGATCAGGCAATCGCGCCCAGTATCTAAGGATCCAGGCGGTTGAGTTAGCATCGACGGGAAAAGAGAGTTTGGTGCGCGTCGCGCTGCAACTGCTAGAGCAGCATCTAGAAGAGTTCTCAGATCCCTACGAGCAAACGCAGGCGCATGCGCAAGCCGCCGAGTGCCACGTGCTACTGAAGCAGCCGGAGCAAGCCTTCGAGCACTACCGGGCATCACTCAGAGCGAACAGGCAGGCGCCGAACCTTGATTGTGGGGTTGCCGTGGAGTTTCCGTGGCTTATCGCATCCCTTCGCCGCAGTGACCTTTATGATGAAGCCATAGAGTTGTTGCCTGACGATACCGGCCCGTTTCCTGTCTCGCGTTTCAAAGCCTCGGCGGCGCGAGCCGTTATCGCTGATGCGCGTGGCCAAGCGCCCGAGGCGGTGAGGAATGCCTATGCGGCTCTTGAGGCGGCATCGCAAACGGAATCTGGTCTTAAACATCACCGGGCTTTAGGCCTGGTCGGTCCCGGCCACATGGAAATGGTGCAATGGCTACGAAAGCGTGTCGCGGCCTAACAAATCGTTCGAGCGGACGCGTGAGAAATAAAGTGCCAAGCTCATACATCGGCGCGCGCGCCGCTCAACTCCACCGTTATGCGTCTTAGTCTCGCATTCGGCATCGTGCTAGCACTCGTGGCCCCACCAGCGGATGCTTGCTCTCGTCTCCATCGTCCAACTGATGCGCAGTTGTTCGACGAGGCATCACACGTCTTTGTTGCAAAGGTCGTCTCGACCCAGCTTAAGCGACTGCGGGGTCGAGAGTGCGAAGTCGAAGATCTCGATGACGACGACTGCGAGTATGTCGAGGCAAGATACGAACTTGCTGAAAGCCTGAAGGGTTCCCCCGAGCGTCGTGGCAAGGTTCGTGATCTTGTCTTCGGTCCGGGCAACTGCAGTTTGGGATTGCTCGCCGGCTTCTACTACGTGTTCTACCTTGACTCGGACCACAACTGGGTCACTCACATCAACGGGTCGTTCCCGCTAGGGCCGTTCTATGAGGACCGTGAGCGGGAGGCAGTCCAGCGGATTCGAGAGTATCCCCATGAGCGTCCAGGCGACGACGCATAACTATGTGCTCAACCCGACCGCCGGAGAGCCATTGCGTGTCAACGGACCGCTGTCGGCCGGCGGCGGGTTAGCCCGGCGTTAGACCTCACATGAACTCATCCGCGGAGTCCATTGCCATCGCGTGGATTGAGAAGTGGCGTAAGCCTCCGGAGGCGCACGAGCCGACTGAGAATGACTTGGACGACTCGTTGCCTGGAATCGATCCGCGTCTGGCGCTGGAGGCGATAGTTGAAGTTCTTGGCAGGATACCGGCTGACACCACAAGCCGGCACTTTCAGGTACTAGCCGCGGGACCGCTTGAGGATCTCATCGCATTTCACGGCATCGAATTGTTGAGCGAGATCGAAACCCACGCACGTAGAAGCCCGCAGTTTCGACTGCTGCTCAATGGAGTCTGGTTTGATCATGCTTCCACGCCAGTCCGAGAACACCTGAAGAAGTACCTTGGCGCGCGGTGGTGAGGTCTAACTATGTGTTCAACCGGACCTGCTGGGAGGTAGTTCGAATGAACCGATCACTGTCGGCCGCAGGCCGGTTAACACGGCGTTAGATCTCACTGGAGGCTTCCTAGTGTTGTCCATGCCACCTCAGCAGATAGCAGAGCTCTGCAACTTCGCCTCCGTTGCTGACAAAGAAGCGCGCAGCGATCTTTCCCTTGGCTATATTTCCGGAGAGGACGATTACACTTCAAACTTCACCGGCGCGCTCCGAAGAATCATAAACAGCAATAGCTCCACGGGCCTCTCGGCGACGAGCTTCGTGCTGCAGCCGAGAATTGAACAGCGTACTGGATGTGACGCAACAATCCTCATTTCTTCCAACGGCCACATCAAGATCGCAATGTTCGAGGCAAAGCTGCCCCGCTTTGGCACCAGCATGTACCGGTGGGACTATGCGCAAACAGCCTCGGGCCTTTCGCATTTCTCCGATCAGCTCACTCGGCAAGCGCGGTTCTGGCCTCGCTTCGCAATCTTTGAGATGTTCTATTGTGAGTTGCCCTTCGGTCAGCAGGCGGCCCACCTCCAAAGCGAAGGATCATCCTGTACTTGGCACGATGAAACGGCTCAGTTCGACAGTAGCAGGTCCGCGTCTCGTTCTCCTTGGACCCAAGGCGAGCTCGATAGCCTCCTTCAGATCAGGAACACTGGCGTGGGCGACGTCCTCGCATCCATATGCCAGTGTGACCACGGTACACCTATGTCCATGTGGGGCGATGCGGAGGCAGTGGCCCAGGAGTTCTCCCTAGAAGGGCCAGTACTCCACATTGCCGCAGCCACGTCTCGGCGGTGAAATCTAACTATGTGCTCAACCGGACCTGCGGGGATGTGTTACGTTCAAACCAACCACTATCGGCCCGCGGCCGGTTAGCACGGCGTTAGGCATCACGATCAATGTCGCGCGTGGACCTCAAGGGCATTTGGAGAGACGATGACGGCATGCTGCAGCTAGATGTCGGCGCCTCGAACGAGCGCACGTCGGCCCGAATGGAGCTGTACGCTTACCCGGCCGATCTCCTGACGTTTGCCTCAGGCCTTGAGAACTTTCCGGCTAGCCCGAAGGACGAGGTGGTATGGGAATCCGGTGGTCCCGACCCGAAGTGGTTTGGACACATGCGGCTTCGCGCCCACGTCCTTAACGGCACCGGTCATTCGGCGCTTGAGGTTCTAATGGAAGTTCGAGGCGCGGAACCAAATCGCGCAACCAGCGCCTTTTCTCTTCGTTGCAATCCGGCGGACATCAATGAGCTTGGTCGGAGAATCAAGGTCTGGCTTGCTGAGCCCGCCAGCCAGCTTGTTGTGGAGTGGCGTGATGCCTAACAACTCGTTCGAGCGGACGCGTGAGGGATAAAGTGCCAAGCTCATACACCGGCGTGCGCGCCGCTCAACTCAATCGTTATGTCCTTCTGGAGGACACAGAGTGAACACGATGGGCATAAGAGCGAGGCCGAACGCGATAACAATCGCAGTTTATGACGCCTCTGTGGAAAAAATACTCAACGTAGAGGAAATTCGCATTCCCAACGCTCTGTCTGTTCCAGAGGCGCTGAAATACGTCAGGAACAATGTTCTCGATGTGCTTAGGGAGTACGAGATAAAAAAGGCCGCAATACGAATTATTGAAAGCAACGCGCAAACAGTGCCAGTCCGCAGAGTTGAAATTGAAGGTGTAGTGCAAGAGGCATTCGCCAGCAGTGGATTGAGCTCGTATCTTTGCGGGCAGATATCCAGTTTGTCTGCGAGGATGGGAATTGCCAGAAAAGACTTCAAGCGCTACGCGGAAGGCGAACTATCAATGGATTGCGTAGATAGTTGGGCTGACCTTACTAAAGAGCAGCGAGAGGCAGTAATGGCTGCAATTGGAGCCACCAATGCTTAAGCCTCCAAATACCGCCGAATTAAGTTTTCAACTCGGTGATGAGATCGGGTCAGAAGGCAGGAACTCGCAAGTATTCAAGGCGAGGGATCTGCAGCTAAATGCGGAAATAGTCGTCAAGAAGGTGAAAAAGACTACGTTTACTGACATAGATGAGTACTTTGTCGAGGCAAGCCTCTTATATCTGAGCGCGCATCCTAATGTGGTTCCAATTCACTACGCTTGCCATGACGTAGATCATGTCTATTTGGCAATGCCTCTGTATGGCAAGGGTTCCTTAAAGGCTCGAATGGCTAGCAGACCCCTAACCGTCAGAGAAATGATAGTGGTGTCCACTCAAGTGTTGAGTGGAATTCACAACATACATTCAAAAGGGCTAATTCACTTTGACGTAAAGCCAGACAACATTCTCCTTTCTGAGAGGGGGGAAGCGATGCTGTCGGATTTTGGGCTCGCAAAGCAAACGTCCTATTCTGGTGTTGCAGGGCAAGACCGAATCTACGGAAAAATGGTTCCTCCTGAGGCTTTTCAAAATCAGGATTTTACCCGGCAGTTCGATATATATCAGATGGGTCTGACTATGCATCGAATGAGCGTAGGCGATGCTCACTTCTATGGCGAGTACAGCGGGTTTGTCAGGAACGGAACTCTAGAAAGGAATGCATTCAAGGTCGCTGTGCGTAACGGCCAATTTCCTAGTCGAAATCAGTATCCGGAGCACATCCCTCAGAAATTTGTGAACGCAATTCGCAAGTGCTTGCAGACTGATCTTGCTCAGCGCTTTACATCAGCCATAGAAGTTGTTAATGCTGTTTCGGATATTGAAGAGGCCTTGCTGGATTGGCGCATGGAGTATGGCACTGGGTTCCGGCGCTGGGTAAAAGAATTGGATAACGGCAAAGAGGTAAATCTCGTACTAAATGACGACCAATCATCGGAAGCATTTGTTCTCTCAAAAGATGGCACAAAGAGGAGAATCACCGAGTACTGCACCGCAAGTCTAGGTAGGGCCGAAATTAAGAAATTCCTCCGGGAAAACTAGAAATGAAGAAGAACAAAAAGAACTCCAAGTACCTTGAGCGGTCGTCTCTATTGCCAGGGCTTCTGAGATTCGATCCAGAAGTGCCGCTAAGGAAGAGGCCCTCTGAGAATTTTTCCGTCACTTCAGATGGATATTTCCATTGGAATGAATGCGAGGAGGAAGGACATAACCATTCGCTGCAGGCGCGACGGCCCTGACGGGCCGCGGCCTGAGCTCAAACGTTAGGTGCTGACTGCCATGAACGAAATCGCGAGTCTCATCTTCCCGTGGATTCCGGTCGCGACCGGCGCCCTCCTTGCGTGGTCCGCCTACTCGCTTTGGCGCGTTTCGCGTAGGCACAGCGCGCTCGTCGCTCTTGGTCTATTCGCAGTCTTCGCGGTGGGTTCGGGTGTCATGTCCGCCTTTCCGATGACTTATGCCTTGAGCTCTAGCGAAGTCGCCTACACGGGCGTGCTTCCCGAAGTAGTGCATGGGAATGTTGTCCCCATCCTCCACATCGCGCTTCTGGTGGGCGCCGGCTCGCTCGGACTCGCTGCTGCCCGCTTCGGTACGGCACGCACCTAACGGCAAAGGATAGATCGCGCGCAGCCGCGATCTGATCCGGTTGTTGAACAAGCCCGGTCAGGCTTGCCGATACGTTCTTAAGGGAAACAGCATTCGCGATGGCGCCGAGGTGCAGTGTCGCGTTGGCGCTGTGCGCGTGCGGTGCGGGGTGCGGAGCGGTTCGTGGCGACGTTGCCCGGCCGGTTTTCGCCGGCGCATGGGCGCGAAGGGCTGTTTCGGACGCAGCCTGCCCGTCGAGGCGCACGGCCTCGTGTTTCGGTGCGGCACGGTGTTTTCGCGCTCACATGGCACGGCTCCGGTGGTCGTGGTGCGGGGTTCGTCGTCGGTGCGCCTGCGCCGGTGTCAGGCGGGTGGCGACGATGCGCATGGGTTCGCCGCAGTGCGGGCACAGGAGGCGGCAGCGGGCCGGTGCGGGCAGGTCGGGCAGGTGGACCTGCAGCAGCAGTTGCACGCGTGCCAGCAGGGCCTTGCGCCTGGGGTGCAGCAGGCCGAAGTCGCGCACGCGGCGGAAGCCCTTGGGCAGGACATGCTGGAGCAGCAGGGCCAGGAACCCGGCGCCGGGCAGGCAGCGGATGCGGGTCTGGCCGGTGCTGTCGCGGTAGCGGAAGCGGACACGCTGGTCGTCGCAGCCGAGCAGGTCGCGTTCGCTGAGCACGCCGCGGTAGAGGTAGCGGGCGAGGTAGGCCAGGGCCTGTTCGCCGCGGCCGACCCGGGTGCAGTCGGCCACCCAGGTGTCGGGCAGCGGGTCGGGCAGGGTCAGGCCCAGGGCCCGCAGGGCGGCCAGCACCCTGGCGCGAAACACCCGGGTCAGGTTGCCGGCGCGGAACAGGAAGCGGCGGGTGCTGCGCCACAGCCGGGTGCTGTAGTGGCCCTGTTTTCCATCTGGCAAGTTGCGGCCGCGCCCAGGCCGCTCCGAACCGTCGCCGCTTGTGTGTGTTTCGTAGTCCCCGGCCAGCGCCCTGGCCCATCGCGGACGCCCTCCGAGACCGCCGGCCGGACATCACACGCCCTGCACCGGCCCGGGAGTTAGATGCGCGCCGTAGCGACCGCCAGGTCGTCTCTCCAACCCCCGGCGGCAATCGCCGGCCCTGTCCTCCCGTTCCCCAGCAGGGGTGTCCGCATGTCCATCCATCACAAAATCATCGCAATCGCCGCGGCGGCTGCCCTGGGCGCGCCGGCGGCGGCCAGCGCCCAGGCGGTCGGCTTCACCTACCTCGAGGCCGGCATCGCCGGCGGCTTCGTCAACGACGTCGAGCGGTCGGACCGGTTCGGGGGCAGCCTTGGCCCGCTCGAGGTCGAGACCGATGCCGACGCCGGCGTTTTCGTGGGCGGCGCCTGGCAGTTCGCGGGGAACTTCCACCTGTTCGGCGACTACTGGTCGGGCGGCCAGGAGCTGGAGGTCAGCGACGCGACCACCACCGTCACCGGCGACTTCGACCTGGTGCGCTGGCGCATCGGCGTCGGCTATGCCTATCCGTTTTCGGACACGCTGGCGCTGTATGGCCGGGTCAGCTTCGACACGCTGGAGTTCAAGGACGCGCGGGTGGCCGGCTTCGATGTCGACATCAGCGCCGACGAGGACGGTGTCGGCGGCGAGGTCGGCCTGGTCTGGGCGGCGACGCAGTCGCTGCACCTGCAGGGCCACGTGCGCTATACCCCGGTCGGCAAGGTCGCCGAGCGCGGCGCCGATGCCTTCGATTCCGACGTCCTGGTCGGCGTGAACGGCCGCTGGTACTTCCGGCCCAACATCGCCCTGGTCGCCGGCTACGAGCTGGGCAAGATCACCACCTTGAACGCGGGCGTGCGCCTGGCGTTCTGAAAACCGGGGTCAGAGTCGAGTTTCCGAAGCAGCGGCGCTCGAAAAGTGCACCCTGACCCCGGTTTCGGACCCCGGTTTCGCGAGCCTGCTCAGGGGCGCTGCATCTACCGGCTGGTGCTTCGCGTGGATGCGGTTGCCGGAGGTGGGTGCCTTCGCGCCGGCGGCACGAGCTGGCACGGGTTGGTTGTTTCGGGCCGCGACCCGCGTTCCGCATCGGATCAACGGCGCCTGCTTCCGGCGAAGAACGGGAGGGAGGCCAGGTTTGGCAGTGAAGGGCGGTGTAACGAACTGATTGACGCGACTGTATCCGTTCGGATACGGTTCGGCCATGAACGCCTTCCTTCGGACCGTCGAATTCGACGCATGGCTGAAGGCGCTTAAGGACCCCCGGGGCAAGGCGCGCATCGCGGCGCGCATCCGCTCGGCCGAGGCCGGAAACCTGGGCGACTGCGAGCCTGTCGGCCAAGGCATTTGGGAAATGCGGATCCACACGGGCCCCGGCTATCGCGTGTACTTCGCCCGGCGGGGCGAGATCGTCTACATCCTGCTTTGCGCTGGCGACAAGTCCACGCAGGCCAGGGACATCAGGCGCGCCAAGGCTCTCTTCGACCGGCTGGAGGATCGACCATGAAACCGCTTGCCCGCTTCGACGCTGCCGACTACCTCGATGACGAGACGGTGATCGCCGAATACATCGACGCCGCGCTGGAAGACGAGAATCCCCACGTCCTGCTGCAGGCGATCGCGGATGTCGCCAGGGCACGGGGCATGACCAGGCTGGCCAAGGACGCCGGCATGGGCCGGGAGAGTCTTTACAAGGCGCTCGCCCCAGGGGCAAAGCCACGCTACGACACGGTGCTGAAGCTGGTCAGGGCGCTGGGCGTCGAACTGCATGCCGCGCCCGCCGATGCAACGAGGTCCTGAGAACCGGGGTCAGAGTCGACTTCTTCCGACGCGACGAATTGTCAGGTGCATCACGAGCGCGCTGACCGCGGCTTCACCAAGTTGCACTCGATGTCGCCAGGCGTTGAGCGCCCGGGCCATGACAGGTGCAGCCGCCCGATCATGCGCTTGAGGGGACCGCGGAGAGACGCCATGCTGTTACCTGATGAGTGGTCGCCCCTCGGCGGCACATCCCGGGAATAGGCATCGAATCCATGGCGTTCAGCGAACTCGAGACAGCCCGCGTCCGGAAGATTGTCGGTGGCTTCGTGGAAGCCAGGCGACCGCCGGTGCACATCCGCCCAGAGCTCGACATCGGCTACCGAATCGTCGGCCAGAGCGTGGAGATCTTCGAGACTCGCCCCGCCTGGCGAGGCAAGCCTGGGGAAACGGTCGAGAAGGCCGTCGCGAAGGCCACCTGGGTCCGCACCGACGCCCAGTGGCGGGTTTTCTGGATGCGAAGCGATCTGAAATGGCACGGCTATGCGCCGGTTCCAGCCGTAGTCACGGTGGAAGAGTTCGTCGATCTCGTGAATGAGGACCCATGGGCCTGCTTCTGGGGCTGATCCTTCGTCAACGTCCAAGCCTGCGTTCATGCTGCGGTGTCGCCGGGCGGCCTGATGCGAGCGTCAGGCCACCAGGAAAGTCATGACCACATACCGCGTCAGGTTCGATTTCGTCGTCCACTTCACCAATGGCGGCAGCCTGTCCGCCCAGGACTTCCGCCTGGACATCCCCGGCAGCGAAATCTCCGACCATGAACTCGCCGCCTACCTGATCCAGGACATGCGCCTGCTGATGGCCGGCCGCGTGGAGATCGCCAACAAGCAGATCATCGAGGAGCCGCACAAGCGGGGCGCGATCGCGACAGACGGCCTTGCGCAGCAGACCATCGAACTGGCCGACGAGCCGCTGTCCGCTTCGGAACTCCTGTCCATGGCCAGCACCCACCCGATCCGGGTGGTCGCCAGGGACGGGGAGAGCTACATGGTTTCACGCCTGGTGGTCTAGGCATTCATCGAGGACGCCGCCCCATGTTCGAGCTTCCCGTACGCGACCCCTGCGACCTGTGCGAAGGCATGGCCGGGCGCGAGACGCGCTGGGCGGTGGTCGACCAGGGCAAGTACACGCTAACGGTGCTCAACCCCTGGCAGTTCGAGCGCGGCCAGTGCTGCGTGATCACCCGCCGGCATGTCGCGACCCTGCTCGAGCTGCGCCAGGAGGAATGCATGGCGGTGATGCTTGCGGCCCAGCGCGTCGGGCAGGCGCTGGTGCGGGCCTTCCAGCCGCTGGGCCTGTTGACCTTCCAGAACAACGGCGTCTACAGCGGCCAGGAGACCCCCCACTTCCACTTCCATGTCGTGCCGAGGCAGCCGGACAGCGACTGGGGCATCGGCCCGCCGCAGCTCGCGACCTTCGAGGGGGCAGGGCGCGTCCCCGGCACCGCGCACGATCCCGCCGGCGATGCCCGGCGTCGGGAAAGGGTGCAGGCCTCCGCCGCGCAGATGGCGGAGACGGCGGACCTGATTCGCAGGAGCCTCATCTGATGTCGCCCCCCACCGGCTGCGGTGCAGGTGGCGCCGGCCGCCGCCGCCGACAGCTGCCGCGCCACGGCGCTCGGGGCGGTTCGTGATGAGCGCGCGGTACACCTGCATCTGGGCGTTCCAGGTGAGCGAGGAGAACCGCAGCGCCTTCGAAGCGTGCTACGCGCCCGACGGCGCGTGGGGTTCGCTGTTCCGGCAGCAGGCCGGCTTCATCGGCATGCAGCTCCTGCGCGACCGGCGCTCGCCCGGGCGCTACCTGACCGTGGATCGATGGATGAGCGAGGCCGCCTATGATGCTTTTCGGAGCACCTGTGCCGAGGCCTATGCGGAACTGGACCGGCAGTGCGAGGGGCTGGCGTTGGAGGAGAGATTCATCGGTGGCTTCCTTGAGCCGGGGCCCTGAGCCAGGCGCGCACGACAGCCATCGAAGTGGCCCCTGGCAAGGCCTGGGCCGTCCCATGCCAGCCGCCTGACCCGATCCCCGGCGCCGCCTGGAGGCGCTTGCGCATTGCCTCCGGTCCCCTGATCCTCCGCACCGCCACTCATTCCGGGGAGCACGCCATGGCAACCACGGCCGGGAACCGCTACTTCTCCATCGTCAGCGTGCTGCTGCTGGTCCTTAGCGTTGTCGCGTTCTCCGACAACCTCATCACCGACATCGGCCAGCCCAGCAACAGCGATCCGAAGTTCGTCATCCACGGCCTGTTCGGGCTCGCCTGGTACGTACTGCTGGCCACGCAGGCGAACCTGGTCCGGGTCCGCAACCTGCGGCTGCACAGACGGCTCGGTGTGGCCACCTTCGTGGTGGCGATCGGCGTCGTCCTGAGCACGCTCTACATCTTCGTCGTGCTGTGGAGCGGCTGGAGCAACATGGCGGTGGAGGTTCGCGCCAACCGCCTGTTCCTCCCGGGTTTCGCGGCCTTCCTGCTGCTGGCCTGGCTGCGGCGGCGGCAGCCGGACTGGCACAAGCGGCTGGTGCTCACCGCCACCTTCTTCATGCTGGGGCCGGTGCTGGCGCGCTGCTACGACCCGCTGATCGTCTCCTGGATGGAGCCGCTGTTCCCGGCGTTCACCGCACGCGTGGACGAAATCGGGTTCCTGGGCTTCTTCTACGGCGTCTGGATCGGCTTCTTCCTGTCGCTGGCACGCCATGACTGGACCACGCTGCGCCGCGTCCATCCCGTCACGGTGGCCGGGTTCGCGTGGTTCGCGCTGATCTGGCTGATCAGCGCGCTCACCTAGAGGACCGGACAGCGCATTCCGCCGGCAGTCCTGTGCGTTGGCCGCGCCCCAGTTCGCGAGGGAAGCACGCGAGAAAGTGATCCGCGGCGGCACCTGGCGGGCGGAGCGCCCCTGGGGCGCGATCGACATCGCCAACATGGACGGCATCAGCACGCGCCTGCACTGGACCGACCAGCCCTGTCGCTGGCACGTCGACGACGGCGAGGAGGTGTTCGCGGTGCCGACCTGCCGGGTCGAGATTTGCTACCGCGAGGCGGGCGTCGGGCAGCGCATGCTGCTGGCGCCGGGCGACGTCTTCCACGCCACCGTCGGCACCGAGCATGTCGCCCATCCGGTCGGCGAGACCAGGATCCTGGTCGTCGCGCGCGAGGGAAGCGTCTGACGCTGCCGCATCCGACGCGCGTCGTGGCGACCTTCACCGGCCCGAGCAGGCATCCGTTCGCAACCTGCCGCTGGCGGCGGATGTCTGGACCCTGCTGCCGTACCGCCCGACAATGCCGCCGGCCAACCGCCATGGCCGGCCTGGGCTATGCCCCGCTCGACTGCCCCATCGACTTGAGGAGGATCCGTGGACGCCCCGAGCGCCGATGCCATCGACAAGGAGCGTGGCCACCCCCGCGCGCTGCAGATCATCCCCGACGAATTCTTCTGGGACTGCACCGACGAGCTGGGCCCATTCGGTTCGGACGAGGGCGACACCGTGCTGTTTGAGTACCGCAACTGGCGCAAGCAGAATCCGGACCGGCCGCTGACCGAGTGCCTGGTCTGGACCATCGAGGCGGTCGGCGAGATCGACGTGGCCGATTACTCGGACGCGATCTTCGAGGAATCCGTGGTCGCGGCGCAGATCGAGGACCCGGACTTCGACGACCAGCAGTTCATCTACACCACCGACATCTCGGTGGTGGCGACCGGCTTCGGCCAGCTCGCCGACGAGGGGAGGATCGATCCCGCCGCCAAGGCCTATGTCGGGCGCGCGCTCAAGCGCCTCGCCGTCTGGGCCAGGCTGCAGCCGGACTGGGCGCATGGCGATGCCTTCATCGCCAACCTGACTCGCCTCGGGCAGGCGCTGGCCGAGGCCTGAAGGGCGCTGGCGGCCCGGGCCGAGCGTCGCGGGACTGGCCAGTCGGGACTAGACTTCCCCAGTGCAGGATCGTCCCGGGCCGGCTGCCGGGACCGACCACAGAAGGAGCGGCCATGAAGCTCGCCTACGTCAACGTCTTCGTCAGCGATCTCGACAGGGCCGTGGCCTTCTATGGCGACACGCTGGGGCTGGCCCTGGAGTTCGCCTCGCCGGAACACGGCTATGCCTCGTTCTCGGCAGGCCCGGTCCGGTTGGGCGTCTCCCTGCCGGGGACCGCCCACGCCGACCTGGTCGGGCGCCCGACCGGGATCGGCCTGGAGGTCGCCGACCTAGAGGCCGAGCACGCACGCCTGTCGGCGCTGGGTGTGCAGTTCACGATGCCGCCCGCCCGGCAGCCCTGGGGTGGCTACATGGCGATGCTCGCCGATCCGGACGGCAACCAGTTCTACCTGGACCAGGTCGCCGAGGTCCATGGCTAGGCCGGCCGGCGGCGCGCCGCGGTGCCGGGACTGCTCGGCGTCGCGGCCATGGTGAGCGCAGACCTGCTGCGACTCGTGACTCGACCAAGTCCGGCAGGCTGCCCGCTTGCAGGCCGGGATGTCAGGCCCTGCGGCTCACTGGCATCTGACGGAACCCCCGGGGAGGACCCATGACCGAAAATGCCACTGCCAGGGCGATCAAGGGACTGACCCTGGCGGTCTGGGCGTTGGCGGCGGCGCTGCTCGCCAGCGCACTGGTGCCCATCCTGTGGACGCACTTCGTGCTGTCCCGCCACGACATCCCGGAGAGGGCTTCCGTCGGGAACGCGGGATCGGGCGGCACGGGCGCGCCGGGCCTCACGGACGACGAGTACGTCCGCTTCCACGAATGGCCGGTCGAGCGGCAGATCGCGGCTGCATCGGCAATCGTGATGACCAGTACCCGCGTCGTCGAGGGCACGGTGGTGGACACCGTGGCGGAGGTCATGCTGCTCCGGCCGGGAACGGTGCTGCACTACCGGGTGGGCGACCGCTTCGGGCATTTCGAGGAGACAGCGCGGCCGAACACGTCCTACGGCGACGGCAGGGTGGTCTTCTTCACCGGATCGCCCGCGCGCTTGCGCCTGTCGGTGACGCACCATCAAGGTCGACTGGCCGGCCTTGCGGATCTGCCCCTTGAACTATTCAGGCAGCTGATCGCCGCGGGCGGGGCGGTCGATCCTGCGCCTGGCGACGATGCCGGGTAGGGGATCCGGCCGCATGTCTCGCTGTCGGGCAGCCCTTCACGCGGTGTCGTTTCGCGGGAGCGGGATGCCGCCCGCCGGTGCACGGGAACGAGGTGCTCGAGGCCGCCGTCTGGCCCGCCCGGGATGCGGGTTCCGGCGTGTGGAGCGGCTGCGGCAGGCGCGCGCGCTCAGGTAGTCTTGCCTCCGCCGCGGGGCGGTTTCGGGCCGTTCGCGCCCCGGCCCTCGGCTGCCAAAAGGAATGAACCATGAAAGTGATCCGCGGCAGCACCTGGCGGGCGGAGCGACCCTGGGGTGCCATCGACATCGCCAATATGGACGGCATCACCACGCGCCTGCACTGGACCGATCAGCCCTACCGCTGGCATGTCAACGACGGCGAGGAGGTGTTCGCGGTGCTGACCGGCCGGGTCGAGATGCGCTACCGCGAGGCGGGCATCGAGCAGCGCGTGGTGCTGGCGGCGGGCGACGTGTTCCACGCCACGGTCGGCACCGAACATGTCGCCCACCCGATCGGCGAGGCCCGGATTCTGGTCGTCGAGCGGGAGGGAAGTGTCTGAGCGGGCCCTGCCTGCCGGGGTCTCGGGGCGCTACCCTCGACCCCGGTCCACCGGGAGATTGCCTTGGCCAAGTACCTGATCTCGTTTCCCGCAGCCGCCATGGTGGCGACCGGGGCTGAACTGGCCGCCGCCGACCGCGACTCGCACGCCGTGATCGAGGCGGCCAAGGCGGCTGGCGTGTACGTGTTCGGCGGCGGTATCGACGCTTCGGTGCCCCCGGTGCGGGTGGCGGCCGACGGTGCGGTGATCGATGGTGGCTACCCGACCGGTCCGCACCTGGACGGGGGCTTCGCGGTGCTGGAACTGCCTTCGCGCGAGGCGGCGATCGGGTGGGCGGCCCGCATCGCACGGGCCTGCCGCTGCGACCAGGAGCTGCGCGTCTTCTTCTACGACCCGATGGCCTGAGCGCGCTGCCGGCGTCAGTCCGCGACGCGATCGCCGGCGAGTACGCACTACGTGCCGGCGGGCGGGCCAGGTCCGGGCGACGCGCCTGCCCGGCCCTGGCCTGTACCAACCGTCCTACCCAGCGCGCGGTCCGCCGCGCAGCCCGATCGAGCTTTCCTGGTCGCGGCCGGCCTGATCCTCGTCGGCGCCATCGCTGTCGCGGTAGGGGGCCGACTCGCGGGCCAGGTCGACATAGAACAGGTCGCCGGCCTCGCCGTTGTCCGGCAGCACGCCGACCCGCAGGGCCGGAACGTGGACGGTGTCGTTGCCGACCAGCACCGGGCGCAGCACCACGGCGGTGCGCACGTTGACGGCGCCGCTGGCGGTGCGCTCGACGCCCGCCAGCACGTCGCGCAGGACGACCTCGCGCTGCTTGATGTCGAAGCTGCGCAGCATGGGGTGCATGCGGACCTGCGGCCAGCGCAGTTCCAGGTCCTGCAGGCGGCCCGCCTGCCGGGAAGACAGCCGGGCGATGCCCCCCTCGACCTGGATGCCATCGACGCTGCGCAACACCAGGGTGGCGATGCCGTCGACCTGCGGGCGCCCTTCGCGGCTGGCGGCGCCCTCGCCGGGCGCCTCGGCGCTGCTGCGCACGGTGAATGCCTGGTGGACGAAGAAGCGCTGGTCCGCGGCCACGCCCAGCCGGGTCAGCAGGGCGGCGTGCTGGCGCGCGACACTCGGCGCCATGCGTTCGGCATTGCGCGGCGGGAGCAGGGGCTCGGCGTCCAGGTCGCGGTGGAACCAGGCCTGGCCGGCGCGGGCGTCGACACCCAGGGACAGCGTCTCGTCGTCGAACCCGGCCTGGCGCGGACGCAGGTCGGGGACCCGTTCGTCGAGCTGCCTGGCCAGGGTGAGGGCATCGGTCGCGGTGATGCCGGGAACGCCGCGCGGATGGCGCGCATGCAGGGTGCGCAGGCGTTCGGCCAGGCGTTCGCCGTCGAAGCGCGGCACGGCCGCCTCGACGGCTCGCCGGTAGTCGGCGTCGAAGCGTTCGAAGGCTTCGGCAGGGGTGCCCAGGTCGGCGTCGCGCGCCGGCTGCTGGGCATTGACATCCAGCGCCGCCAGCACGAACAGCAGGGGCACCAGGGTGCGGAGCAGGTTGCGTCGGTTCATGGTCGTCTCCTGGGAAGGTCAGGGCAGCTTCGGGCCGTCGTCCGGATCGCACTTGCTCACGTAGCGGGTGGTCCGCCAGTTCGGTGCGCGGTCCTGCCACTGGCTGCCGTAGCGCTCGTTGAGGGCGTTCGAGGAGGCGGACTGGGTGTTGCCGTAGCCCAGGGCGATCGGGCACACCGTCTTCCAGGCGTTGTACCAATGGTCGACGTGGTGCATCTGGTCGACCCAGGCGCGGCCGACGCCGGTGTTGAGGTGGCCGCGGCGGGCGACCTGTCGGTATTCCTCGACGTACTTCGAGCCGATGTACATCAGGCCGTGGAAGCCGGTGATCACGTGGACGCGGCCGGCGGCGGCGTTCCACCAGCGGTCGCGCTGGTTCCAGCGCACGCTGTTGCAGGAGGACATGTGCCAGAACCTCAGGCGTCCACCGGAGGCCGTGCCCAGGTTCATCTGGGTGGCGCGAATCTCGCAGGTGTTGTTCTCCCGCGTGTGCATGCTGCCGACCCAGCCGTCGGTGTTGTTGTGGCCGCCGTGCGTGCAGATCAGCGCGGCATGACCGCGGTCGGCGCCGCCACCGCCGTTGTCCAGGCCCCAGGGGACTCGCGAGGGGTCGCCGAAGCGCCAGGCGCGGACGTGCTGGAAGTTCGCCCACCACTGGTCCCAGCCGCGCGCGCCCATCTCCTTGCGCCAGGCCATGCACATGTCGTCCCACCAGACCCGGGTGCTGCCCGAGCAGTTGCCGTTCCAGTGGGTGATGGCGAACGAGCGGGCCTGCTGCTGGGCGTGCGCGGGTTGCGCCGGCAGCAGCAGGGCGAGCAGGGCCAGCGCGATGATGCGCAGCAGTGGACACGGATACGAAACGGTTCCCATGGCAGTCTCCAGTAACGGCACTTGCCTATGTGTACGCAATGGGCGAGCGGCGCCGGACAGGGGCTGGCCGATGCAGCGTGCGGTGGGCTGGTCCTGGTCCGCGGGGGGAGGGCGGTGCAGGCGGGGCGGCGGACGGGTCGTTGGTGGGAAGGTCGAGGCTGGCGATCCTGGCGGTCAGGCGCTGGCTGTGGCGGCCCTCTCCCCCGGCCCCTCCCCCGCAGGCGGGGGAGGGGAGACGTGGGGAGGCGCGGCTCGGTCGGAACTCGGAACTCGGGGATCGGGGATCGGGGATCGGGACTCGGGATTTGAATCGGGGCCTGGAGCTGGAATCTGGAACAGGTGGGCGGGAGCTGACGGACCAGAGCTGGAAAGCGGGATCGGGGGCGAACGGGGTGGTGGAGGGGGCGGGACAGAGTGCGCCCAGGTTGGCCTGTTGCCGTCAGGTGGGTTGCCGGCGACACTGCGCCGCGGGCGGACGCTGTGGGTTCGGCCCGCCTCGGCGGCCGGGCCTGGGGGCCGCGAAAGATCCTACAAACAGTATGAGGAGTGATCATGCGTATCCCTCGGTCAGCGTTCTTCGCCATCCTTGCCGCAGCCGTGCTGACCCTGGCGCAGGCGGCGATTGCACAGTCGGCACTGGATGCTCCACGCACGCTGGAGCAGTGCGCCGCGCTGCTGCCGCCCGGCCAGATCTATTCCTTCGAGATCACCGGGAGCATCGACGCCACCGGTGACGCGCCGGTCCTGGCCGGCCAGATGTCGGTCAGCGACGGCAGCGAAGTGGATCGCGCCGAAGAAACCGCAGCCTTCCAGCAGTGTCTGGCGTCGCTGATCCGCTGATTGCATGCTGGCGCCGGCCGTGGTTTGCCGTACGGAACGCGCGCGAACGCCTGCGTACGCCGCGTTGATTGCCCGGTTGGCCGCCTCAGCGCGATGCCGCGGATCTCGACCCAGCCCGGCACATGGCGGGTCAGTGTCCGGTCCCGTCCCGCAGGCGCTGCGTCGCGCAGGAAGTCCACCGGCCCGGGCCATGGAACAGCCAGCGCCGTGATCATCCGCACCGCCACGCCGGCCGATGCGGGTCCCATCGCCGCGCTGATCGCCAGCTTCCAGCCCATGCTCACCGTCGATCCCTCCGGCGCAGGGGCCGAAGCTTTCCTGGCGTCGGTTTCCGAATCGGCGGAACGGGACTACCTGTCCTCGCCCCGCTATCTCTTCCTCGTCGCCGAGCGCAACGCCGATCTGGCAGGCTTCATCGCCCTGCGCGACCGTACCCACCTGTTCCACCTGTTCGTCGCCCGGCCCCATCAGCGCTCCGGTTTGGCGCGGGCGCTCTGGCACGCGGCCCGTGCGCGCGCAATGGAAAAGCACGTCGGTGCCGAGGTGATCTTCACGGTCAACGCCAGTGCGAACGCCGTGGCCGTCTACCGCGCGTTCGGCTTCCGGCCGGACGGCGACCTCGTGGAGAGCGATGGGATACGCTTCCTGCCGATGCGGCTGGCGTTCGGGGTCGCGCCAGGACTTGAGGGGCAAAGCCCATGATCCGGTTCCTCATCGCCGTGCTGGCCACGGCAGCGGTCCTGCTCTCGACGCCCGCTCGGACGTCTGCACCGACGCCCTCGGCCGAGGTCTTCGAGGCGCTGATCCTGGCGCGGATCTCGGCGTTCGCGGACGGCGATGCCGAACGCTATGGCGCCCTGCTGGCCGACGGGTTCGTGCACGTTTCAGACATTGGCGTGCGCCGGTCGCGGGCCGACATGCCGGCCTATGTGCGCAGCCACGGCGGCCACGGCGGGGCGGTCCGGTACCGGGTCGAGGCGCTGGACTGGCGACCGTTGGGCGGCCACGTGCTGGTCGACAGCGTGATGGTCGAGCAGGCCCCGGCGGCCACCGCGCGCTGGGTGGAGAGCAACCTGTTCCGTGTCCAGGACGGGCGCTGGCTGCTGGTGCATCACCAGGAGACGCCGGTCGTCGAGCCGGCCCGGGCGATCGCCGTCGATGCGGCCGTGCTGGCCGGGTACGCCGGCCGCTACGACTACGGCGACGGCCTGGTCGATACGGTGAGCCTGGACGGCGACGTGCTCCGGGTCAGCGATGGCGGACCGCCGGCGCGCCTGGTCGCGGTGGCGCCGGACACCTTCAGGGTGGACGGTGCGGGCGGCGTGCTGGTGTTCCTGAGGGACGAGACCGGCAAGGTCACCGGGCAGGTTTACGTGCCCCTCAACGGCCAGGTGGCTAGCTCGCGGAAGCTGCCCTGACGCGTCATGCCGCCTGCCTGGCGCATGCGGGTATTCCGCCGCGCGATCCGCCGCTTGCGACCGCCGACCTGTTCGCGGCGGATTGGGCCGCGGACTGCCCGTCCCAGTGGATCAGGACAATCCGCGATAAAAGCCCGTACGTCGACGACAGGCCAATGCACATCGGGCTTGTTCGCCACTTTCCGGTCACCGAGGCCATGCCGCGGGGGTGGCTGAGCTCGGACGATCTGCACCACTGGCCATTTCGCTACGACGCCGCCGAGCCGGTGGTCGGTGAGTTCGACCTGGGTGGCGTCCGCTGGCAGGCCTGCCTGTGCAGCGACCAGCCACGCGCCATCGCCACCGCCGTGAGGATCCATGGCGAGGGCGTCGAGCACACGCCCCTGCTCAGGGAGGCCCGTTTCGAGCGCTTCCGGACCGGCGGCCTGCGCCTGCCGTTCGGCGCCTGGAAGTGGCGGCTGCGGCTGTCCTGGATGAGCGGCCACGCATCGCAGCGGCACTGTCGCGACGACTTCCGGCACCGCGTCGGTACGGTGGCCGACCGCCTGGTGGCGATGGACCGGGACGTGCTGGTTGTGTCTCACGCCGGGATGATCGCCTGCCTGGCTACCGCACTTCGGCGGCGTGGCTTCGTGGGTCCGGTCGTCCGGGCTGCTCGTCATGCGCACACCTGCGTGTATCGGAAGGCGCGGATCTGTACACCGGTGGGGGGCGTCGCGGAGGCGGACGGATGGGAAACACCCTCTTGATTCCCGGATCCGGCAGCGTCAGGCTGCCGCTCTGCCAGCGTGGGCAATTGTGCGCGTGGGTGCGCACAGCATGGCACTGGCCAGGGAGAGAGACCGATGATGCGCGCATCTTCCTCCACGTTTCGGCCGTGCCGGGCCCTTGCCGTCGTCGCGGCCGGGACTTTGCTCGTGCTGCTGGCCGTGTGGCTGGCAATGCAGTTCACCGACGAAGTGGCCTGGGATGTCCGGGATTTCGTGGTCATGGCCGGGCTGCTGCTCGTCACCGGCACCACCCTGGTGACCGTGTCCGGACGCTTGCGAGGTCCCGCGAGGCGCTGGCTGACAACGGGCCTGCTGGTCGCCTTCCTGGCGATCTGGGCGGAGCTTGCGGTGGGCGTGTTCAGCCGGATGGCGGGCTGATGCGGCATCCGCAGCATTGCGATGTCCGTGGCGGGCTGTCATGAACGGCCTGCTGCTTCTGTCCGCCGCCCTGGCGACCGGGCTGGCGATCGCGCACTCCGTGCTCGGCGAACGCTATCTGCTTGTTCGTCTGTTCCGCCGCGACGACCTGCCCCGACTGTTCGGTGGCCAGGCGTTCACGGTCGGTACCCTGCGCTTCGCCTGGCACCTGACCTCGGTGGCCTGGCTCGGCCTGGCCGTGCTGCTGGTGCTTGCGGCACTGGACGGTCTCGACAGGCGCAGCGTCCTGGTCACGCTCGGGGTGACCTTCCTGGTGTCGGCCCTCCTGCCGCTGGGGTGGACGCGTGGGCGGCATCTGGCCTGGCTGCCGCTGGCGACCATCGGGGGCATCGCACTGCTTTGCGCAGGTCGCCCGTGAAGCGGAGCCAGCGACGGGTTTCGGCACCTGGCGAGGCTGCGGGGGGCCGCTGGCTGCAGGCGGGGGACACGGGCCCATGAACATCGAGGTGCGTGTCGACGACCTGACCTCGCCGGAAGTCCAGGCGCTGATCTCCGGACACCTTGCGGCGATGCGCGGCCACTCACCCCCCGGCCGTGCGCATGCGCTGGCGGTCGAGGACCTGCGCCACCCCGATATCACCGTCTGGACCGCCTGGTCGCAGGGCGTGCTATGCGGCTGCGGGGCGCTCAAGCGCCTGGACGCGGACAGCGGCGAGATCAAGTCGATGCGCACGGCCGAGGGGTTCGTTCGCCGCGGCGTCGGCCAGCGCCTGCTGGACGGGATCGTCGAGGCAGCCGTTGCCCGTGGCTGGCAACGCCTGTACCTGGAAACCGGTACCGGCGAGCCGTTCGCGGCCGCGCATCGGCTCTACCTGCGCAACGGTTTCCAGTGGTGCGGTCCGTTCGGGGCATACACGGCCAGTGGCTTCAACGTCTTCATGACGCGGTCACTGGCAGCTGCGCCGCCCGCCTCCGACTGAGCAGGGCCCGCCGCGCGACCCGACCCAACCCAACCCAACCTGGAGGATGTTCATGGAAGCAAACAACCCGCCGCGCCTGCTCGGCCTGCTGCTGGCCCTGCTGGGTGCCGCCCTGGCGGTGGGCGGCATCGGCCTGCTGAGGGCCGGCGACAGCGCCTACTTTCTGGCGGTCGGCCTTGGCGCGCTCGCCGCCGGCGTGCTGATCGCGCAGGGCCGGCTGCTGGGCGCCTGGGCGTACGGGGCGACACTGGCGCTGGTGGTGGTCTGGTCGCTCGCCGAGGTCGGCGCGGACCTGCCGGAACTGCTGCCGCGGGTTGCCCTGCCGATCCTGATCGGCGTCTACGTGTTTTCCGGTCGTATCCGTGACCGCCTGGCCTGACGGCCCCCGCCGCGGCAGCGGGCGCGCCGGGCCTCGCGGGCGTGCGCTGTTCCTGGTGGCGGTCGGCGCGCTGGTGGTCCTGGGCGCCGGTTTCGCCCTCTGGCAGCGGTCGGATGTCACCGATGCCCGGTCCTGCCGCAGCATCGCCTCCGGCCAGGCCAGTGCCGATGGCCGCTTCCTGGCCACGCCCGAGGGCGTGCTCGACACCGGCACCGGCCTTACCTGGACCGCCTGCGACAGCGGCGTCGGGCGCGAACCGATCGCCGGCGATGCCGACCTGGACGAGGCGCAGGCGCACTGCGCGGCGCTGGGTAGGGGCTGGGTGCTGCCGACCCCGGCCCAGCTCAAGGCCCTGCATGAGGCCCAGGTGCCGGGCGGCACCAAGGTCCACGGCACCGGGGAATCGGAACCGGTGCTGGTGCGCCTGAGTCCGCAGGCGCGCTGGTACTGGACCGGGGCCCGCAGCGGCGAGGATCGCCTTGCCGTGAACCTGTGGGACGGGTCGCTGGGTGGATTCCCGGGCCATGCCCGCTTCAACATGCGTGCGCTGTGCGTGCAGGGCGGGGCCGCGGGCTGAGCCTCGCCACGCATGCGCTTCGGACAGATTCTTGCGCTGGGGAGGACACCGTGACCACGCATCACCATGGCGCCTGCCTGTGCGGTGCGGCGTGCTACCGGGTCGAGGGCATCGTGGGGCGCTTCTATCTGTGCCACTGCCGGCACTGCCGGAAGGACACCGGCTCGGCCCATGCCGCCAACCTGTTCCTGGCGGACGCCCGTCTGGACTGGTTGTCGGGTGCTGGCCAGGTCCGGCATTTCGCGTTGCCGGGCACCCGCCATGCGCGCAGCTTCTGCGCGACCTGCGGATCGGCCCTGCCGTATCTGTTGGGGAGCACGGCGGTGGTGCCGGCCGGCAGTCTGGACAGCGCACTGGCGGCGGTTCCTGATGGCCATCTGTTCATGGCCAGCCGCGCGGACTGGGATGGCGACCGGGTCGACGTGCCGCGTTTCGCCCGCCTGCCGGAATGATGACCGGGTGTCGGCGCGCCGCAATCGCATGGACGACGCAGTTGCATGTGATGGCGAAGCCGATGCTTCCCTGCCTGTCGAGGGATGCCCGGTACGGGCCCGCCCGCCCCTTGGTTCGCGCCGGGCGTGCAGGCATAGTCGGTCCTGTCGTCCGGAGTGCACGCGCCATGCAGCCGCTTGACAAGAAGCAGAAAAAGGAACTGCGCCGGCTCGCCGCACTGGCGCACGAACGCGCGCTGTCCGCCGCGCTGGGGGCGCTGCAAGGCCACTTCCTGCGCTGGCGCCAGGGCGCGCTGGATGCGTTCGAGCTCAATGACGAGGTGCACCGTCATCACCAGGGCGCCGCACGGGAGATCTATCTCCGGTACACCGGGAGCGACCCCAGGCTGGCGGTCGCCTGCGCGCTCGGCGACGGACTGCTCGCCTGGGAAGATGTCGACGAGTCGTGCCGGCCGCTGCTGGAGGCGCTGGTCCGCGCCTTCGCCGCCGGGCCGGGAGATGGGCCGTGAAGCTTGGCTACGTGATCGTCCATGTGGCCGACGTGGCTGCCTCGCTGGCCTTCTTCGAGCATGCGTTCGGGCTGCCACGACGGTTCCTGCATGCGTCCGGGGACTACGGCGAGCTGGATACGGGCAGCACGGTGCTGGCGTTCGCCAGCCACGCGCTGGCGGAACGCAACCTGCCGGGTGGCCATGTCCGGGCCGACACCTCCGCCCGGCCCCTTGGCATGGAGATCGCCCTGGTCACCGACGACGTCGATGCAGCCCACGCGCGGGCGCTGGCGGCGGGTGCCGGCGAGCTGGCAGCGCCCGCGGCGCAGCCCTGGGGGCAGGTGGTGTCGTGGTTGCGCGCGCCGGACGGCACCCTGGTCGAACTGTGCACCCCGCTGGCGGACTGATGGCGAAGGTCGCGGCAACGCCTGGGCTGACCTTCCGCGCGGCTGCGCCGGCCGACCGCGCCCTGCTCGAGCGCTGGGACGAGGCGCCGCATGTGGTCGAATCCGACCCCAACGACGACTGGGGCTGGGCACAGGAACTGGCGCGCTCTCCGGACTGGCGCGAGCAGTGGATCGCCGAGCTGGACGGTGTGCCGTTCGGCTTCCTGCAGATCATCGACCCGCGCCGAGAGGACAGCCACTACTGGGGCGAGGACGTCGCCCCGGACCTGCGCGCCCTCGACCTCTGGATCGGCGAGGCCGACTTCCTGGGCCGCGGCCTGGGCACGGCGATGATGCGCTGGGCGATCGACCGCTGCTTCGCCGATCCGGCGGTGACGGCGATCCTGATCGATCCGCTGGCGTCCAACCTGCGCGCCCGGCGCTTCTACGAGCGCCTGGGCTTCCGCATCGTCGGGCCGCGACGCTTCGGGCTGGACGAGTGCATTGTCTACCGGCTTGAACGGGCGGACTTGCCTGCCGCACCGTCCGCGGCACCGGCCGTCGTCGATGTCATGGAGTATCCAACGATGCCTGCCTATGCCATTGCCGTGATCAGACAGACCCGTTTCGGCGAGGAGATCCGCGCCTACCTCGAGGGCATCGACGCGACCCTGGCGCCGTTCGGCGGCCGCTACCTCGTCCATGGCGGCCGGCGGGTGGCGCTGGAGGGCGAGTGGCCCGGCGATGTCGTGGTCATCGGCTTTCCTTCGATGGCGCAGGCGCAGGCCTGGTACGGGTCGCCCGCCTACGCGACGATCCGCCCCCTGCGGACGGCCAACACCGTCGGCGAGGTGGTGCTGGTCGAAGGGGTCGCGGACGGGCACCGGGCGGTCGACCTGCTCACGTGATCGACCGCGGACGCGCGCGAGCGCGCCCGGCTATCCTGCCCGCCGACCTGCAGGCGCCCCCGGGCGCGAGGAGAAAAAATGCCGATGGCACCGCAACCGCTGCGCACCGACGCCGAGGTGCGCACGCTGCTCGCAGATGCCGGCCTGCCCGTGGCCGACCTCGACGGTCCAGGCGCACCGACGCTGTTCGGGCTCCGCCGGGCGGGCGCCCTGGTGGCCGCGGTAGGGATCGAACGACACGGCCATGCGGGCCTGCTGCGCTCGCTGGTGGTGGCGCCGGATGCGCGCGGGCAGGGACTGGCGGGCCTCCTGGTCGACGCCGCCGAGCGCTGGGCCGCGGCCCAGGACATCGTCACGCTCTATCTGCTGACCCAGACCGCCGAGGCCTTCTTCGCCCGGCGCGGCTACGCGCGCCTCGCGCGAGAGCGGGCACCGCCGGCGATCGCCGCGACCACGCAGTTCGCCGGGCTGTGCCCGGGCACGGCCGCGTTCATGGCGAAGGCGCTGCCGGAGGCGCGCCGCCGGCCAGGGCATCCTTGACCACCACGCCGTCCTTGACGATGACCAGGAAGTTGCGCACCGGGTCGGCGACCAGCGCGAGGTCCTCGATGGGGTCGCCATCGACCAGGATCAGGTCGGCCAGCGCGCCCGGCGCGACCACGCCCAGGGCGCCGCGGTAGGTCGAGCGCTCGCCGGACAGCGCCAGCAGTTCGCCATTGCCGCCGGTGGCGATGGCCAGCACCTGGGCGGGGCTGTACCAGCGCGACAGCTTGACCAGCTGGGCGTTGTGGCGCGGCACGCCGGCCGGGTTGAACAGGATGTCGGTGCCGAACGCCACCTTGATGCCCAGGCGCCGGGCCAGGGTGAAGGCGCGGTCGGTGCCCTGCGCCACCATCAGCTGCTTGCGCCGTGCCTCGCCCTGCTTGGGATTGCTGTCCTCGTCGTCCAGGAACGGTTGCAGGCTCCACCACACGCCGCGCTCGGCCATCAGGCGCGCGGTGTCCTCGTCGATCAGCTGGCCGTGCTCGATGCAGCGCACGCCGGCCTCGATGGCCTGGCGGATGGCGTGCGCGGTATAGGCGTGCACGGTCACATAGGTGCCCCAGTTCTCCGCGGCCTCGACCGCGGCGCGGATCTCGGCGACGGTGTACTGGGTGGCGTCCAGCGGGTCGTACAGCGAACTGACGCCACCGCCGGCCATCAGCTTGAGCTGGCTGGCGCCGAGCATCAGCTGCTCGCGGGCGCGCACGCGCACCGCGTCGGCGCCGTCGGCGATCATCGCCGCGCCCATCCGCTCGGCATGGTTCAGGCCATCGGCGGTCGGGCGCGGCACCTCGTGGGGCAGGCGGAAATCGCCATGGCCGCCGGTCTGCGAGATCATCGCACCGGATGGAAAGATCCGTGGGCCCGGCACCAGGCCCAGGTCGATCGCGCGCTTCAGGCCGAAGCTGGGGCCGCCGACGTCGCGCACGCTGGTGAAGCCCTGCATGAGGGTTTGCCGCGCAACGTCGGCGGCCAAGAAGTTGAGCAGGCCGGCATCGGCGGTCATCGCCGTCATCAGGTCCGGCGCCACCAGCAGGGCGTGCCAGTGGGCGTCGATCAGTCCGGGCATCAGGGTCCGGCCGCCGCCGTCAATGCGGCGCACCTCCAGCCCCGCGTCGGGCGTGATCGGCGCGCGGGAGACCGCCTGGATTCGGTTGCCGACGACCAGGACATTCGAGGGTGGGGTGAGACGGTCCGAGGTGCCGTCGAATACCCGTACATTCTCGAACAGCAGGCCGCGCTGGTCTGGTGCCTGCGCGGACATCTGGCCAGGCAGCAGAACGATTGCAAGCGTGGCGAATGCCGCCCGGACGAGTGAAGGTGCGGACATGGTTCTGCTCCCCTGTGGACGGCAGGCATCGCGGCCGGCGCCAACCCCTGACGGCCGATCGCGACCTGCAGTCTAGGACGTGCTGCAAACGACAGATGTGAAGAGGGCGGGCATTGACCGGGCTCGCCGGTGGCGCGACAGTTGCCGCGGGTGCGGGCCGTGCGCGCAGGGCGTAGCGGTTCGTCGCCGGAGGGGTTCGGACATGGCGGGATTGGGCAGGTGGCTGCTTTCCGGCCTGGCGCTGGCACTGATGCCGGGGCCGCGGGCGCATGGCGCCGACTGGTCGTTCGTGCTTGCGCCCTACGCCTGGGGTGCCGGACTGGACGGGCAGGTCCGACATGCGGGGTTGCCGCCGGTGGCCAGCCGACGCGGCGGCTCGGACGCCCTGTCCAGCCTGGACTGGGCGGCCATGGCCTCGCTCCAGGCGCGGCGCGACCGGCTGGTGATGTTCGCCGATGTGCTGCACGTGCAGTTGAGCGAGTCGGGCACGGTGCCGCTGGCCGGGGTGCCGGCGCGGATGCGGGTGCGCGCGAGCACCGCGCTGCTGGCCGGCGGTTACCGGCTGCTCGAGGGGCCTGCCGGACATCTCGACCTGCTGGCGGGCGTTCGCGCCTGGCAACTCTCCAGCAGGGTCGCCATCGGCGCACCGATCGACCGCGGCGCCAGTGCCGGCGTCGGCTGGCTCGATCCGCAGCTGGGCCTCAAGGCCCGGTGGTCGCCCGGCGGCCGCTGGTTCCTGTCTGGCTGGCTGCTGGTCGATCCGGACGGCGGCGAGGCCGACCTCATGGCGGCGGTCGGCCGCGAGGTCGGCGAGCGGACCGCGGTCCATCTCGGCTATCGGCATGTCTCGATGAAGCGGCGCAGCACCCGCTTTTCGGTCGATGCCGATGTGGCCGGGCCGGGGCTGGGAGTGGAGTATCGTTTCTGACCAGCCGCACGGCCGTGCGCGCTGCCATCGTGCGAGGCGGCGGCCGCGGTGCCTGGCGAGGAGGGCGGCATGCGCGGATTGCCGATGAGGTGGCTGGGTTGGTCGCTGGCGGTGCTGCTGGTGCTCGCGCTGTTGCTGTGCCTTGCGGTGTTGGGTCGCTGGTTCCAGGTCGCCGGTGTGCGTGGCGGCTGGGACGCGACGCTGCGCCTGATGCGCCACGGCACCACTACCGTCGACGACTTCCGCCACTACCCGGCACGTCCCCTGCGCGGCGCCGTCGATGGCCGCCATGACGGGCGCGTGGCCGGCGCCGACTGGCAGCCGCGGGTGCTGGTGCCAGGGGACGATGCCGGCCGCCGCGACCTGGCTGGCTTCCTGGCCGAGAACGGCACGATCTCACTGGTGGTCCGGCGCAACGGCGCGCTCCGCTACGAGTACCTCGCGCCGGAGGCCTCGGCGTCGACGCCCTCGCAATGGTTCTCGGTCTCGAAGTCGGTGCTGGCGGTAATGGTCGGCGCCGCGATCCGCGACGGGATCCTGCCGGGCGTCGATTCGCGCGTGGTCGACCACGTCCCGGAGTTGGCCGGCCGGGGCCTGGATGGCCTGAGCCTGCGCCACCTGCTGACCATGACCTCGGGCCTGGCCTACGTCGAGAGCGACAATCCCTTCGAACTGCACGTGCCGTTCAACTACACCTCGGACATCGAGCGCATGATCGTTCGGTTCCGGCCGCGCGGGGCGCCGGGCGAAGCCTTCGAGTACAAGTCCGGCGACACCGCCCTGCTGGGCCTGGTGCTGTCCCGCGCCCTGGCGCCGCGCACTCTGTCGGACTACGCGCAGGCGCGCCTGTGGTCGGCGCTGCCGCTGTCCGACGACGGCGTGTGGTCGCTGGACCGCGACGACGGCCTGGAAAAGGTCTGGTGCTGCCTGGCCGGCAGTGCCCGCGACCTCGCCCGGATCGGCGAGCTGTACCTCGACGGTGGCGTGGCGCAGGGGACGCGGATCGTCGCCGCGGACTGGATCGCCGCCTCGGTGGGGAGTGCTGCGGTGGCGCCCCCGATGTGGCCGGCGTCCTCGGTGGCGGCCGGATTCCGCGGCTACGGCTACGGCTGGTGGCTGCTGTCCGCCGAGCGCGGCGACTACCTGGCGCAGGGCAAGGACGGCCAGTTCCTGTACGTGGATCCGTCCCGGGCCGTGGTGATCGCGCGGTTGGGGCGAAGTGCCGCCGGGCTGCGCGCCAGCCAGTGGGCCGCGCTGTTCCGGTCGCTGGCCGATGCGGCGCCGTGAGCCAGGCCGAGGATCGCGATGCAACCGTTGCGGGCGGGGCGCGCGGTGGAGGAATTGCCTTCATCCTGGGGCCCTGTCGATCTGGCGGTTGCCGGTTCGACTAGGGAGAGTCGACAGGCCCGCCTGGCGGCGCATCGCCGGTGCGACGGCACCGCACTTTTCCCCTCTCTCTTAGGGACCTGATTAGCGTCGTGTCTCAGCCCGTTGCCAGGCGGCTTTACGTGAGTGCGACGACACCGCACTTCTCCCCTCCCCCGCCTGCGGGGGAGGGGCGGGGGAGAGGGCCGCCCCGGCCAGCGCACGCCGCTGGGCCGGCAACGATGCAGATCATGGCAAGCCCCGACCCTCTCCCCCGGCCCCTCTCCCACAGGGAGAGGGGAGCACAACGCGCTGCGGTCACCGAACACCGAGTCCTGGCCCTTGGTCCCCGATCCTGGGCTGAGACACGACGCTAATCAGGTCTCAGGGAGAGGGGAGCAGAGCGCGCCAATCAGGCCGGGACGTGGGGTGGCACCCTTGGGCAACGAAGGAGCGAGCAGACGATGGAGTACACGGGAAGCTGTCATTGCGGTCGTGTGCGGTTCGAGGTCGACATCGCCGATCCCGGCGCGGCGGCGCTGGCCTGCAACTGCTCGATCTGCGGCAGGCGGGGTTCGCTGCTCTGGTTCGTGCCCCGCGATGCCCTGCGCCTTGCCATGCCGGATGGGCAGGCCGCCAGTTACTCGTTCGGTCGCGGCGCGATCCGGCACCGTTTCTGCCCGGACTGCGGCATCCACGCCTGGGGCGAAGGCAGCGACCCTCAGGGGCACGCCATGGCGGCCGTCAATATCAGGTGCCTGGATGGCCTGGACCTCCAGGCGCTACCCGTCGAGCATTTCGATGGCCGGGCGCTCTGAGATGGACAAGCTGCTCGCCGCTGCGCCCCGGTGCGAGGACCCACCGTCGGAGCCGACCCTGCTTGCCGTGGCACGGTTCGGCCGCGGCTTTGCCGTGCTTGCCCTGGCATGCCTGCCGGTCCTGCCCAACCTTGCCGCCGCCATGGAGCCATCGATGCATGACCCCGACGATTTCGCCCACCTGCGCTTCCTGGAAGGCCGCTGGGTCGGTACCGCGCCCGACGGGTCGATCTTCCATGAGGCCTATGCCTTCGAGGATCGCCACACCCTGCGCAGCAGCCGCCATGCCGACGCGCGCTTCGAGGAGGCCGTCGACACCAGCGTGGTCCGGTACGAGAACGGCATCGTGACCTCGACCTGGGACGTGTTCAGCTGGCGCGCCGTCGAGCTGGCGCCCGGGCGCGCCTGCTTCGAGCCGGTGCAGGCGCCTTCCAGCTTCTGCTGGCAGCGCGTCGACGAGGACCACGTCGAGGTGGTGCAGCGCTGGGCCGACGGCGACGGTGTCGCGCAGACCGCCACCGTGCAACTGCGCCGTTGGCCTGCGCCTGGCTGAGCGCGCTCGCGGACCACCGCAACCGTCTGGCTGCTGCGTGCACTGCGTGGCAACCAGGATCGATCAATCCCTCCCAGGAGTATCGCCATGCCCCATGCCATCCGCGTCCACCGCATCCTTCGCGCGCCGCCCGAGCGCGTGTACCGGGCGTTCCTGGACGCCGCCGCGCTCGCCAAGTGGAACGCGCCGAACGGCTTCACCGCCACCGTGCATTCGCTGGACGCCCGTGTCGGCGGCGGCTACCGGATGTCTTTCACCAACTTCTCGACCGGCAGCGCGCACCACTTCGGCGGAACTTACCTTGAGCTGGTTCCCGGTGAGCGCATCGTCTGCGACGACCGCTTCGAGGATCCAGGCCTGCCCGGCACCATGCGCCTGACCATCGAACTGCGCGCGGTAGCGATCGGCACCGACCTGGGCATCCTGCAGGAGGGTCTGCCCGACGCCATCCCGGCCGAGGCCTGCCAGCAGGGCTGGCAGGAGTCGCTGGCCCTGCTGGCGCTGCTGGTGGAGCCGGAGATTCCGGACGGTCCCTGAGGGCGGCAGCGCGAAAGGCCTCGCGTCGGGGGCGACCACCGCGACCCCGGTCGGCGGCCGCCTCGGCGACAATGGCGGCTCCCCGATCCGAACCCGGAGCCGCCATGGAGCTCGTCCAGTACCAGGTCGACGCCTTCGCCGACCGCCTGTTCGCGGGCAATCCCGCCGCCGTGGTGCCGCTGGACGCCTGGCTGCCGGATGGCTTGATGCAGGCCATCGCGGCGGAGAACAACCTGTCGGAGACCGCCTTCCTGGTGCCGGAAGGCGGCGGTTGGGGCCTGCGCTGGTTCACGCCGCTGGCCGAGGTCGACCTGTGCGGGCACGCCACCCTGGCCAGCGCCCACGTGCTGTACCGGCACCGCGGCGTCGACTTGGCGGAACTCGCCTTCGCCACCCGCAGCGGCACCCTGCGGGTGCGCCGCGCCGGCGACGGCTACGCCATGGACTTTCCCGCCCGAACGCCGCAAGCGATCGCCGCGCCGGAGGGCTTGTCGGCAGCCCTGGGCGCGACGCCGCGCGAGGTCCTGCTGGGCGGCGACCTGCTGGCGGTATTCGACGACGAGGCCACGGTGCGGGCCCTGGCGCCCGACACGGCCGCCCTGCTGGCCCTGCCGGGGCGTGGCCTGGTGGTCACCGCACCGGGCCAGCGCCACGACTTCGTCAGTCGCTTCTTCGTGCCGCGCGTCGGCGTGCCGGAGGACCCGGTCACCGGCTCCGCGCACTGCCTGCTGGCGCCGTACTGGGCGGCGCGGCTGGGCCGCGACGCGCTGCGCGCCTTCCAGTGCTCGCGGCGCGGCGGCGAGGTCGGCTGCACCGTGCGCGGCGACCGGGTGCTGCTTTCGGGCCAGGCACGGACCTTCCTGACCGCCACGCTGCATCTGGCGGACTGACCGGTTGCCCAGGCGCCGGCCGCACATCCGACGCCCGGATGCGGGGAAGGTCTGCGGGGCGCCGGTGCCGGTCAGCGCTGCGCGTTGCAAGGCGCGTTGCCGGCGGCGCTCAGGAAAGGCGGCGTCGCGTCGACGGGCTGCCGAACAGGGCAGCCTCGATGCAGGAGATCACGGCGAGCACGAACCAGCCGAACGGTAGGAGGCTCAGGGTCAGGACCCAGGTGACCACGAAGCCGACACAGGCGGCCGCGAACCAGACCATCGCCGGAATCAGGCGCCCCTGCAGCAACTGCCCCAGGCCGGGCACGAACAGGCTGCACAGGGCGGCGATGACGTTGCCGGTGGTTCCGGGTCCAGGCTGCATCGGGCGGCTCCTCGTGGCTCAGGGCGGCGGTGGCGGGCCAGGCGCCACCGCCGGACCGGGAAAGACTAAAGCGACTCGATGTGCTCGATCATGCGCTGGCGCATGGCGGCGTCGGGCAGGCGGCCTCGGCCCGCGCCGAGGTTGTCGACCATGTGGTGCGGACGGCTGGTGGCCGGGGTCACCACGGTGACCGCCGGATGGGACAGCACGAACTTGAGGAAGAACTGGCCCCAGGTGGCGGCGTCGAACTCGCCGGCCCAGTCCGGCAGTTCCTTGCCGCGCACTTTCTCCCAGAGGCGGGTGCGGCCGAACGGCAGGTAGACCATCACCGCGATGCCGCGCTCGCGCGCCAGGGGCAGGATGCGGTCTTCCATGGTGCGGTTGTCGATCGCGTAGTCGATGCCGATGAAGTCAAGCGGTTCGCGGCGCATGACCGCCTCCAGTTCCTCGTACTGGGGCGCCGATGTGGTGGTGACGCCCAGGTGGCGGATCCGCCCGCTGTCCTTGATCTCCTTGAGGATCGGCAGCTGGGTCGTGAGATCGCCGAGGTTGTGGACCTGGATGAGGTCGATCACCGGCTTGCGCAGCTTCTCGAAGGAGGCATCGATCTGCGCCCGGGCCTCGTCGGCGTCCGCGGGGGCACCCGGCCCCCGCGAGACATTCACCTTGGTCGCCCAGAAGATGCGGTCGGTGAGGCCCAGCTCGGCGGCCAAGTTGCCGGCGACTTCCTCGGAGGCGCCGTAGCTGGGCGCGGTGTCGAACACGCTTCCGCCGTTGTCGACCAGGGCGCGCAGCACCTCGCGCAGGGCGTCGACGTCCTCGCTGCGGGCGACCTGGGCGAAGGTCGCCGAGCTGCCCAGGCCGACCACCGGGATCTGCTGGCCGGAGGAGGGGATGGCCCGGGTCATCATCGGCAGGGCCTGGTCGCCGGCGGCGAGCAGCCGGCGCGGATCCAGGGCCAGGGCGACACCGGCGGCCAGCGACAGTTTCAGGTACTCACGACGGCTGATCATGGCGGTCTCCTTGCGGTGGGGAAGCGGGCGCCGCGGCGGCGCCGTGGATGCGTTGCCCGGTGGCGGCCAGGCGCTGCTGGGCGCGGCCCAGCCACACACCGAGCGCGGCCCAGGCCAGCGCCAGCGGCACGGCGACGCTGGCCAGCGCCGCCAGGCCCATGCCCAGGCGCACCAGCAGGCCCTCGACCTGGGCGCCGACGACGTCGCCGGCACGGTACATGAAGGTGTCGACGAAGGCCTTGGACTTGTACTTGTCCTCGCGCGAGGTGACGGTGTACAGGGTCTCGCGGGCCGGCCGGGTCAGGGCGCGCTGCACCGCGCGGAACGCTGCCTCGAAGACGATCAGCGCCGCCAGGGTGCCGACCACGGCCAGGCCGATGAAGCCCAGCGCCACGGTCACCGGCAGCAGCGCGAGGGTGAAGGCGACGCCGAACCGCTTCATCAGGTGGCCGGCGACCACCGCCTGCAGGAACAGGGTGGCGAGCTGGACGATCAGGTCGATGTTCGCGAACACGGTGGTGCGCAGGTCGAGGTCGTCGCCGAGCGCCGCGACCATCTGCAGGCGCGTGAAGTACAGCAGCGTCGCCATCACCGTCATCACCACCACGTAGCCGGCGATGCCGAGCAGGTAGGGCGAGCGCAGCATCGCGCGCAGGCCGGCCCAGGCGGCACCGCCGATGACGGCGCGGGCGGCTCCGGCGTCCGGCCGCTCGCGGTCGCCGGCATGCGGGCGGACCCGGGCGACGCCCCAGGCCGCGACGATCGCCAGCAGCAGGAAGCCGGCGGCCACCAGCAGCAGCGCCGGCGTGCCCAGCGGCTGCGCCAACAGCGAGGCCAGGGCCGGCCCGGCGATCGCGCCGAGGGTGCCGCCGACCGCGATCAGGGCGAAGAAGCGCTTACCCTGCTCGAGGCTGAAGCGATCGGCCATCAGCGCCCAGAACACCATGGTCGCGAACAGATTGAAGACGCTGAAGAAGACGTAGAACACCATGCCGCTGACCTCGCCGGCGGCCTGCGGCGCGATCGCCAGCAGCGCCCAGAAGCCGACCAGGCAGGCGGCGAAGAAGGCATAGGTCGCGCCGATGAACCACAGGCGCCGGAACCGCGCGACCAGCCAGCCGAACAACGGGTTCGCGAACAGCGTGGCCACCGCGGTCGCCATGAACAGCCACCGTACCGCCTCGATGCCGCGCTGCATGCCCAGCGCGTCGCGCGCCGGACGCAGCACCATCAGCGCGCACAGAACGCAGAAGAAGAATGCCGCTGCCAGCAGCACCGGGACGACCTCGTCGCGGCGCAGGTTGAACACGCGGGCTACAAAAGCTGTCATCGCGGACCGGGGTGTGTCGGTGGCAGGGGGGGCAGGGGATGGCAAGGCGGGCGCGTCCGCAGCGACCCGCCAAGGCTAGCCGGGATGGCGTTAACGCCGCGGCTGCGCGGGCCGCCCGGGCGTCGGCCTGCCGAAGCCATGTCTCGTTCCGTCGTGGCCGGCGGGCGGCGGGCCGGTCGATCGCCGCAGGCCGCCTCCGCGGCTGCCGGTCCGGCGGCCCGGCGCCCTGCCTCGCGACCGGCCCCGGGACTGGCGCGGCAGGGGACTGCACGGCATCCCGCCACTGGGAAGCAGCGGCTAGCATGTGCGTCCCTCGTGCCTACTGGAATGCGCCTGGCGTGATCAGCCTCCTGTTCTTCCTCCTCGGTCTGGTCCTGCTGGTGGTCGGCGCCGAGCTGCTGGTCCGCGGCGCGGCGCAGCTTGCACTGGCAGTGGGCGTTTCTCCCCTGGTTGCCGGGCTGACCGTGGTCGCCTTCGGTACCAGTTCGCCGGAGCTGGCGGTCAGCATCGGCGCCTCGCTGGGCGGCCAGGCCGACCTGGCCCTGGGCAACGTGGTCGGCAGCAACATCTTCAACGTGCTGTTCATCCTGGGACTTTCGGCCCTGGTCGTGCCCCTGCTGGTCGACCGGCAACTGGTGCGACTGGATGTGCCCCTGATGGTGGTGGTCTCGGTGGCGGTCCTGCTGCTTGCCCACGACGGTCGTCTGGCCCGGACCGACGGCGCGCTGCTGGCGGGTGGCCTGCTCGTCTACCTGGTGTTCCTGGTCGGACGCAGCCGTCGCGAGTCCCGACAGGCGGCCGCTGCCACGGGGAGCGGAGACACCTTCGTGGCGCAGCGGGCAGCGCCGCCCCGCCAGGCCTGGCCGCTCAACCTCGGCCTGGTGGCGGTCGGCCTGGTTCTGCTGGTGCTGGGCGCGCGCTGGCTGGTCGATTCGGCGGTGGCCTTCGCGCTGCTGATGGGCGTGAGCGAACTGGTGGTGGGCCTGACCATCGTCGCCGCCGGGACCTCGCTGCCCGAGCTGGTCACGTCCCTGGTCGCCGCCCTGCGCGGCGAGCGCGACATCGCCGTCGGCAACGTGGTCGGCAGCAACCTGTTCAACCTGATGGGCGTGCTCGGCATCGCGGCCGTGGTGGCGCCCGACGGCATCGGGGTGTCCGGCGCCGCGATCGCCTTCGACCTGCCGGTGATGGTGGTCGTCGCCTTCGCCTGCCTGCCGGTGTTCCTGACCGGCGGCGTCATCAGCCGTGCCGAGGGCGCCCTGTTCCTTGGCTACTGGCTGGCCTACACGGTGTACCTGGTGCTGGCGGCCTCGCACCACGACGCCTTGCCCGAGTACAGCGCGGTGATGCTGTTCTTCGCGGTGCCGCTGACCCTGCTGACCCTGCTGCTGCTGGCCTTGGGCGAGCTGCGCCGCCGGCGCGGCGGGGCGATCCGCTGAGGCCGGCCCGGCATCCGGTCCGGGGCCGGCGCAGCGGGCCCCGGCGGACCGGGCGGCATGCCGGGAGGCGGCCGGGGTCACGGCTCAGGGCGCCGGCGCGGGCGGGTCCGGGATCATCACCACGATGTTCTTGCCGCGGCTGCGGCCCTGTCCCTGCCAGTCGATCGCCGCCGGCACCTCGGACAGGGCGAACCGGCGATCGATCACCGGCCGCAGGCGGCCGTCGGCAAGCATGTCGCGCAGCGTCGCCAGGTCGGCCGGGTTGCTGCTGGCCAGCAGCGAGACCTGCGCCTGGCTGACGAACGGCGCGCTCAGCCTGGCCCAGAGCATCCGCGACAGCGGCCCCAGCCAGCGGTTGCTCTTGGGTCCGGTGACCATGACCACGGTGCCGTCCTCGTGCAGCGCCCGGCGCAGGGCAGCGAGGTCGTGGTTGCCGACATTGTCGACGATCAGGTCGTAGCGACGCCCACCGCGGGTGAAGTCCTCGCGCCCGTAGTCGATCACCGCATCGGCGCCGAGCGCTTGCACAAGCGCGACGTTGCGGCCGCTGCTGACGCCGGTGACGTGGCCGCCCAGGGCCTTGGCGATCTGCACGGCGAAGGTGCCGACGCCGCCGGAGGCGCCGTTGACCAGCACCCGCTGGCCGGGCTGCAGGCGGCCGGCGTCGCGCACCGCCTGCAGCGCGGTGAGCGCCGCGATCGGCACCGCCGCGGCGGCCTCGAAGCCGATTCCGTGGGGCTTGTGCACGACGTTGCGGTCGGCCGCCACCACCAGGTACTCGGCGAAGGCGCCGTTGCGCACGCCGAACACCGCGTCGCCCGGCCGGAACCGCTCGACGCCGTCGCCGACCGCCTCGACGGTGCCCGCGAAGTCGACGCCGGTACGCGGGTCGGACTGGCGCCCGATACCGGAGGACAGCCGCATGAAGTAGGGCTGTCCGTACAGGGAGTGCCAGTCCAGCGGGTTGACGCCGGCGGCATGCACGCGCACCAGCAGCTCGCCGGGACCGGCCACCGGACGTGGCACGCTGGCTATCACCAGTTGCGAGGGCGGGCCGTAACAGACCTGGCGGGCCGCCAGCATGGTGTTCTCGCCGCTGGCGGCCGACGGCGGCGCGCAGGGGGATTCGTAGCGCAGCGCCACGGCCATGCCGGCGATGGCCAGGACCAGCAGGCCGAGCAACGATCGGAGGACGCGGCGGCGACGACGTGCCATGGCGGTGGTTCCTGGTGGGTGGCGGGTGCCGGTCAGCCTGACCGCGGCGCCCGGAAGGAGCGCGTGCCACTGGTCATGGCGAGGACGCTCGTACCCCGAGGTCCGCACGGGCCCCGGCCGGGTTGCGGTGGTGGGCAAGGGGAGTCGATGCGAAGGTCGATGGGCCGTCCCGCCCGGCGGCCGCCACCGTTCCGCTGGCGGATCGGTTGCCGCAAGCGCGGGTACCGGTACTGGTGCGCTGCCGGCGACGACGGCTGCGGGGGCGCCGTCGACGTCCGGACCTTTGCGCGTCAGCGATCAGCGGTTGGCCCGAAGCGATCGGGCGATGCCAGTCCGTGTTGCTGCGGCGAGGAAATCAGCGGCGACGGAGGAACCGGGGCGAACGGCTGGCGCCATGCGCGGCCTGCCCCCGGTGCGTCGGCCCGCGGCCGCTGGAAAGTTTCAATCGGCGGGGCGATGGTCGTAGCTGAGGACATCCTTGAGCAGCCACCTCCCGTCCTCCAGGACGTAGAGGTTCGAGAATCGCGCGATGCCGGTGGCTGAATCGTCCTTTCCGGGTTCGCGGATGAAGAAGCGGTGGCTGCCCATGTGGATCACGGCGTACAGCTCGCCGTCCGCGTACAGGGGGACCACCTGGAGGCTGTCGGCATCCAGCTTCCTGACCGGCTTGTGGTCCGGGTCGGCGCAGAGGTACCGGCGCGCGTTCTGGAGGAACGCTGCGTAGTCCTGGAAGCCGCTCTGGTCGTGGTAGAAGCGCAGGTGCGGATGGACGGCCTGCTCGAGGTAGTCCAGGTCGCATTGGTTGAAGCCTCGTTCGAAGAACGCGTGATCGTGCGCCGCCATCGCCTTGAACAGGTCGGAATCCCGGTCGAGCTGCGCCACCGCACCGGAGCTGGCGCAGGCGAGAGCGAGGCCGAGTGCGAGGGCGCGCAGGGCGGGCCCGCGCCGGACCGGACAGGTGTCCAAGGCCGGTCCGGCGGCCGGTTGCATGGAGGCCATGCCACGTCGCTCCCGCCTGTTCGCCGAAAGTCCGGGTGGAATCGCGCCGTCGATCCGGCCGGCGGTCCGCGCGTTCTCCAGCGTTGCGAGGATCGGCGAAGCGGGGACTACGGGCGGGCGGCGTGCCATGGCGGGGGTTCCGGGGGATGCGTGACCCTCAGCCTGAGCAGTCAGCCCGGTTCGGGCGCGTGCCACAGGTCATGACGAGGTGGCCGCGTAAGGCGGCCGCCTCGCGGGCGTTCAGGCCCGGCCGCCGTACTCGCCGGTGGTGGTGTTGACCAGGACGCGGTCGCCGTTGCCGACGTATTCGGGCACCATGATTTCGATGCCGGTGGCCAGACGGGCCGGCTTGGGCCGCTTGGTGGCGGTGCCGCCCTTGAGCTCGGGCGCGGTCTCGACCACTTCCAGCACGACGTTGGGCGGCAGCTGCACGCCGACCGGATCGCCCTCGATCAGTTGCACGTAACAGCCCTCGAGGCCTTCGGTGATGTAGCCGGCCTGGTCGCCGACCAGCTCAGGCGACAGCAGGTACTGGCTGTAGTCCTCGCTGTCCATGAACACGAAGGCGTCGCCGTCCCGGTAGGAGTAGTTCGCCGCGCGCCGGCTCAGTTCGACCTCGCGCAGGTCGTCGTCGCCGCGCAGGCTGAGGTCCAGCTTCTGGCCGCCGGGGATCGCATACAGGGTGAACCGGTAGGTGGTGTTGCCACCGCGCGCGGTGGGCACCGACTTTTCGACGTCGCGCACCTGCCAGACCCGGCCGTCGTGCTCGACCACGTTGCCGCGCTTGATCTCGTTCGCTCTCATCGCTGCGCTGCTCCTGTGCCGGTCACTTGGGGGCCAGCCGGACGGCGCCGTCCAGCCGGATGGTCTCGCCGTTGAGATAGCGGTTGCCCAGGATGAAGGCGACCAGTTCGGCGAATTCCTCGGGCCGGCCCAGGCGCGACGGGAACGGGATCGAGGCCGACAGCGACTCCTGCACCTGCGGCGGCATGCCGTCGACCATGGGCGTCCAGAAGATACCCGGTGCGATGGTCATCACCCGGATCCCGAAACGCGCCAGCTCGCGCGCCATCGGCAAGGTCATGCCGACCACGCCGCCCTTCGACGCCGAGTACGCGGCCTGGCCGATCTGGCCGTCGAAGGCGGCGACCGAGGCGGTGTTGACGATCACGCCGCGCTCGCCGTCCTCGCCCGGCTCGTTGTCCTGCATGAGCTGGGCCGCCGCCTTGGCGACGTTGAAGCTGCCGACCAGGTTGACGCCGACCGTGCGCGCGAACCCGTCCAGCGCCATCGGTCCGTCCTTGCCCAGGACCCGGCCGGCACCGAGGATGCCGGCGCAGTTGACCGCGACGTTCAGGCCGCCCATGGCGGCGGCGGCCTGGTCCAGGACCTCGACGATCCCGGATTCGTTGGTGACATCGGCGCTGAAGTGGCGGGCCCGGTCGCCGAGTTCGGCGGCGGCGGCCTGGCCCTTGTCGGCCTGGACATCGAGCAGGGCGACCTGGCCGCCGGCGGCGACCAGGTGACGGGCGACGGCCAGGCCCAGGCCCGAGGCGCCGCCGGTGATGGCGGCCTTGACGTTGGAAGGATGCACGGTGCAGTCCGCTGGCTGGAAAGGGGGCGGTAGTGTAGTGGCCGGCGCTGCGATCGGCCGCGGTGACCGGATTGGATGCTCAGGCGGCGCGCCGGCCCTGCGCAGCACGGGCGACTCGAAAAACGACCAGGGCGGTCGTTTCTCGAGAAGCTGTCAGGGGCTGCGCTCAGCCGGCCGGGCGGTCGGCGCTGTCGAGGAAGCTCAGCCCGAGGCGCTCCAGGTCGCCCCAGACGATCTCGCAGGCGTGCCGGTGCGTCTTGCCGTCCAGCTGGAAGCTGATCGACAGGCCGCCTGGATCCAGATCCGGCCAGTCGGGGGGCAGCAGCACGCAGGCGCCACCGTCCGAGAGATTGACCAGGCGGGTCGACCAGCGGCCGTGGCCGGCGCTGAGTTCCGCGGGTTCGTCGCAGGGGCGACGACTGGACGCGCGCTGCTCGTGATCGGTCATCTGTTGCTGGGCTCCCCGGCCCGGTGGCGCTGCCCGGAGACGCCAGCCTACGCGGCTGCCGCGAGGGCGGCAACCGGCCGCTGGCGTCAGTTGTCCAGCAGCGCCTCGACGTGCGCGACCAGCCGGTCCGGCAGGTCGGGACAGGCGAGCAGGTCGGGCAGGCCGGCACGGATCTGCCGCGCACAGGATTCGCGTTCGTGCCGATCCCCGGCCAGGTCGATCGCCGTCCGCACCAGGTCATCGGGGGCGTCGAACACCAGGCGTTCCAGACCCAGCTGGCGCAGCATCGCTGCCGACTGCCGGCCGCGCATGTACGGCCCCGGGCAGGTCAGCACGGGCAGGCCGCTGGACAGGGCATCCAGGCTGGTGTTGCCGCCCGACCAGTGCAGACAGTCGACCATGACGTCGCACACCCTGTTGACCGCCAGGAAGCCCTCGCGGCTGGTGTTGTCCAGCACGCACAGCTGCCTGTCCGGATCGGCACCGGCCTGTTCCAGCGCCGCACCCAGGCGCCGCAGCAGGGCCGGTCCGCTGCCGGCGCCCTGGCCGCGGAAAAGCACAAGACGCGCCTGCGGGTCGCCGGTCGCGATGGCCGCCAGCACGGCGTCGTTGTCGGGGTGCAGCTTGTACGGCGCATGGGGGATCAGATAGAGCCTGCCCTCGGTGGGCAGTCCGGCGCTGGCGCGGTCGCCGCCTGCCGGCTGCGGTGGTGCCGGGTAGTGCGTGCCCAGGCCGGGCAGCAGGCGCAGCGGCTCACGGTAGTGACCCTGCGCGCCTTCCGGTTCCATGTCCGCACAGGAGAAGAAGGCGTCGATGGTGGCCAGCCCGGAGGACACCGGATGACCCCAGGCGCAGGCCTGGCGTGGCGCCAGGCGCAGCGAGGCGAGCGCAGGCAGGCGGGCCTCCATGCCCAGCTCCGGGTAGAGGATCAGGTCGCAGCGCAGTCCGGCCAGGTGGCGCGCCAGGGCGTCGGCGCCGCCCTCGATGCGGTGCAGGGCGGTGGCCGGCGCGGCGATCGTGTCGGTGAATGCGTCGCCGGCCGGGCCTAGCTGCACCACGTGGACCTCGAACCCGGCATCGGCCAGGATCCGCACCCACGACGCGAAGTAGTGGCCTGCCGTGCAATGGCGGAAGATCGAGCCGACCAGGGCGATCCGTCGGCGGCCACCGCTGCCCGACGGGTCGGGCAGGCCGGCGGGCGCCAGGGCGCGCGCGCAGCGCCCGAGCAGATCGCCGAAGCGGGTCTGCAGCTCGAGGTCGTCGCGCCCCTGGTAGGCGAGATAGAAGTTGCTCCAGGCCAGCTGGTCGAGCGTGCGTGCGCAGCCGGCCAGTCGTGCCGGCGTAAGCTCCGCGGCCAGCGCGTCCAGGCCCTGCGCGAAGCGTTGTCGCGCCTGGTCGATGGCCCCGGTATCGGCCGGCACCGCGGGCAGCAGCAGGTGGCGGGCGAAGAGATGGCGAAGGCCGGGCGAGCTGGCGCCCGCGTCGAGCAGGCGATGGCAGGCCTGGTGCAGGCCCGCACCTGCTTCGATGGCGCCCGCCTGGGCCAGGGTGTCGGCGACCGTGGCCAGGCGTGACAGCAGGGCGGGGTCGTCCGGGAGCGTCGCTACGGTCCGTGCCGCCTGCTGCAGCCGGCCGCAGGCCGCCTGGGCCTCGGCCTGGTCGAGGGCCAGCGCGGGGGTGCCGGCGGCGGGCAGGGTGTCGAGCAGGCTGGCGGCCTGCCGATGGTCGTCGCACAGAGCAAGGCAGCGGGCAAGGCGGGTGCGGACCTCGATGTCCTCCGGATTGGCCGTCGCCAGCTCGCGCCACAGGGGCAGGGCGGCGCCCGGCCGGTCCTCGTCGTCGAGCAACAGGGCCAGGTTGAAGGTGGCTTCGGGCTGGCCGCGCTGACGCCCGAGCGCCGCGCGGAATGCCACCTCGGCGGCGGCCGCCTGGCCCGCACGGCGCAGCGCCAGGCCCTGGCGGTTCCAGGCCTGGGCAAGCGGTCGCAGCAGGGCGGCCTGCCCGGGCTGCTGGTTCAGCAGCGCCTGCAGCGCCTCGATGGCGGCGGGCCATTGACCCGAGCGCAGTGCGGCATTGGCGGCCAGCATCAGGTATCGGGGTTGCCCGGGGTCGGCATCCAGCAACCGCCGCGACAGCGCCAGGGTGTGGGCATCATCGCCCTGCCGGTAGGCGGCGGCGGCCTGCTCGAACAGGTGGGAAAGATTCATCGGTGCGCGGGCAAGGTGGGCACGGGTCGTCCGGACTTTAGCGCGAGCTCCGGGCGGCCCGCCGCACCGGCGATGGTGCGTTCGGACCGGGAGCGAATCCTGCGCGAAACCTGCGGGGATCGTGCCGGGCTATGCTCGCGCCTGGCGACTGGAGCGATGCATGGCGAACGAGCGTCTGCTGGGCGTGGTGCTTGCGACCGTGCTGGCGGTGATCATCGGCTGGGTGCTGTACATCGGCAAGGCGGTGCTGGTGCCGATCGTCTTCGCCGTGCTGCTTTCCTACGTGATCCTGGGCCTTGCCCGCCTGCTGCAGCGCGTGCCCCTGCTGGGCGCCTGGGTGCCGCGGACGCTCCTGGTGGGCTTCTCGGTGCTGGCCATGGTGCTGGTGGTGGCCGCCGGCGGTGTCCTGCTCAGCAACAACATCGGCCGCCTGGTGCAGCTGGCGCCGCAACTGCAGGAATCCCTGCTGTCGATGATCCAGGGCGGCGCCGCCCGGTTGGGCATCGAGGTCACGCCGACCTGGCAGAGCCTGCGCACCGACGTCCTCGACCAGGTCAACCTGCAGCGCCTGGTCGGCTCGACCGTGGTGTCGCTGACCTCGGTGCTGTCCACCATCGCCCTGGTGCTGCTGTACGTCGGCTTCCTGCTGCTCGAGCGCAGCGGCTTCGACGGCAAGGTCGGCCGCCTGTCGGGCGACCCGGTCACGGTGACCCGGATCCGCCACATCATCGGCAAGGTGAACGAGCGGATCGGCGCCTACCTCGCGCTGAAGACCCTGATCAACATCCTGCTGGGCGTGGTGAGCTGGCTGATCATGCTGCTGTTCGGGCTGGAGCTGGCGGCGTTCTGGGCGGTGCTGATCGCGGTGATGAACTACGTGCCCTACATCGGCTCGTTCCTGGGCGTGCTGTTCCCGGTCGCGTTCGCCGTGGTCCAGCTCGGCGATCCCGGCCCGGTGCTGGCCCTGGCGGGTGCCCTGATCGCCGCGCAGTTCCTGATCGGCAACATGCTCGAGCCCCTGCTCATGGGCAACTCGCTCAACCTCAGCCCGTTCGTGATCCTGGTGACCCTGGCGATCTGGTCGGGGCTGTGGGGCGTGGCCGGCGCCTTCCTCTCGGTGCCGATGACCGCCGTGGTCGCGCTGGCGCTGTCGGAGTTCCCGCAGACCCGGGCGATCGCCGTGCTGCTGTCGCGCAACGGCAAGGCCTGAGCATGCCGCGAGGCCGGGCGGGTCAGGCGGCCGCCGCCGCCCCGGTCGCCTGCGGTTCGTAGCCCAGGTTGGGCGCAAGCCAGCGCTCGGCCTCCGCGAGCGCGATGCCCTTTCTGGCGGCATAGGCCTGGACCTGGTCGCGATCGAGCCTGCCGACCACGAAGTAGCGGCTGTCCGGATGGCTGAGGTAGTAGCCGGACACGGCGGCGGCGGGGTACATGGCGAAGTTCTCGGTGAGCTGGATGCCGGCCGCCTCCGGGGCATCGAGCAGCTCGAACAAGGTGCGCTTCTCGGTATGGTCCGGACAGGCCGGATAGCCGGGTGCCGGCCGGATGCCCCGGTAGCGCTCGGCGACCAGGGCCTCGTTGTCGAGCGCCTCGTCCGCCGCGTAGCCCCAGATCTCCTTGCGGACGCGCTCGTGCAGCCACTCGGCGGCGGCTTCGGCCAGGCGGTCGGCCAGCGCCTTGACCAGGATCGCGCTGTAGTCGTCGTGGGCGGCCTCGAAGGCCGCGACGTGCGGCTCGATGCCCAGTCCGGCGGTGACCGCGAAGGCGCCCAGCCAGTCGTCGACACTGCTGTCCGCAGGGGCGACCCAGTCGGCCAGGCACAGGTTGCCGCGCTCGGCCGGCTTGTCGGCCTGCTGCCTGAGAAAGTGCAGGCGGCGCTCCTGGCCGGGGCCGGTGGCCAGCACGACATCCTCGCCGTGCGCCTGCGCCGGCCACAGGCCGACCACGCCGCGGGCGCGCACCCAGCGGCCATCGACCATGCGCGCCAGCATGGCGCGGGCGTCCGCGTACAGGGATCTGGCCTGTTCGCCGACCATCGCATCGTCGAGGATGGCCGGGTAGCGCCCGGACAGCTCCCAGGTCTGGAAGAACGGCGTCCAGTCGATGTAGGGCAGCAGGTCGGCCAGTGCGATGTCGTCGAAGCGGGTCAGGCCGGCCTGGCGCGGCACCGGTGGCCGGTAGCCGGACCAGTCGATGCGCGGTCGCCTGCGCCGGGCCTCGTCCCAACCGATCAGCTGCTTGCCCGGCCCGCGGTCGCCATGGCTGGCGCGCACCTGCGCGTAGTCGGCGCGCAGCGCCTGCACGAAGTCCTCGCGCTGTCCCGGCGAGACCAGCGATTGCGCGACGCCGACCGCCCGCGAGGCGTCCTTGACCCAGACCGTCGGCGCCGCTGCATAGGCGGGTTCGATGCGCAGCGCGGTGTGCGCGCGCGAGGTGGTCGCGCCGCCGATCAGCAGCGGGATCGAAAGGCCCTGGCGCTGCATCTCGCGGGCGACGTGCGCCATCTCGTCCAGCGAAGGCGTGATCAGGCCGGACAGGCCGATCATGTCGGCCTGGTGCTCGCGGGCGGCGTCCAGGATCTTCTGCGCCGGCACCATGACGCCGAGGTCGACCACCTCGAAGTTGTTGCAGGCCAGCACCACCCCGACGATGTTCTTGCCGATGTCGTGGACGTCGCCCTTCACGGTCGCCATCACGATCCGGCCGTTCGGCTTGGCGGCCTGGCCGGTGCGCCGCTTCTCCTCCTCGATGAAGGGGATCAGGTGGGCGACGGCCTTCTTCATCACGCGCGCCGACTTGACCACCTGGGGCAGGAACATCTTGCCGGCGCCGAACAGGTCGCCGACCACGTTCATGCCCGACATCAGCGGGCCCTCGATCACCTCGAGCGGGCGCGCGCAGGCCTGGCGGGCCTCCTCGGTGTCGTCGACCACGAATTCGTCGATGCCGTGCACCAGGGCGTGCGACAGCCGTTCGCCCACCGGCAGCGCGCGCCACTCCAGACGGCTGTCGTCCTGGGCGGCGCCGCGGGCACCGCCGCGGAAGCGCCCGGCGATTTCGAGCAGGCGCTCGGTGGCGTCCGGTCGGCGCGCCAGCACCACGTCCTCGACCCGCTCGCGCAGTTCCGGGTCGAGGTCGTCGTAGATGGCCAGCGCGCCGGCGTTGACGATGCCCATGTCCAGGCCGGCGCGGATGGCGTGGAACAGGAACACGCTGTGGATCGCCTCGCGCACCGTGTCGTTGCCGCGGAACGAGAACGACACGTTGCTGATGCCGCCGGAGACGTGGCACAGCGGGAAGCGGCGCTTCAGCTCGGCAGTCGCCTCGATGAAGTCGAGCGCATAGCGGTCGTGTTCCTCGATGCCGGTGGCGATCGCGAACACGTTGGGGTCGAAGACGATGTCCTGGGGCGGGAAGCCGACCACGTCGACCAGCAGGTCGTGGGCGCGCGACAGGATCTCCACCTTGCGCGCGGCGGTGTCGGCCTGGCCCTGCTCGTCGAAGGCCATCACCACGGCGCAGGCGCCGTAGCTGCGCAGCTTGCGGGCCTGCTCCAGGAACGCCGCCTCGCCTTCCTTGAGCGAGATCGAGTTGACGATCGCGCGGCCCTGCACGCACTTGAGGCCGGCCTCGATGGCCGACCACTTGGAGCTGTCGATCATCACCGGCACGCGGGCGATGTCGGGTTCGGCGGCGACCAGGTTGAGGAAGGTCGACATCGCCTTCTCGGCGTCGAGCAGACCCTCGTCCATGTTGACGTCGATCACCTGGGCGCCGGCCTCGACCTGCTGGCGGGCGACCTCGACCGCGGAATCGTAGTCGCCGGCCTGGACCAGCTTGCGGAAGCGCGCGCTGCCGGTGACGTTGGTGCGCTCGCCGACGTTGATGAAGTTCAGTTCCGGGATCAGCCGCAGGGGCTCCAGGCCGGCCAGCCGGGTGACCGTGTCGGGCGCCGGCAGCGGCCGCGGCGCGACCCGCTCGACGGCGCGGGAGATCGCGCCGATATGCGCAGGGGTGGTGCCGCAGCAGCCGCCCACGATGTTGAGCAGGCCGTCGCGCGCGAAGCTGCCCAGGGTGCCGGCCATCTGCTCGGGGGTCTCGTCGTAGCCGCCGAAGGCGTTCGGCAGGCCGGCGTTGGGGTGGGCGCTGACGAACATCGCGGCGCCGCCGCTGATCGCCTCGACGTGCGGCCGCAGGTCCTCGGCGCCCAGCGCGCAGTTCAGGCCCACGCTGATCGGCCGGGCATGTTCGACCGAGTACAGGAAGGCCTCGGCGGTCTGCCCCGACAGGGTGCGTCCGGAGCGGTCGGTGATGGTGCCGGACACCATCACCGGCACCCGGTGGCCGCGCTCGGCGAACACCTGGTCGAGCGCGAACAGCGCCGCCTTGGCGTTCAGGGTGTCGAAAACGGTCTCGACCATGATCGTGTCGGCGCCGCCGTCGAGCAGGCCGCGCGCGGCCTCGCGGTAGTTCTCGGCCAGTTCGTCGAAGGAGACGTTGCGGAAGCCCGGGTTGTTGACGTCAGGCGAGATCGATGCGGTGCGGCTGGTCGGGCCGAGCACACCGATCGCGAAGCGCGGGCGGTCCGGCGTGCGGTCGCTGTACTCGTCGACCGCGGCGCGCGCCAGTCGCGCGGCCTCCAGGTTGAGCTCGTAGGCCAGCGCCTCCAGACCATAGTCGGCCTGGCTGACGCGGGTGGAGTTGAAGGTGTTGGTCTCGACCAGGTCGGCGCCGGCGGCCAGGTATTCGCGGTGGATGCCGGCGATCACCTGGGGCCGGGTCAGCACCAGCAGGTCGTTGTTGCCGCGCAGTTCTTGGCCGTGTCCGGCCAGGCGCTCGCCCCGGAAATCAGCCTCGTCCAGACGATGGGCCTGGATCATCGTGCCCATGGCGCCGTCCAGCACCAGGATGCGGCGCGCCAGGGCGCGGCGCAGGGCCTCGACGCGGTCGGGCTCCAGCCAGGGAAGTTCGATCACGGGGTCTTCCTTGTTCGGGAGGGGCGGGCGGTCGGGGCGTGTTCGCAGTTCAGGGTCGCGCCGCCAGCAGGGTCAGGATTTCGAAGTGCGGTGGCCGCCGCTCGCGCCCGCTGCGTTCCAGCGACAGCACCGTGAGCCCGGCCGCCTGGCAGTGCCGGCGCAGGTCTTCGCGCCGAAAGCCGAGGTTGACGTGGCCGAATGGCTTCGCCGCGGCGGCATGGGCATGGCGGCAGAGCGTGGTGGCCAGCAGTCGGCCGCCCGGCCGCAGGGCACGGGCCGCTTCGGCGATCGCCCTTGCCGGTGTCGCGCTGTAGGTCAGTGCGTTGAGCAGCAGGACCAGGTCGTAGCTGGCGTCGGACTCCGGCAGGGCGTGCATGTCGCCGACCTCGACCCGAACGCGCGGCACCCCGGCCAGGCGCTCGCGGGCCGCGGCGACCACGCGTTCGGAGATGTCCAGGCAGGTCAGGCTGCGCGCGCGCGGTGCCAGCAGCTCGGCGATCACGCCGTCGCCTGAACCGACGTCGAGCACGTCGCCGGGCTCCAGCAGGGTGGTGAAGGCATGGGTGAGCGTTTCCCAGGTGCGCCCCGGGGAGTAGTGGCGTTCCATGCTGCCGGCCACCGAGTCGGCCCAGGCGCCGCCGCGGCGCTCGGCCAGAACGGCGCGCAGGCGGGCGGCGTCCTGGTCGAGCAGGGCGTCGTCGAGCTGACCGGCCAGCGCCTCGAACAGGGTGCTGGCACCGGCCTCGGCCTCGCCGGCGGCACGGTAGTAGGCCGACACGCCCTGGCGGCGGTCCTGGACCAGGCCGGCGTCCTTGAGCCGCGCCAGGTGGGTGGACACCCGCGGCTGCGCCAACGAGGTGACCGCCGACAGCTCGGCGACGCTCAGCTCCTCGGCACGCAGCAGGGCGAGCAGGCGCAGCCGGGTGGCGTCGGCCAGGGTGCGCAGCAGCGCGGATCCGTGTTCCAGCTCCATCGTTTGATCGCGATAAAACGATGAACGAGCCTAGTGGCGCGTCGGGACCGGGTCAAGCCGGCTGCCTGTTCGGTTCGCCCGCGACCGGGGTTCTCAAGGGTCTGGGAAGTCGACCGCAGATCGCGGTCGGATCCGGGCAGCGCTATCGGAGGCAGCAATGATCGACCCGAGACGGGCACGCGCCGCAGGCGGCACCCTGGCCCTGCTGATCGCGGCAGCGATGCCGCCGGCCCTGGCCCAGGTGCCGGCGCCGCCGCTCAACGACAGCGGCCAGACCCGCTTCTACAACGCGTCCGCCGCCGTGCCAGGCGGCCCACCGGCGGACTTTCCAGGGCAGGACGCGGGATTCGGCCGCGATCCGGCCTACCCGGACGGCGTGCTCGCCAAGGCCGGAGGCGGCGATGCCGGTTTCGATTTCAGCAAGCTGGGCGCCGACGGCCAGCCGCTGGCCATCCAGGACCAGGCCTGGGCGCGGGACGGCGCCGGCTTCGATGCCGGCAGCGAAGCGGCGGGAACGCGCTGGTCCTGCGTGCTGGACCACACCACCGGCCTGATCTGGGAGGTGAAGACCCGGCGTGCCCCGGCCGACCTCCAGGACCGAGCATGGACCTACTCCTGGTTCAGCAGCACGGTGCGTCCGGACGGCACCGCCAACGGCAACAACGGCGGCCATCCGGGCAGCGCGAACCTGGGTACCTGCCTGGACCGGTACGACCCGGTCGACAACCCTGCGGGAAACTACTGCGACACCGCGGGCTACGTCTCCGCAGTGAACGCTGCGGGACTGTGCGGTGCCAGCGACTGGCGCATGCCGACGCTCGCCGAACTGATCGGACTCGTCCACTACGGGCGGCGCTGGCCGGCGATCGACGCGCACTATTTTCCCAACGTGCCCGGCGACTGGGGCAATCCAAACCTTCCTGTGCCGAACAGCACCTGGACCGGCACGCCATCCGCGGTCTTTCAGACCTGGGCCTGGTCCGTCTATTTCGAGTACGGCGTTCCTATCGACCCGGAAAAGCAGTTCCGAAGCGCCGTCCGCCTGGTGCGCGGTGCGCCGTGACCGGGCGGTATGCCCCGCCGGTCTGCCGACACCCGCGCCCGCTCCGATCCGTCTCAGGAAAGGAAATCCCTGCATGAATGCCACCCGCACAGCGATCCTGCCAGCCATGCTCGGCCTGGCCTGCCTGGCCGCCAGCCTTCCTGCCGGTGCGCAGCCGTGCAGCAATCCCGCCATCGCGCCGACCACGCCTACCGCGGATTTCGATCTCGAGAGCGACGGCACCACGCGCCACCGGCCGACCGGCCTGGTGTGGATGCGTTGTGCGCTGGGCCAGACCTGGACCGGGTCCACCTGCACGGGTGCGGCGCGGCCGTTCACGCAGTGGCGCGAGGCGCTGCAGGTCGCCAGCGACGTCAACAGCGGCCTCGACGACGCCGACAACGACGGTGCGCCGGGCTTCGCCGGCGAGACCGACTGGCGGCTGCCGAGCATGCGCGAGCTGGCTTCGATCCAGGAGGCCTGCCGGATCAACCCGGCCCTGAATATCGAGGCCTTTCCCAATGCACTGGTCTCCTCAGCGTTCTGGACCTCGACCACGGTGGACAGCAACGCGGTGGCCGCCTGGGGCATCGGTTCCGGCCGGGGTACCGCCAGCTTCCTGCAGAAGTCCGACGCGATCCCCCGCTTCGCGCGCCTGGTACGCGGCGGCGACGGCCTGGCCGGCCATGTCCTGCTCGGGCGGATCTTCGCCGACGGCTTCGAGCCCTGAGGCCGGCGGCCGCCGGCCGGGTGGGTGGAGACCCGCGCCTTTGCCAGCGGGGTCACCGCCGACAGCTCGGCGACGCAGCCCCTCGGGCGCAGCAGGGCGGGCAGGCGCAGCCGGGTGGTGTCGGCCAGGATGCGCAGCAGCGTGAACCCGGGTTCCAGCGCCATCGTTTGATCGCGACAACACGGTGAACGAGCCTGGGGTGCGTCGGGACCGGGTCAAGGCGGTGCGCTGTTCGGTTTCGCCCGACGGGGGATTGGGTAGGGAAGGGCGGCCTCATCGCCATCGCCCGATCCCCCGTCCGCCACCTGGAACGCCCGATGTCTGCATTCCGCCGCCCCCGTCCTGCCGAGGCACACCGCCAACGCGCCGTACCGGCGCGCCTCGCCTTCGCCATGCTGGCTGCCGCCGCACCCCTTGCCGTGGCCGCCGGCGACGCCGGCACCCGGCCGCTCAACGATACCGGCATGAACGTTTTCCACACCGCGTCGGCGACGGTTCCGGGCGGCGAGCCGCCCGACTATCCCGGGCAGGACGCCTCGTTCGGCCGTGACGCGGCACGGGCCGACGGCGTGCTGGCCAGGCTCGGCGGCGGCCGGGCCGGCTTCGATTTCACCAAGCTGGACGCCAGCGGCCAGCCCCTGGCGATCCAGGACCAGGCCTGGCTGCGCGACGCCGGTGGCTTCGACGTCGGCGACCCGGCTGCCGGCACCCGCTGGCATTGCGTGCGCGACAACACCACCGGCCTGGTCTGGGAGGTCAAGACCCGACGCGCCCCGGCCGACCTGTTCGACAGGGAATGGACGTACAGCTGGTTCAGCAGCGCCGCGCGTCCGGACGGCACCGCCAACGGCAACAACGGCGGCAACGCCGGCGGCGCCAACCTCGGCACCTGCCTGGACCGCCACGATCCGGTCGACAACCCGTCGGGCAATTTCTGCGATACCGCCGGCTACGTGGCCGCGGTCAACGCCGCTGGCCTTTGCGGCGCCAGCGACTGGCGCATGCCCACCCGCGCCGAACTGGGTGGCCTGCTCGATCTTGGCGGTCGCGCGCCGGCGATCGATGCGCACTACTTCCCCAACGTACCGGGGGTATGGGGCAACCCCAACGTGCAGTCGAACATCACCTGGACCGGGACGCCCGCGGCCTTTTCCGATTCCGCCTGGTCGGTCTACTTCGAGTTCGGCGCCGCTTTGCCCGGCAATGGCAAGAACGGCGCGCGCTCGGTGCGTCTGGTCCGGGGCGCGCCATGAGCGCGGCCCGTCCGATTTCCTTCGACCTGGAGCACCCCACCATGATCCGTCGCGGCATCGCCGGCCTGCTGCTGGCCCTGGTCGCAGGCTGGACGGCGCCGGCAGCGGCGCTGTCCTGTTTCAACCCTGGGGTCGCGCCGACCACCCCCGACGCCGACTTCGAGGTGGCCGCCGACGGCACCGCCAGGCACCTGGCCACGGGCCTGGTCTGGATGCGCTGTGCGATCGGCCAGACCTGGACCGGCACCGGCTGCAGCGGACTGGCGATGTCCTTCCCGCAATGGGGCGCCGCCCTGCGCACGGTCCGCGACATCAACAGCGGCGCCAGCGATGCCGACAACGACGGCGCGGCCGGGTTCGCCGGCGAGAGCGACTGGCGGATGCCCAACATCAAGGAACTGGTCTCGATCCACGAGGCCTGCCGGCGCACGCCGGCCTTCAACGACCTGGTGTTTCCCAATGCACCCGCGGGCAACGTGCACTGGTCGTCGACGACCGTGGCGAACTCGCCGGCCGTTGCCTGGTACATGGACTCGGCTGACGGCGTCGTCTCCTTCACCTTGAAATCCGACGTCATTCCCCGGGTGATGCGCCTGGTCCGTGCCGGCGGGGTCGGCGGCTACCGGCTCACCGGCCGGATCTTCGCCGACGGCTTCGAGCCCTGAGGCCGGCGGCCGCCGCCTGGCCTCCCGGGCGAGGCGAAGGGCCAGGGCGCGCCGCGGCACCGGGCGCGGCTTCACTCCGGATCGACCCGGCCGCCTCGACGATGGCGCCCGGGCGCCGCGTGTTGCTGGCGCGGCAGCCGTTCCGCTAGGCTGCAAAAGTTTCGCATCGCACAGGCCAGACCATGGATTTCCAGTTCACCGAAGAGCAGTTGATGATCCGCGACGTCGCGCGGCGCATCGCCCAGGAGAAGATCGCCCCCAGCGCCGAGCATTTCGACCGGGTCGGCGAATTCCCGCTGGAGAACATCCGGCTGCTGGGCGAGAACGGCCTGATGGGCATCGAGGTCCCGGCCGAATACGGCGGCGCCGGCATGGACGCCATCGGTTACGTGCTGGCGATGTTCGAGATCGCCGCCGCCGACTGCGCGCACTCGACCATCATGTCGGTGAACAACACGCTGTACTGCAACGGCCTGCTGAAGAACGGCACCGAGGCGCAGAAGCACCGGTACGTGACTCCGATCGCCAGCGGCGAGGCGATCGGTGCCTATGCGCTGACCGAGCCGCAGTCGGGCTCCGACGCCTCGGCGATGCGCACCCGGGCGGTGCTGTCGGCCGACGGCTCGCACTATGTCGTGAACGGCAAGAAGAGCTGGATCACCTCCGGTCCGGTCGCCAAGTACATCATGCTGTTCGCGGTGACCGACCCGGCGAAGGGCGCCAAGGGCATCAGCGCCTTCATCATCGACACCGACCGCGAGGGCTTCCACCGCGGCAAGACCGAGCCCAAGCTCGGCATCCGCGCCTCGGCCACCTGCGAGATCGAGTTCAGCGACTACCAGATCCCGGTCGAGGACCGCATCGGCGCCGAGGGCGAAGGCTTCAGGATCGCCATGGGCGTGCTCGACGCCGGCCGCATCGGCATCGCCGCCCAGGCCGTGGGCCTGGCGCGCGCCGCCTACGACGCTTCGGTCGCCTACGTCCAGGAGCGCAAGAGCTTCGGGCAGCCGATCGGCAGCTTCCAGATGATCCAGGCCAAGATCGCCGACATGAAGTGCCGGCTGGACGCCGCCGAGCTGCTGACCCTGCGCGCGGCCTGGGCCAAGCAGCAGTCGCTGGCGACCGGCGCGCGGTTCAGCACCGAGGCCTCGGTGGCCAAGCTGTACGCCTCCGAGGCGGCGATGTTCATCACCCACCAGGCGGTTCAGGTCCACGGCGGCATGGGCTACAGCAAGGAAATGCCGCTGGAGCGCTATTTCCGCGACGCCAAGATCACCGAGATCTACGAGGGCACCAGCGAGATCCAGCGCCTGGTGATCGCCCGAAACGAGACCGGGGTGCGCTGAGCGCGATCCGGCGTATCGTCCGGTCGCACGGCGCGGTGCGGCGCAGGTCCGGCCGGACAGTGGCCCTGCCCGCGTATCCGGTCGTTCCGTGCGGTCGGCCAGGGCCGCGGCTTGCAGGGTCGACAGGCAAGCGCGTGCCCCGGGACGGCGATGCGGCACTGCCAGCCGACCTGAGCGGTGCGTGACCCGAAGGACGGTTGTGTGGTGGAAATCACGGATTGCGGCAGGCCCTGCGCCTAGGCTGCGAGGTCGTCACCCCGAGGATCCGGCCATGCGCCGTCGCCGACTTCCCCTGCTGCTCGCCGTGCTGGCCGCACCGCTGTCCGCCCAGACCCTGCAGGAGCAGGTCCTGGAGCGGATCAACGTCGAGCGCTGGAACAACGGCCAGCTGCCGCCGCTCAAGGGCCAGGCCAATCTCGATGCCGCCGCCAACGGCCACAGCCAGGCGATGGGCCAGCGCAACTTCTTCATGCATTGCGACCCTGACACCTTGACCTCGCCAGGCGATCGCATCGCGACGGCCGGATATGCAGCCAACGGCTGGGGCGAGAACATCGCCGCTGGCTACGCCAGCGCCGCGCAGGTGGTCGCGGGATGGATGGGCAGTTCCGGGCACCGCGCCAACATCCTGTCGACCAGCTACCGCGAGGTCGGCACCGGCCATTTCTTCGACAGCACCGATGCCGGCAATGTCCGCTTCAACCAGACGGGGGGCTGCACGCCGAACACCACCATCGGGCCGTACGGTCACTACTGGACCCAGAAGTTCGGCCGCCGCGACGCGGTGATGCCCGTGGTGATCGCCCGCGAGGCCTGGCAGGTGGCGACCTGCAGTATCGACGTCTACCTGTACGGTACCGGCTGGGCCAGCCAGTACCGGCTGAGCAACGACGGCGCCAACTGGTCGCCCTGGCAGGCGTTCAGTGCCAATGTGCTGTGGAACCTGTCCGGTCCGGTCGGCGGCACCGCCACCGTGCACGCCCAGATCCGCAACACCGCAGGCACCGTACGCCAATCGCAGGACAGCGTGCGCCTGGCCGTGGCCTGCGCGGTGAGCGATCCGATCTTCGGAAACGGCTTCCAGCACAGCTGAGGCGGATCCCGACCGGTCAGCCGTCCGCTGCCACCACGCTGCGGTCGCGGCCCTCGGTCTTGGCCCGGTAGAGCGCCCGATCTGCGTGCGCCAGCAGGGCTGCAGGGGTCGTGTCGCCCGCCGGATCGGCCACCGCGATGCCCACCGAGGCGGTGGTGGTCGGCAGCACGCGTCCGCCCTCGATCGGCCGGAGCCCGGCCAGGGCGGACCGCAAATCATCGGCGCGCGCCAGGGCCTGCCCGGCATCGGCACCCGGCAGGACCACCACGAACTCCTCGCCGCCATGGCGGCAGGCGATGTCCTCGGTGCGCACCTGGCTGGTCAGCAGCCGGCCGAACGCGGCCAGCAGGGCGTCGCCGCCGGCATGGCCGTGGCTGTCGTTGTAGCGCTTGAAGTGGTCCAGATCGATCATCATCACCGCCAGCGGCCGCTGTCCGCGGCGCGCCCTGGCAAGCTCGCGGGGCATCGCCTCGGCCAGCCAGCGCCGGTTGTGCAGTCCGGTCAGCACGTCCCGGATCGCTTCCGCGCGCAGGTCCTCCTGAAGACGCAGGTTGGCCATCGCCATCGAGAGCTGCTCGCTCAGGCTGGCCGCGAGCTGCCTTTCCCGGTCATCGAAGGGGCGCCAGCGGGAGAGCTGCAACAGGCCCTGTGGCTGGCCATGGGCCACCAGGGGCAGACACAGGGAGGCGCCGGCGCCCAGGTCCTCGGCGTGCAGGTGTCCGCACACGCGCGCCGCCTGCGGGTGCTCGACCTGCACGGCCTGGCCGCTTCGCAGGGCCCAGCACTCGCCCTCCGGGAACGTGGCCAGGCTGGCCACCGCCGGCTCTCCCCAGCGCCAGGCCTCGCTCAAGCCCTCACCCCCAGGCACCAGGACCTGGCCGGCCGCCTCCGGCAGCAGGCCGGCCGCGGCCCTGGTCGCCGCGGCCAGGGCCTCGTCGCGGCTGCGGCAGGCCTGCAGGGACTCGCCCAGGGCCGCCAGGGTGCCCAGCTCCTGGGCGCGCAGGTCCATTTCGGCAAGCGACTCCTGCAGTTGCCGGGCATTGCGACGAAGCTCGCCCTCGGCCCGCCAGCGCGCCTGCTGCTCGCGGAACACCAGCGTGAACGAAAGGGTCAGCAGGAGCACGCCCAGGGCCACCGCACCGGTGGCGACCAATCGGCTCGAACGCTGGCTCGCCTCGCTGCGGCGCTGCCGACCTGCCAGGGTCGCGGCTTCACCGGCGAGCAGGGCAGCGGCGACCTGCGCCAGTTCCGCTTCCAGGGCCATGCGTTCGGAACCGGCCAGCAGCGCGGTCGCCGCCGGCAGTCCCTGGTCGTGATAGAGCGTCAGCACCTCGTCCAGCTGCGTCAGGCGCATTCGCACCAGTTCGACCAGGCGGCGCGCCCGCGCGGCCTCTGCGACCTGGGTCGCGAGCAGCAGTTGCAGTTCCTCGGCGAGGGCGTCGACCACAGGCACCGCCCGGTGGTGTCCTGCGAGCAGCGCGGCATCTCCGGTGAGCAGGTAGCCACGCTGGCTGGCCACCGCCGAACGGAGCTCGTTCTCCAGACGCGCCACGGCTTCGCGGACCCGCCAGGCGTGGGCGACGTCGCGGGCGTCGACCTGTGCCTGGTCGATGGCCGACCACATGGTCCAGGCGAGCGCCGCAAGCAAGGCCAGCACGACCGCGAACAGGATGGAGATTCGGCGACGGAGTCCGAGCCTGGCCATGCCGGCATTGAAGCATAACCGGCGCAGGTTTCCCCGCCGCGCGCGCGCAGCTGTGACACGGTTCTCAGGCACGCCGTTGGCATGCCACGGCGGCGCCCCTGTCAGCGGACGCGCCGTGGGCTGGGCTCCCGGCCGCCGTTCGCGACGCCGCACCCGGGGCGCGGCGCATGGCCTTTGCGGACCGCCCTCGGTATCCTTCGCGGCCTCGTCCAACAACGGCCCGCCCAGGGCCCGGAGCCCGCAATGAGCGCCCCTGCCGCGGCCGTCGCCGCGTCCAACGCCCTGTCTGCCATCCAGGCCCAGCTCGCCAGCCGCCTCGAAGGCAGTCGTCTCGCCGCCGGCCAGGTCCTTGCCCAGGCCCTGTTGGGGCCGGCCGAACCCGAGGAGCTGGAGCTGCGCAACGACCGCGACTGGGCGGCCCTGGTGGCCGATCTGCTGGGCATGGCGACCACCCGCCTGGTCGGCCGGCCGCTGGTGCGCGTGTTCAACCCGGAACGGGCGGACAGCGGCTGGGACTGCGACCACACGGTGGTGCAGGTCGTCAACGACGACATGCCGTTCCTGGTCGACAGCGTTGGCATGGCGCTGGCCGCTGCGGGCCTCAATACCCACCTGTTGTTCCATCCGGTGCTGTCGGCCCGGCGCGACGGCCAGGGCAACCTGGTCGAGCTGGGCCAGGGCGACCTGGCCGAATCGGTCATGCACGTCGAGGTCGATCGCATCGTCGAACCTGCGCAGTTGGTCGCACTGCGCGAGTCCATCGAGCGCGCCCTGGCCGATGTCCGCGCCTCGGTCGCCGACTGGCGGGCGATGCGCGAGCGCATGCGCAACCTCGCCGAGGAGCTGGCCGCCGAGCCGGTGCCGCTGCAGCTCGACGAGCGCGAGGAGGTCCGCGACTTCCTGCGCTGGATGGCCGACGACCACTTCACCTTCCTCGGCTACCGCGAATACGAGGTGGTGCCGGGCGACGGCGATGAGCTGCTGCGCGCCGTGCCCGGCACCGGGCTGGGCGTGATGCGTGGCGACGAGACCGGCGTGGTGCCGCGCAGCGTGCGCAGCCTGGCCGCGCACGACGCGGAAAAGCCCGGCGCGATGCGGGCCATCATCATCACCAAGACCAATGCGCGTGCCACCGTGCACCGGCCCGGCTACATGGACTACGTCGGCGTGCTGCGCTTCGATGCGCAGGGCAGGGCGGTCGGCGAGCGGCGCTTCATCGGCCTGTTCACGTCGGGCGCCTACATGCGGCGGCCCGGCGACGTGCCACTGGTGCGGACCAAGGTCGAGCAGGTCATGCAGCGCTCGGGGCTGCGCTCGGCCAGCCACAGCGGCAAGGCGCTCAAGCACATCCTGGAAACCCTGCCCCGCGACGAACTGTTCCAGTGCACCGCCGATGAGCTGCACGCCACCACCCGTGGCATCCTTGGACTGCAGGAACGGCCGCGCTCGCGCCTGTTCCTGCGCAAGGACCGCTTCGGCCGCTTCTTCTCGGCGCTGGCCTTCATTCCCAGGGACCGCTTCAACACCTCGGTGCGCGAGCGCATCGAAGCGCTGCTGCTGCGCGCGCTGGACGGCGAGACCCTCGACGCCCAGGTGCTGGTCGGCGAGTCCAGCCTGGCCCGGCTGCACCTGGTGGTCAGGCCCCGGCAGGGCGCGGCGCCCGCGCCCGACATCGCGGCGCTGGAGGCCGAGGTGGGCGCGATCGCCCGCCACTGGCAGGACGAGCTGCGCGACCGCCTGGTCGAGTGCCATGGCAGAGACACCGGAACCCGGCTTGCCGGCCGGTTCTCGCGGTCCTTCCCGGCCGGCTACATCGAGGAAGCGACGCCGGACGAGGCGGCCAGGGACGTGGAGATCCTCGATACCCTGGCCCCCGACCGCGCCATCCGCCTCAGTCTGTACCGCGCCGGCAGCGGCGAGGACAGTCCGCTGCGCTTCAAGCTTTACCGGTACGGCTCGCAGGTGACCCTGTCCGAGGCGCTCCCGATGATGGAGAACATGGGCCTGCGGATCCTGGCCGAGCATCCCTGGGAGCTCGATATCGATGGCCATCGCCTGTGCATCCAGGACTTCGAGATCGCCTTTCCCGAGGGCATGGACGTCGACCTGGAGAATTCGCACCGTTTCTTCGAGGAGGCGTTCGGGGCGGTCTGGGGCGGCCGCGCCGAAAGCGACGGCTTCAACCGGCTGATCATCGGCGCCCGGCTGTTCTGGCGCGAGGTCGCCGTGCTGCGCGCTTACGCCAAGTTCCTGCTGCAGGCCGGCACGCCGTTCTCCCAGGCCTACATGGAGGAGACCCTGGGCCGCTATCCGGTGCTGGCGCGGCTGCTGATAGAGATCTTCCAGGCCAAGTTCGATCCGGCCAGGGGTTCCGAAGACGCCGCCACCACGGCGCGCGAACAGGCCCTGCTGGGCCGGGCACTGGAGCGGCTGTCGCGCAGCGAGGCTGAGCGCGCCCGCATCCCGGCCCTGGTGCAGGCGCGCGGCGTCGGACGCGAAGCCTTCGAACAGGCCGCGGTGACGATGGCCAAGGCGCTGCTCGAGGAGGTCGGCAGCCTCGACGAGGACCGCATCCTGCGCAGCCTGATGGCCGCCATCCATGCCACCCTGCGCACCAACTACTACCAGACCGGCGCCGACGGGCAGCCGCACGATTACCTCAGCCTCAAGTTCGACAACGAGCGCCTGCTCGACCTGCCTAAGCCGCGGCCCTACCGGGAAATCTTCGTCTACTCGCCGCGCGTGGAGGGCGTGCATCTGCGCTTCGGTCCGGTCGCGCGCGGTGGCCTGCGCTGGTCCGACCGTCGCGAGGACTTCCGGACCGAGGTCCTGGGTCTGGTCAAGGCGCAGATGGTCAAGAACACCGTGATCGTCCCGGTCGGCGCCAAGGGCGGCTTCTTCGCCAAGCGGCCGCCGGCCGGCGGCGATCGCGATGCCGTGCTGGCCGAGGGCATCGCCTGCTACCAGACCTTCATCAGGGGCCTGCTCGACGTCACCGACAACCTCGTCGACGGCAACCCGGTGCCGCCGTCCGACGTGGTCAGGCACGATGGCGACGATCCCTACATGGTGGTGGCGGCCGACAAGGGCACTGCCAGCTTCTCGGACATCGCCAACGCGATCTCGGCGGAACGCGGGTTCTGGCTGGGCGACGCGTTCGCCTCCGGCGGTTCGGTCGGCTACGACCACAAGGGTATGGGCATCACCGCGCGCGGCGCCTGGGAGTCGGTCAAGCGGCATTTCCGGGCACTCGGCATCGATTGCCAGAAGCAGGATTTCACCTGCGTGGGCATCGGCGACATGTCCGGCGACGTGTTCGGCAACGGCATGCTGCTGTCGCGCAACATCCGGCTGGTCGCAGCCTTCGACCACCGCCATATCTTCATCGACCCGCAGCCGGACGCGGCGCGCGGCTTCGCCGAGCGGGAGCGCCTGTTCGCGCTGCCGCGATCGAGCTGGGAGGACTACGACCGCGCCCTGATCTCCGAGGGCGGTGGCGTCTGGCCGCGCAGCGCCAAGTCGATCCCGGTCTCGCCGCAGGCGCGCGCGGCGCTCGGGATCGACGACGAGGTCGAGGCCCTGCCGCCGAACGAGCTGATGCGCGCCATCCTCAGGGCGCCGGTCGGACTGCTCTGGAACGGCGGCATCGGCACCTATGTCAAGGCCGCAGGCGAAAGCCATGCCGAGGTCGGCGACCGCGCCAACACGCCGCTGCGCGTCGACGGCCGCGAGCTGCGCTGCAAGGTGGTCGGCGAAGGCGGCAACCTGGGCATGACCCAGCTCGGCCGCATCGAGGCGGCGCGCCATGCCGGCGTGCTGCTCAACACCGATTTCATCGACAACTCGGCGGGCGTCGACACCTCCGACCACGAGGTCAACATCAAGATCCTCCTCAACGAGCTGGTCCAGCGCGGCCAGCTCGGCCTCGAGGAGCGCAACCACCTGCTCGCGGAGATGACCGACGAGGTCGCCGAGCTGGTGCTGGTCGACAACTACCGGCAGAACCAGGCGATCAGCCTGATGGAGCGGATGAGCGTCGCGCGGCTGGGCTCCAAGCAGCATTTCATCCGCACGCTCGAAGGGCGCGGCAAGCTGGACCGCGGCATCGAGTACCTGCCGTCGGATGCCGAGCTGGAGGAGCGCCGCGCCAGGGGCGAAGGCCTGACCCGGCCGGAGCTCGCGGTACTGCTCTCCTACAGCAAGATCGATCTCTACGAGCGGTTGCTGGACTCGGACGTGCCCGAGGATCCGCACCTCTCGGCCGAGCTGGCGCGCTACTTCCCGAAGCCTATCCAGGAGCGCTGGTCGCAGGAGCTCGAGCAGCACCGCCTGCGCCGGGAGATCATCGCCACCGCGGTGACCAACTCGATCGTCAATCGCATGGGCGCCACCTTCGTGCTGCGCATGCAGGAGGACACCGGCGAATCCGCCGGGCAGGTCGCAAAGGCGTTCTCGATCGCCCGGGAGATCCTCGATGCCCGCGGGTTGTGGGCACAGATCGACGCGCTCGACGGCCAGGTCGCCGATGCCGTGCAGATCGATGCGCTGATGCGGATCTGGCAGCTCCTGCGGGCGATGACCCGCTGGCTGCTCAACCTGCCGGGCGGCAAGCTGGCGATCGCCAGGTCGGTGGCGCGCTACGCGCCGGGGCTGTCGGAGCTGCGCAAGGAGCTGGGCCGCCTGGTCTCGGCAGGCGAGCGCGAGGCGATGAAGGCGGATGTCGCGCAGTGGGTCGAGCGCGGGCTGCCGGGTGGCCTGGCCGGCCAGATCAGCGCGCTGCTGCCGCTGTCCTCGGCGCTGGATATCGTCGAGCTGGCGGTCAGCCACGAGCTGCCGGTCGGACGGGTCGCCGAGACCTGGTTCGAGGCGGGCGAGGCGCTGCACCTGAAGTGGCTGATGGACCGCATCGAGGAGCTGCCCGTCGCTGGCCGGTGGCATGCCCATGCACGCGGCAACCTGCGCGACGAACTGTTCAGCCAGCACCGTGCCCTGACCGCACAGTTCCTGGGCGCAGGCGGCGCGGCGGCCGGACGCGAGGTGGTCGACCGTTGGTTCGAGCAGGCCGACGACTCGCTGCGCTACACCCTGGGCATGCTCGCCGAGATGCGCAGCCAGGTCGGCATGGACTATCCGACCGTGATGGTCGCGGTGCGCCGCCTGTCCCAGCTGGTGAACGCCGGAACCCGGGCCGGCTGAGGCACCCGGATACGCCCCCCGGCGCCGTCTTGGCGGCGCCGGGGGGCAGGCGCTATGGTGGCATCGTATACAGGCAGCGGAGGGCCGCTGATCCACCCTGCCCGGGGGCAAGCCGAGCCAAGGACGCCCGACCATGCAAGCGCACACTTCGCGGATTCCGGCAAGACGCAGGATCGCTCCGATCCTCTGGCTTTCCCTGCTGACCGGGTCGGTCCTGGCGCAGCCCGCGCCCACGCCCCTGCCGCTGCCGGATCTGGACCTGGTCGTCGCCGGGGAGGTGCTGGCCGTCGTCCGCCAGTCCGATGGTGGCCTGGTATTCGGAGGCAACTTCAGCCAGGCCGGCGGGCTGGCTCGCGCCAGCCTGGCGCGGCTGAGGCCGGACGGCAGCGTCGATCCCGACTGGAACCCGGGCGCCAATGGGCCGGTGGCATCGCTGGTCGTCGATGCCGGGGGCGACATCTACGCTGGCGGGGCGTTCTCGGTCATCGGTGGCACGTCCCGCGCCGGCGTCGCGCGCCTGACCGGCGCGGGCGTGGTCGATGCCGGCTGGCAGGCGGATACCAGCGGACCGGTGCACGTCCTGCACCTGGACGGCACCGCGTTGTACGTGGGCGGCGACTTCCTGACCGTCGGTGGCCAGCCGCGGGCGCGACTGGCGCGCGTGCTGGCCGCCAGCGGCCTGACCGATCCGGGCTTCGTGGCCGATGCCGATGGGCCAGTCCTCGCCCTGGCGAGCGCAGCGGGCTGGCTCTATGCGGGCGGCAGCTTCCAGACCGTGGATGGCGTCGCCCGCAGCGGGCTGGCGCGGATCGACAGTGCCGGCCAGGTCGATGGCGCCTGGCAGGTCGACGCCGATGGCTTGGTCAACGCGCTGGTGCTGTCGGCGGGGTGGCTGCATGTCGGCGGCAACTTCGGCACGTTGTCGGGCCAGCCGACCGGCCGTCTGGCGCGGGTCGATGCCGGCACCGGGCAGCTCGACGCCGGTTGGCTGCCGGCCCCGGACGGTGTCGTCTATGCGCTCGCCGCGAACGATGGCGGCATCTATGCCGGCGGCACCTTCCGCAACCTGGCCGGCGAGCCCCGGGAGATGCTGGCCCGCCTGTCCGCGACCGCACCGGCCGTCGCGGACCCGGCGTTCGTCGCCAACGGCGACGCCCGGGTCTGGAGCCTGGCGCCGGTTCCCGGCGGTGGCGTGGTGGCGGGCGGCCTGTTCGCCCGGGTCGCCGGACAGCCACGCCTCGGTCTCGTCCGACTCGACCCGACCGGCGTGCCGCAGGGGCCGCTGCAGGCGGTGGGCAGTGCCGGCGAAGTCCGGGCGCTGCTGGCGCGGCCGGGTGGCACGCTGGTTGCGGGGGGGCGTTTCGACCTGGCCAATGGCCTGCAGCGGGGCAACCTTCTGAGGGTGATGGCCGATGGCGAGATCGATGCTGACTGGGCGCCGGAGACCAACGACGTGGTGCTCGCGCTCGCGGAGGCGGATGGCGCCGTGATCGCCGGCGGCGACTTCAACCGCGCTGGCGGCACGGTCCGTCTGAACCTTGCCAGATTCCTGGAAGATGCCACCGGCACCCTGGACCCTTCCTGGAACCCCGCCCCGTTCGGCACCGTCCGGGCACTGGTGCGGACCGCGGGCGGCGCGCTGATCGTCGCCGGGTCCTTCGAGGTGATCGGCGGCTTGCCGCGCGCGCGCCTGGCGCGGCTGGATGCCGCCGGCGCGGTCGACCCCGTCTTCGACCCCGGTGCCGACGGCGCGGTCCACAGCCTGCTGCTCGACGGGGGTCTGTTGCATGTGGGTGGCGACTTCGGCGTGCTGGCGGGTCAACCCCGGCAGAACCTCGGGCGGCTGCAGCTTGCTTCCGGGCAGCCAGATCTGGCCTGGAACCCGGGTGCCGACGGGCCGGTGCTGGCGCTGGCCCGCGACGGTGCCGGCGCGATCTACGCCGGAGGCGAGTTCGGGCTGGCCGGCGGGCTGGCCCGCAACCGTCTTGTCCGGCTTGCCGGTCCGTCGGGTGCCGCCGATCCGGGCTGGGATGCCGGCCTGACCGGCCCGTCGGTGCGGGCGCTGCGCGCCGAGGGCGGACAGGTCATCCATGCCGGTGGCGAGCTGGTCTCGGTGCACGGCTCGCCTTGCAGCTGCGTGCTGCGCCTGGACACCGTGACGGGTGCCGCCGATCCGTCCTGGCGGCCGCTGGTGCAGGGACGGGTGGACGCCCTTGGACCGGGACCGGTCGGCGGCCTTGCCGTCGCCGGCGGCTTCGTCGGCATCGCCGGCACGTCGCGGCGGGCCCTGGCGCTATTCGAAGGCGGCGATCGCATCTTCGCCGATGGCTTCCAGCAGTAGCGGCCGTTCCCGGACGGCGCATGCGTCGGACGCGCGTTTGCGGCGCCGGTTCCGGGCTAGACTGCCGCGGTGAGCAACCCGCGCCTGACCTTCATCGCCGCACGCACCGACGCCGCCCGCGCGGCCCAGGAGCAGCTCCAGGCGCGCTACGGGGATGCCGGCCCGGCGGGCGCCGACGTGATCGTCGCGCTCGGCGGCGATGGCCTGATGCTGCAGACCCTGCACCGGCACGGGCGGGAGGGTCGCCCGGTCTACGGCATGAAGCTGGGCACGGTCGGTTTCCTGATGAACCAGTTCGAGGCGGGCGACCTGGTCGAGCGGATCGGCCAGGCGCGTTCGGCGGTCCTGGCACCCCTGCAGATGCTCGCACAGGGCGAATCGGGCGCCAGCGTCGAGGCGCTGGCCTACAACGAGGTCTCCCTGCTGCGCCAGACCCGGCAGACCGCCCATCTGCGCGTCCACGTCAACGACCGCGTGCGCCTGCCGGAGCTGGTCTGCGACGGGGTGCTGGTGGCGACGCCCGCCGGCAGCACCGCCTACAACCTCAGCGCGCACGGCCCGATCCTGCCGCTGGCCAGCCAGGTGCTGGCCCTGACCCCGCTCGCGCCGTTCCGGCCGCGCCGCTGGCGTGGTGCGATCCTGCGCAGCGATGCCGAGATCGTGCTCGAGGTGCTGGACCCGGACAAGCGGCCGGTCAGCGCCACCGCCGACGCCCACGAAGTCCGCAACGTCGTCGAGGTGCGCGTGCGCGAAGCGCACGAACGTTCGGTCACGCTGCTGTTCGACCCCGACCACAACCTGGAAGAGCGCATCCTCAATGAGCAGTTCGCCTGATCGCCGCAACCCCCTCGTGCTCGCCGCCTCGCTGACCGCCCTGCTGGCGGGCGGGCAATCGCTCGCCGGCAGCCTGGATCCGGCGCTTCGCGATTTTCCGGGGATGCGCGCGGCGCTGGTGCAGCTCGAGTCCGCCTCGCCGCCCGTGCGCCATGCAGGCGAATCCCCGGCCCGCTGGCGGGAGCGCCTGGTCGGCCACTGGCGCGCGCACGCGGCGGCCAGCCAGGAGCGGCTGGCCGGGGAGCTCGACCGGCTCGGCATCGATCATCGGGGCTATTGGCTGGTCAACGCCGTGCGCGTCGAGGCGACCGCAGCGCAACTGGCGGCGCTGGCCGACCGTGCCGGGGTGCATGCCGTGCTGGACGACGCGCCGCGCGCCTTGCCGGTCCCGGTCGAGGAGCCGGTGATCCGCGCGCCCGCCGCCATCGAGTGGGGCGTCGACCGGATCGGTGCGCCCGTCCTGTGGGCGCTGGGCATCCGCGGCCAGGGCGTCACTGTCGGCGGCCAGGACACCGGCGTGCGCTGGGACCACGCTGCGCTGCGCGACAGCTATCGAGGCTGGAACGGCGCCACCGCCAGCCACGACCATCATTGGCACGACGCGATCCGCGCAATCATCGGCACCGGCACCAATCCCTGCGGCCTGAACGCGCAGTCGCCTTGCGACGACAACAACCACGGCACCCACACGATCGGCACGATCACCGGCGACGACGGCGGCAGCAATCAGATCGGGGTAGCGCCGGACGCGCACTGGGTCGCCTGCCGCAATATGGAGCGCGGCAATGGCACGCCGTCGACCTACATCGAGTGTTTCCAGTGGTTCGTGGCGCCCACCGACCTGGCCGGCGGCAACCCCCGGCCCGACCTGGCGCCTGACGTCATCAACAACAGCTGGGGCTGTCCGCCCTCCGAAGGCTGCACCACGCCGGCCATCCTCGAGCAGGCGGTGGTCAACGTGCGCACGGCGGGTATCGTCGTGGTGGTCTCGGCGGGCAACAGCGGCTCGTCGTGCGGCACCATCGTCGATCCACCGGCCATCTACGATGCCAGTTTCACGGTCGGATCGACGACCAGCGCCAATGCCATGAGCGGCTTCTCCAGCCGTGGGCCGGTGGCGGCAGGCATCGGCAGCCGGCCGAAGCCGGATGTGGTGGCGCCGGGCTCCTCGGTGCGCTCGGCGACCCGGACCAGCACCACCAGCTACGGGACCTTCTCCGGCACCAGCATGGCCGGGCCGCACGTCGCCGGCGCGGTCGCCCTGCTGATCTCCGGCGACGAGCGCCTGCGCGGCCGGGTCGCCCGCATCGAGAAGTTGCTGCGGCGGTCCGCGGTGCCGGTCGGCCATGCCCAGGTCTGCGCCGGCATCCCCGCCGCCTCGGTACCCAACCCGGTCAGTGGCTGGGGACGCATCGATGTCGCGGCAGCCTGGCAGTTGACCAGCGATACCCTGTTCTTCGATGAGTTCGAATGACGCCATGCCGCCCGGTCCGCCGGACCGGCGCCTGGTCGTCGCGATCTCCTCGCGCACCCTGTTCGACCTGGACGACAGCCATACGGTGTTCGAACGCGAAGGCGTCGACGCCTACGGCCGCTACCAGGTGGCGCGCGAGGACCAGCCGCTGGCACCGGGCGTCGCCTTCGGCCTGGTGCGCAAGCTGCTGTCGCTGAACCAGCGCGCCGGCCAGCGCCTGGTCGAGGTCATCCTGTTGTCGCGGAACTCCAGCGACACCGGCCTGCGCGTGTTCAATTCCATCCAGCACTACGGCCTGGACATCGTTCGCGCCGCCTTCACCGGCGGCGCCCCGCCGTATCCCTACATCCGGCCGTTCGACGCGGACCTGTTCCTTTCGGCCAACGGCGAGGACGTGCGCCGCGCACTGGCGGCCGGGGTGGCGGCCGCGACCATCCTGTCCTCGGCGATCGGCGGCGACCCCGACGGGCCGCTGCGGATCGCCTTCGACGGCGATGCGGTGGTGTTCGGCGACGAGTCCGAGCGCATCTCCCAGGAGCAGGGCGTCGACGCGTTCGCCCGCCACGAATCCGAGCATGCCGGCCAGCCGCTGTCCGGCGGCCCGTTCCGGGGCTTCCTGGCCGCCCTGCACGCGCTGCAGTCGCAGTTCCCGGCCGACGATCCGCCGATCCGCACGGCGCTGGTGACGGCGCGTTCGGCGCCGGCCCACAAGCGTGTGATCCTGACCCTGCGCCAGTGGGGCGTCAGGCTCGACGAGGCGGTGTTCCTGGGCGGGCTCGCCAAGGGGCCGTTCCTGGAGGCCTTCGCCGCCGACATCTTCTTCGACGATTCCGGGGCCAACACGGAATCGGCGCGGCGCTTCGTCGCCACCGGCCACGTGCCGCACGGCGTCGGCAACCCCTGATCGACGCGCCGGACCCGCGGTCGGCCGGCGCGTCGTTTATGCTTGCCCGCCCCGCAGCAAGCCAGGCCCGCCGCCCGCCCATGATCCCCGACGTCAACCAGCGCTTTCCCGTGGAGGAGGTCGAGGACGGCCACACGCTGGCCCGCGCGCTGTTCCGGCGCCGCTACCGACTCGAGATCCCGGATTTCCCGCTGCACGTGGTGGGGTTCTGGGTCGACGACCAGGGCAGCCGGCACCCGGCCTGCTACATCCACTGGAGCCGCGACGGCGACATCCTGCTGGGCGGCGGCGCCTGTTCGGACGACCGGCTGCTGCGCCGGCTGCCGGCGGCGGACCGCCAGGCGCTGCGCACGGTCGGCGGCATCTACCGGCATACCCTGGTGCGATCGCTGGCCATCTACGCCGACCGCTGCAGCGCCCTGTTCGGCTACAGCGGAGACGCCCTGGCGATCAGGGAGACCTGCGCGGCCGGCTTCGAGCCGACCGGACACCCCCACCTGCTGGTGCACTTCCCCAGGCCCCTGCCGCCGGAGCGGCGGCGCGAGCTGATCGCACAGGCGCATGCGATCGGTCCCTTCTGAGCGCCGGTACGCCGCCCCGGCGCCGTCGGGCGAGCGCCGATGAGGCGATGCGCGCCAGCACGGGGCAGGCGCTTTTGTGGTTCCTCCGGCTCGGGCAGAATGCCGCTTCGACACAGACCTGCGATGCGATGACCGACCCCGCCCGTCCGCTGCCTCCGGATGCACCCTGGATCGTGCTCAAGTTCGGCGGCAGCAGCGTCGGCCGCGCGGAATGCTGGCCGACCATCGCCGGACTGGCGCGGGAGCGCCTGGGCGAGGGTGCGCGGGTGATGCTGGTGGTCTCGGCGCTGGCTGGCGCCACCGACGCCCTGAAGGCGATCGCCGAGGAGGCCGACGTCGACGTCCGGCGCCAGCGGGCCGCCGAACTCGCCCAGCGGCACATCGATTTCGCGAACCAGCTCGGCGTCGACCCCGGCCTGCTGTCGCCCTGGCTGGCCCGCCTGGCCGAGCTCGCCGTGGCGGTCGGTGCGACCGGCGAGTGCAGCGGGCCCTGGGCCAGGCAGGCGGAGCTGATGGCGCTGGGCGAGCTGATGTCCAGCACGCTGGGCAATGCCGCGCTTCGCAAGGCTGGCCTTGCGTCGCGCTGGCTGGACGCGCGCGACTGCCTGCTTGCGCAGCCGGTCGCCAACCAGGTCGGATGGGCGCACTGGCTCTCGGCCAGCGTGCCGGTCGGGCGCGACGATGCGCTGCGCGAGCGGCTCGCAGGCCGGGCTGCAGCGGTGTTCATCACCCAGGGCTTCATCGCCCGCAACGCGGATGGCTGCACGGTGCTGCTGGGCCGGGGTGGCTCGGACACTTCCGCCGCCTACTTCGGTGCCAGCCTGGACGCCTCGCGGGTGGAGATCTGGAGTGACGTCGCAGGCCTGTTCAGCGCCAACCCGCGCGAGGTGCCCGGGGCCAGGCTGCTGCGCCGCCTGGATTTCGAGGAGGCGCAGGAGATCGCCACCACGGGCGCAAAGATGCTGCACCCGCGCTGTCTGTCCCCCCTGCGTCGTACCGGCGTGCCGCTGTGGATCCGCGACACGGGTCATCCCGAGCTCGACGGCACGCGGATCGGTCCGGAAGTGCCCGATGCGCCGCCCTCGATCAAGGCGGTCTCCAGCCGCAGGGGCGTCACCCTGGTGTCGATGGAGACGGTCGGCATGTGGCAGCAGGTCGGCTTCCTGGCCGACGTGTTCCAGGTGTTCCGCAAGCACGGTCTGTCGGTCGACCTGATCGGTTCGGCGGAAACCAATGTCACCGTCTCGCTCGATCCCAGCGACAACCTGGTGGACTCCGACGTCCTGGCCGCCCTGTGCGCCGAGCTGGCCGGGTTCTGCCGGGTGCGCGCGATCACGCCCTGTACGGCGATCACCTTCGTCGGGCGCGGCATGCGCGGCCTGCTGTACCGGCTTCGCGACGTGCTCGCCGAGATCGGCAGCCTGCGGGTGCACCTGATCAGCCAGTCGAGCAACGACCTCAACCTGACCTTCGTGCTCGACGAAGTCGACGCCGAAGGCCTGTTGCCGCGTCTGCACGACGCCCTGATCGCCTCCGGCGCACTGCCGGCGGAGGACGACGCCGTGTTCGGCCCCTCCTGGGCGCAGCTGTATGCCGGCGCCGGCGTGCTACGGGCCCGGCCCTGGTGGCGCGACCGCGCACCCGCCCTCCAGGCGCTGGCCACGGAGGCCACGCCGATGTACGTGTACGACCTGGCCACGGTCAGGGCGAAGGCGCGCGCGCTGGCGGCGCTGCCTTCGGTCGCCCGCTGGCACTACGCGGTGAAGGCGAATCCGCACGCGGACGTCCTGCGCGTCCTGGCCGCGGAAGGCTTCGATTTCGAATGCGTCTCGCCCGGCGAACTGGATGCCGTGCAGGCGGCCCTGCCGATCCTCCCCGCGGAGCGCCTGCTGTTCACCCCGAACATGGCGACCGCAGGGGAGTACCGGGACGCGCTCGCGCGCGGCGCCCGGATCGGCATCGACGGCCTGGAGCCGCTGCGCGCGCTTGCCGGCGGTGCGTTCGACGCAGGCATCGCCCTGCGCCTGGACCTGGGTCCGGGCCGTGGCCTGCATGCCCACGTACGGACCGGCCAGGACAGCAAGTTCGGACTGCCGCTGGCCGACCTGCCGGAAGCCCTCGCGGCGGCGGCGGCGGCCGGCCTCCGGGTCGAGGTCCTGCATGCACACCTGGGCTCGGGCATCCTCGATGCCGGGCACTGGCGCGCGGTCGGCCTGCAGCTGGCCAGCCTCGCCGACCGTTTGCCCGACGTGGCCGCCCTCAACCTGGGCGGCGGTCTGGGCGTTCCCTACCAGCCGGGCCAGCCCAGCCTGGACCTGGCAGCGCTCGATGCCGCTCTGGCCGAACTGCGCCGCGCCTATCCGCACCTGGCGCTGTGGATGGAGCCCGGCCGCTACCTGGTCGCCGAAGCCGGCGTGCTGCTGACCCGGGTCCGCCAGGTCAAGCGCAAGGGCGAACGCCTGTTCGTCGGCGTCGATGCCGGCATGCACACCCTGCTGAGGCCGGCGCTCTACGACGCGTGGCACCCCGTTGAAAACCTGGACCGGCCGGATGGCCTGCCGGACCTCCGCGTCGACGTGGTCGGTCCGATCTGCGAGAGCGCCGACACCCTGGCCGCCGGCCGTCTTCTGGCGCGAGGCACCGCCAGCGGCGACTTGCTGCTGTTCGACCTGGCCGGCGCCTACGGTGCGGTGATGGCCAGCGACTACAACCTGCGGGGGCGCCCCCGCGAATGCGTGCTTGACGCTGCTGAGGCCGTGCCATGAGCGCCGTCGCCTTCGTTCCCGGCGACATCGGCCGCTTCCAGTTCCGGCGGGTCGAGTGGGACGCCGATGCCGGGCAGGCCCGGCTGGTGTACGGCTTCGACGACGGCGTCGACCTGGTCGAGCGGATCGGCTTTCCGGATGCGCCGGCGCCAGCCCACCCGGATGCCTTTGCACGGGCCCTCCGGCTGCTCCATCTGGTCGCCGGGGTGAGTTACTTCAAGGCCGCGGTGCCGCCGGTGATCGAGGTCCACGGAGCCGCGCCGGCACCCGGGCTGGCCGACCTGCTGGAGTCGGTCTACACGGACGGCCTGGCCGAATTCGCCTGGCGCAACGGCATCGACCTGCGCGGCCGGGTCCGGTTCCCGCGCGGCGACCAGGCCGGGCCGGCGCCCGCGCTGCACCTGCCGCGCAGCAGCCTGGTGGCGATCGGCGGCGGCAAGGACTCCCTGGTGTCCATCGAGTTGCTCCGCGCCGCCGGCGAGGCCATGACCCTGGTCCACGTCGGCGATTCGCCGCTGATCGCCGCGGTCGCCGAACGCACCGGCCTGCCGGTGCTGAACATCCACCGGAGCCTGGCCCCGGAGCTGTTCGAGTACAACCGGCGGGGCGCGCTGAATGGCCACATCCCGGTCACGGCGATCAACTCCGCCGTGCTGGTGGCGGCAGCCGTGCTGTACGGCCACGACGCCGTGGTGTTCTCCAACGAGGCCTCGGCATCGAGCGCCACGCTCCAGGCCGGGGACCGTGTGGTCAACCACCAGTGGAGCAAGGGCATCGGGTTCGAGCGCGCCTTCGCCGCCGAGGTCCGTGCCGGGATCGCGGCGGACCTCGACTACTTCTCCTTGCTTCGGCCACTCACCGAGCTGGCGATCACCCGGCAGTTCGCGCGCCTGACCCGCTACCACGCGCACTTCTCGAGCTGCAACCGGAACTTCCGTCTGCTGGGGGACAAGCCGCGCGAGCGCTGGTGCGGGCTGTGCCCGAAATGCCATTTCGTGTTCCTGGCATTGGCGCCGTTCCTGCCCAAGCCGGCCCTGGTCGGTATCTTCGGGCGCAACCTGCTCGACGACCCGGCCTTGGCCGGCGACTTCGACGCCTTGCTGGAATGGCAACGGCACAAGCCCTTCGAGTGCGTGGGCGAGGCTGCAGAGTCGCGCGCGGCGCTGGCCACGCTGGCGCAGCGGCCCGACTGGCGCGAAGATGCCCTGGTTCGCCGCTTCGCCGCCGAAATACTGCCCTCGCTGCCAGCCGGCGACCTTGAGCTGGAGCCTCTTCTGGTGCCACGCTCCGGGCACGCGCTGCCCGACCGCCTGCTGGGACTTTTCGATGCGTTACGCTGAACTCGAGTACCGACGGGTAGCCGTGTGGGGCAGCGGCCGCGAGGGGCGGGCGGCGCTGGCGGCCCTGCAGCAGCGTTTTCCGGACAAGCCGCTGACCTGGATCGTCCCGGCCGACGAGTACGAGGAACTGCTGCGTACCGCGCCAGCCGGGGTCGGCGTGCTGGCCGAAGGCTCCGCCGACGCAGCCCTGGATGGCTTCGACGTGCTGATCAAGTCGCCCGGGATCAGCCTGTACCGGCCCGACCTCAGCCAGGCGCGCACCCGCGGGACCCTGCTCACTTCGGGTACGGCGATCTGGTTCGGCGAGCATCCCGGCGCCCGCACCATCGCGGTGACCGGTACCAAGGGCAAGAGCACGACGGCGGCCCTGGTGGCGCACCTGCTGCGCTGCCATGGCATCCGCACGGCGCTGGCCGGCAACATCGGCCTGCCGCTGCTGGGCCTCGACCTGATGCCACCGGCGGCCTGGTACGTGTTCGAGCTGTCGAGCTTCCAGATCGCCGATCTGGATGCCGAGCCGGACGTGGCCGTGCTCACCAGCCTTGCCGAGGAGCACCTGGACTGGCATGGCGACGCCGAGCGCTATCGCCGCGACAAGCTGCGCCTGTTCGGGCGGGCCGCCCGCTGCGTGTTGCCGGCGCGGATCGAACTGCCCGCAGGCGCCCGCGGCGCGCTGCTGCGCTTCGGATTGACCGACGGATGGCACGCCAGGGATGGCCATGTCTGGCGGGGCGGGCGTCGGCTGCTGCCGATGGACGGCCTGCCGCTGCGCGGCCGGCACAACGCCAGCAATGTCTGCGCGGCGCTGGCCACGCTGGAGGCTGCGGGGTTCGAACCCGAACGCATGCTCCAGCACCTGCGCAGCTTCCGGCCCTTGCCGCACCGACTGCAGGAACTGGGCGAGCGCAACGGCGTGCTCTACGTGAACGACAGCATCGCCACGACGCCGGCCGCGGCGCTGGCCGCCTGGGACTGCTACCGGGACCGGCCGCTGGCGATGATCCTTGGCGGCCTCGACCGCGGCCTGGACTGGCGGCCGGCGATCAGCGCGATGTCCCGCCACAAGCCGCACCTGGTCTGCACGCAGGGCGAGAGCGGTCCGGCGATCGCCGCGCTGCTGCGCAAGGCCGGCATTCTGGTCGCCGAGTGCCGCGATGTCGCCGCCTCGGTCGCACTGGCCCGCCTGTCGCTGCCCTCGGGCGGCGTCGTGCTGCTGGCGCCCGGTGCCGCAAGCTTCCCGGTTTTCCGCGACTACACGGAGCGGGGCAGGGCGTTCGCGGCGGCTGCCGGCTTCGATCCGGAAGTCCTGTCCGGCATTCCCGGACTGGGCGTGGCCTGATCGGTCGATCCGCGCAGGGTGTTGCGGGCCGGGTCGGCGGCGCGGCGGCGGATCGCGCAGGCGCCTTGGCAAGACGACGGGCGCCGGTCATCCTTGTCGCTCCGCCCCCTGGAGCCGCGCCATGACAATCCGACTTGCCGTCCTGCTGCTGCTGGCCGCCGGCAGCTGTCGTGCGGAGACCGTGGTCGAGAAGCACGAGTACGAGATCGACGGCCGGGTGTTCGAGAGCGTCCTGGTGTACGACGGCGCCCTGCGCGTGCATCGTCCCGGCCTGGTCATGGTGCCCAACTGGATGGGCGTGACCGATGCCGCCATCGAAAAGGCCAGGGTGCTGGCCGGCAGCCGCTATGTCGTGCTGGTCGCGGACATGTACGGCAAGAATCTTCGCCCTGCCGACGCCGCCCAGGCCGGTCAGGCCAGCGGCGCGGTGCTCGCCGACCGCGCGCTGACCCGGGCGCGGGTCGCGGCTGCGGTCGATGCGCTGGCCGAGCACGGCCGGACCGTCCTGCTGCCGGGACGGATCGCGGCGGTCGGCTTCTGCTTCGGTGGGACCACGGTGCTGGAGCTGGCGCGCAGCGGCGCCGATGTCGCCGCGGTGGTCTCGCTGCACGGCAATCCCGAACCGGTCCTGGCGGCCGGCAAGGGCGAGGTCCGCGCCGCCGTGCTGGTGTTGCATGGCGCCGACGACCCGTGGGTGCCGGATGGCAACCTGCGTGCGTTCGAGGCGGAGATGCGCGCCGCGGGCGCCGACTGGACGCTGGCGAGCTTCGGCGGCGCCGTGCATTGCTTTGCCGAGGCCGACGCCGACCTGCCGCCGGGCTGCCGGTACGACGCGCGCGCGGCACGGCGGGCCTACGCGATGCTGCACGATTTCCTGGAAGAGCACCTCGCCGGCCGCTGATGCCACCGGTCCGGGCCGTCTCCGCCTCCCGGACCGCGATGGCGCCGACGTCGTTTCAACAGGTTGTCCACAGGTTGTCGCATGACGTGAGACGGCTGGGGCTTTATCGTCTGCACCGTCTCCCGTTGGCCATCGATCCACGCCCATGTCCCAGCCCGCCGAACGCCTGGTCGCCGACCGGAACATCGAGTCCCTGCGCGTTCCGCCGCACTCCATCGAGGCCGAGCAGGCGGTGCTCGGCGGGCTCATGCTTTCCGGCCAGGCCTGGGACCGGGTCGCCGACAAGATCGGCGAGGAGGACTTCTACCGGCGCGAGCACCGTCTGATCTTCCGTGCCATCGGCGAGCTTTCGGCGCGCAATCAACCCTGCGACGCGGTCACCCTGGGCGAATGGTTCGAGGCGAACGGCAGTGCCGCCGACGTCGGCGGCGCCGGCTACGTGGTCGAACTGGCCAATGCCACGCCCTCGGCCGCAAACATCGAGGCCTACGCCGCCATCGTGCGCGAGAAGTCGGTGCTGCGGCAGCTGATCGATGCCGGTACCCGGATCGCGTCGGACGGCTTCCAGCCCGGTGCGAGGCCGGTCGCGGAGCTGATCGAGGAGGCCGAGAAGCAGGTGTTCCGGATCGCCGAGTCCGGCAGCCGCGGCAGCCGCCAGTTCGTCAGCGTCAAGGAAGCGGCGCGCGAGGCCCTGGAAATGCTCCAGGAGCGCTACCACAGCGACAGCAGCATCACCGGCCTGGCCACCGGCTTCACGGATTTCGACAACATGACCGCCGGTCTCCAGGCCGGCGACCTGGTGATCCTCGCCGCGCGCCCTTCGATGGGCAAGACCGCGCTGGCGGTCAACATGGCCGAGTATGCGGCGATCCGCGAGCGCAAGCCGGTGGCCATCTTCAGCATGGAAATGTCGGCGGTACAGCTGACTTTCCGACTGCTGTCCTCGCTGGGCCGGATCAACCAGCAGGCGCTGCGGACCGGCCGCCTCGCCGACGAGGACTGGCCGCGGGTGACCTCGGCGATGACCCTGCTGGCCGACGCCCGGATCTTCATCGACGACACGCCGGGGCTGTCGCCCACGGAGTTGCGGGCGCGCGCGCGGCGCCTGAAGCGCAGCCACGACCTCGGCCTGATCGTGGTCGACTACCTGCAGCTCATGTCGGTGCCGGGCAACAAGGAAAACCGCGCCACCGAGATCTCGGAGATCTCCCGCTCGCTCAAGGCGCTGGCCAAGGAGCTCGGCGTGCCCGTGATCGCGCTGTCCCAGCTCAACCGCTCCCTGGAGCAGCGCCACGACAAGCGGCCCCAGATGTCCGACCTGCGCGAGTCCGGCGCCATCGAGCAGGACGCCGACGTGATCGTGTTCATCTACCGCGACGAGTACTACAACAAGGAGTCGACCGAGCAGGGCATCGCCGAGGTGATCATCGGCAAGCAGCGAAACGGCCCGACCGGCGTCGTCAAGCTGACCTTCCTGGGCCAGTACACCAAGTTCGAGAACCATGCCCGCGAGGACAGCGGCTATCACTGAGGACGCCCGCTGGCGCGACCTGCGGGCCCGTCTCCGGCGCACGATCGGCACGGTGCCGACCCGGGCCGGGCGCGCCGCTGCGCGGCTGTCGCGCATCGCATGAGCCGTCGCGTCGTCGCCACCATCCACCTGGATGCGCTGCGCGCCAACCTCGCCCGCGTGCGCATGCTGGCGCCCGCGTCGCGGGTCATGGCGGTGGTCAAGGCGGACGGCTACGGGCATGGTCTTGAACGGGTCGCGCGTGCGCTGGCCGGCGCCGACGCCTTCGGAGTCGCCTCGATCGCCGACGGCCAGCGGATCCGCGCCGCCGGGCTGGACAACAGGATCGTGGTGCTGTCCGGCATCGACGAGCCGGAAGACCTGCCGGCGATGCGGGCACTGGCCCTGGAGCCGGTGCTGCACCACGAAAGCCAGCTCGCCTGGCTGGAAGCGGAGCGCGACCCGCGACCCCTACCGGCGGTCTGGTTGAAGATCGACACCGGCATGCACCGCCTGGGCTTCCCGGCGGACGAGGCGGCGGCCGTGCACGCCCGATTGCTCGCCCTCCCGCAGGTCGGCGGGCGCATCGAGCTGATGACGCATTTCGCGCGCTCGGACGAGTTCGGGGAGTCGGCCACGGCGCTGCAGGCCGACCGGTTCACCCAGGCGACGGCCGGCCTGCCTGGCAATCGTTCGCTGGCGAACTCGGCGGCGATCCTGGGCTGGCCGGCCAGCCACGGGGACTGGGTGCGCGCCGGCGGGGTCCTGTACGGGGTTTCCGCGGTCGCCGGCCGGACCGGCGCCAGTTTCGGCTTCCGGCCGGCGATGACGCTGAGCGCCCGCCTGCTGGCGATCAACACGGTGGCGGCAGGGGAGGCGGTGGGCTATGGCGCGACCTGGACCTGCCCGCAGACCATGCCGGTCGGCGTGGTCGCGATCGGCTATGGCGACGGCTACCCGAGGCATGCCGGACCGGACACGCCGGTGCTGCTGCACGGGCGTCCGGCGCGGCTGGTGGGCCGGGTGTCGATGGACCTGGTGACCATCGACCTGCGCGGCCATCCGGCGGCGGCGGTCGGGGACACGGTGGTGCTCTGGGGTCCGGCGTTGCCGGTCGAGACGATCGCCGGCCATGCCGGAACAATCGGCTACGAGCTGGTCTGCGGCATGACCCGGCGCGTCGATTTCGTGGAGAGCGGCGCCTGAGTCCGGCGTGGCCGGTCGGTGCGCGGCCTGCCAGTGCCGGCTTCGCCGCCGAGCAATCGGGCCGGGGCGCGTGCCCCGGCCGCCCGGCGGATGCCGACCGGGTCAGTCGGTGACGAGGCCGCGCAGCCGCGTTTCGGTGCGGTCGCCATCCTCGACCTGGATCATCTTCACCATCAGGTAGCTGCGCCGCGGATCGTGCCAGCTCACCGTGCTGCGGTCGTCGTCGCCGGCGCGGACGCGCTCCAGGCGTTGCGCCTGCACCGGGCCGGACGGGGTGTCGACCGTCTCCTGGCCGGAGACCCGGAAGCGCCAGGCGCGCAGGCCATCGGGATAGGCGACGTCGATTTCGAAATCGTTCCGCCCGGCGGCCAGCAGGGCGACCAGGGCGGCGCCGCTGCCATAGCGGTCGCTGGCGCCCTCGACCAGGGGGTGGCGATGTTCGCCCTTTCGGTCGACCAGGGTATAGCGCAGGGCATCCCAGTCGTAGCTGACCCGGACTTCCCGATTGCCCAGGGTGGCACGCTGCCGGTAATGCGATTCGATCGGCTTGGGCAGGCCATCGTGCCAGCGGAAGCGCATCTCCTGGTCGATGCGCAGACCGACCATCGATGCCATGCCGCGCTCGCCGGTGGTGCTGGACCGCCAGCGCCACGTGCCGTCGCCCAGGTCGGCCAGTTCGATCCGGCTGGAGCCGACGGCGCGACCGTTGCGCAGCACCTCGTAGTCGGCCTGGAACGGCGCGATCGGCGCCTCAGCGCGGACCGTTGCCGGCAGCAGGACGATCGCCGGGAGCACGCAGGCGAGCAGCCTTTGCATCACCGTCATCGGGAATCTCCAGTACCAGGGGGGCCGCCAGTGTCGCGCCGTCGAACTGAATCCCGGCTTGCGACAGGCGCAGACGCCCGTCCGCGATCAGTCCGACCACGCCGACCAGCAGGGCATGCTCGAGGGGCAGCAGGCGCGCCGCCAGCGTTTCCGGCGTGTCCGTGCCGTGCACGGGGATTCTTGCCTGCGCGAGCACCGGTCCGGCATCGAGCTGCGGAATCACCTGGTGCACGCTGGCGCCGTGCTCGGCGTCGCCGGCCGCGAGGGCCCTGGCGTGGGTATCCAGGCCGGGGTGCCGGGGCAGCAGGGAGGGATGCACGTTGATCATCGGCCAGGGCGCCGAGGCGACCACCTCGGCATCCAGGATGCGCATGAAGCCCGCGAGCACAAGCAGGTCGGGCGCGGCGTCGGCGACCCGCCCGAACAGCGCGCGGTCGAAGGCGGCACGGCTCGCGAACTCGCGGGGCGGCAACGCGGCCACGGGAACGCCGGCGGCCCGTGCGATCGCCAGGGCCGCGCAACCCGGGCGGTCGCTTGCGACCAGCACGGGCTCGACATCCAGCTCGCCGCGGGCGTGGGCGGCAAGGAGGGCCGCCAGGTTGCTGCCGCGGCCGGATACCAGTACGGCAAGCCGCAGGGGCGGCGGCATCGGTGCGGCGGGCTTCAGGCGAACCGCAGGCGGTCGCCGCCGGCGGCGTCCTCCACGGCACCGATCTCCCAGCAGGCCCAGCCCTCCTCGGCCAGGCGGCCGCGCGCGGCCGTCACGGCGTGACCGGGCAGCAGCAGCACGTAACCGATGCCGCAGTTGAAGGTGCGCCACATCTCGGTGTCGGTCACGTTGCCGGTGCGCTGCAGCCAGTCGAACAGGGCAGGGCGCGACCAGGCCATGGGGTCGATGCGCAGGCCCAGTCCGGGGGGCACTACCCGGATGATGTTCTCGGTCAGTCCGCCGCCGGTGATGTGGGCCATGCCGTGGATGGCCACGCCCGCCGCGAGCAGATCGAGCACCGGGCGCACATAGATGCGCGTCGGCGACATCAGCAGGTCGGCAAGACGGGCGCCATCGAGTTCGCGATCCAGGGCGTCTGGGTCGCGCGCCAGGATCCGGCGGATCAGCGAGTAGCCGTTGCTGTGCGCGCCGCTGGAGGACACGCCCAGGAGCACGTCGCCGGCGGCGATCCGGCTGCCGTCGTTGAGCGCCGACTTCTCGACGGCGCCAACGCAGAATCCGGCGAGATCGTACTCGCCATCCTCGTACATGCCCGGCATCTCCGCGGTCTCGCCGCCCACCAGGGCGCAACCGGCCAGCTCGCAGCCGCGCGCGATGGAGCCGACCACCGTGGCGGCGGTGTCGACGCTGAGCCGGCCGCAGGCGAAATAGTCGAGGAAGAACAGCGGCTCGGCGCCCTGAACAAGGACGTCGTTCACGCACATGCCGACCAGGTCGATGCCGATGCCGTCATGGCGATCGAGCTGCTGGGCAAGCTTGAGCTTGGTGCCGACGCCATCGGTGCCGGACACCAGGACCGGATGCCGCCAGCGACCGGGGGGCAGTTCGAACAGAGCGCCGAAGCCACCCAGGCCGCCCAGCACTTCCGGTCGCCGGGTCCGGGCCACGGCGGGCTTGATGCGTTCGACCAGGGCGTTGCCGGCGTCGATGTCGACACCGGCGTCGCGGTAGCTGAGGGAAGGATTCGGCTCGTGATTCATCGCGGCTGGGGCGTCCGGACGGGGCGGGGAGGCCGGTGGCCGAACGCCAGGCGCGACAGCGGGGCGGTCGGCAGCGGGCGGACGGACTCCGTCCCCGGGGCCGCGAATGATAGCGAACCGGCGGCCGGCGCGGACCGGGCAATGGACTGCGGTGGCCGTGTTCCGGATACTCCGCGCATTCCCGACCCCGGCCGACCCGATGACCCTCGACCTGTTCCGGTGCCGACCCGCACTGGCCGCCGCGCTGCTTTCCCTGGCCTTCCAGGCCCTCGCGAGCCCACCCCCGGACACTGTGCAGGCCAGCACCGTGGTCGCCGATCGCAGCGCGGCGGCGCGCTCGGAGGGGGTCGGCCGGGCACTGGCCGACGCCCTGCAGCGACTGACCCCTTCGCCGGAGCGGATCGTCGAACTCGACCTGACGCCCCTGCTGGCCGACGACATGGTCCTGCAGCGCTTCAGCTACGAACAGGTCAGCCGGCCCACCGCGAGCGGCATTCCCTCGATCCGGCTGCTGTTGCACGCCTGGTTCGACACGGCCGCACTGCGCGGCTTCCTGGTCCGCACCGGACTTCCGGTGTGGCGGGGAGGCCAGGTGCGACCGGTGCTCTGGCTGGCGATGGACGATGAAGCCGGGCCACGGCTGGTCGATGCCGGTCGCGATCCGGTCGCTGCCGAACTGCTTACGCGACTCGCCGCGCGCGGTGTCGTGCCGGTCGCTCCGCTTGGCGATCTCGAGGACCTGCGGCTCATCGAGGCCCTGGCCGGCGATGGGCTCGAGGACGCGCTGCGCGGGGCGAGGCGCCGTTATCCCGATGGCCCCCTGGTACTTGCCTGGATCCGGCCGGACCTCGATGGCGGCTCGGTCGACTGGTGGGTGGTCGACCTGGCCGACACAGAACGGTTCGCCAGCAGCGGGCCATCGCCGGCGATCGCGCTGGCCGAGGGCGGCGCGCGCCTGGTTGGCGTGCTGGCCGGGCAGCACGCGGTGCGTGCGAGCGATGTGTTGCCCCTTGCCCGCGAGGTCGAGCGTGGCCCCGGCGACTACGTGATCTGGATCGAGGGGCTGGAGCGCGCCGGTGCCTGGGCGGCCGCCAATGCCCTGCTGTCCTCGCAGACGATGGTCGCCGGCGTGTTCCCGGAGGTGGCGGCGGCCGAGCGGGCGAGGGTGCGGGTGACGCTGGATACCCCGCTGGCCGACCTGCTTTCCCTGCTGGTGGCCGATGGCCGCCTGCGAGTCATCGAGGGGCCGGTTGCGGATGCCGATCTCCGCCTGCGCTGGCAGGACTGATCGTCTATGCCACAATCGGACCGTCGCCCGGCGGGGCGTTCCCGGCGGGCCCGCCCCCGCGCCTCGCCGTTCAGGCGTTGCCCGCGGATGCCGGAGCCTGGCCGCAATGCCGCCCGGCCGCGCCGTGCGGCCGGCCGCCGCGCCGACCCTTCAGCCCTCCCCGAACGCCAGTGAACACGCCGACCGATCGCTACGATCCGAGCCGAACCCGCGACGTCGCCCCATCGGGTCCGGCGGCCGGCATCGAACGAGAGGGCTGCGCACCAGGTATGGCTACAAGAGGAGGTTCCCGGACAGGTCGACCGGCCCCCAGGCTGTGTCCGCAAGCCGCCAACTGGCGCTGAGGTCGGCCGCATGCTGCGCCATCTGCCCAACCTGATCACCCTGGCGCGCATGGGCCTGTGCCTGCCGCTGGCCTGGGCGATCCTCGACGGCCAGCCGCTGCGGGCGTTGTGGCTTGCCGCCGCGATCGGCATGAGCGATGTGCTGGATGGTCTCCTGGCAAGGCGCTTCGGCTGGCAGAGCCGGCTCGGCGGACTTCTCGATCCGCTGGCCGACAAGCTGTTCCTGGTATCCGCCCTGGTCGCGCTGGCCGTGGCGGGCGTCGCGCCGGCCTGGTTCGTGGTGCTGGCGTTGCTGAGGGATCTGGTCATCGTCGCCGGCGCCGTTGCCTACCACAACCTGGTCGAACCGGTGCAGCCCGAGCCACGCGTCCTGGGCAAGCTCAATACCCTGGGCGAGGTGCTGCTGGTGCTGGTCCTGCTGGCGACGATGGCGGACTGGCCGCTGCCGGGCATCGCGGCACCGGCCCTGCTGGCGCTGGTCACCGCCCTGATCGTGGTCAGCGGCGCCGACTATGTCCGGACCTGGAGCTACCGGGCGATGGCCATCTGGCAACGACGGAGGGAATCGCGATGAACCCGGTTCGCTGGTTCTGGTTGGTGGTGGCGCTGATCGCCGGTCTGCTGGTGTGGCTGCTGGGTCCGGTCCTGACGCCGTTCCTGGCCGGCGCCCTGGTCGCCTATCTGGGCGATCCGCTGGTCGACCGGCTCGAGCGCACCGGTCGCGGGCGTTGGCGGCTGGGTCGGACCGGCGCCGTGGTGCTGGTGTTCGCCTTGCTTGCCATGCTCCTTGCCGCCGCCGTGCTGCTGCTGGTGCCGATGCTGGAGCGCCAGGTGCTGCGTCTGGTCGAGTCGCTGCCAGGCTGGCTGGCATGGCTTCAGGAGTCCGCGTTGCCGTGGCTGGGCGCGCGGCTGGGCATCGAACTCGGCGGCGGCGACCTCCCCGATCTTTCCGAGCTGGCCAGGGAGCACTGGCAAAGCGCTGGCGGTGTCGCTGCCGGAATGGCATCCGGGCTGACCCGCTCGGGCATGGCCGTGGTCTCGTTCCTGATCAACCTGGTGCTGATCCCGGTGGTCGCCTTCTACCTGATGCGCGACTGGGACCTGCTGGTGGCGCGAATCCACGGACTGCTGCCGCGTGCCAGCGCGCCCACCGTCACGCGGCTGGCGCGCGAATCGGACCAGGTGCTGGGTGCCTTCTTCCGGGGCCAGCTGCTGGTGATGCTCGCCCTGGCGGTGATCTACTCGGTCGGCCTGGCCGCGCTGGGCGTCGATCTCGCCCTGCTGATCGGCATCGTCGCCGGGCTGGTCTCCTTCGTGCCTTACCTGGGCACCTTCGTCGGAGTCGCCATGGCCGTCGCGGCGAGCGTGTTCCAGTTCGGCGAGGCCTGGCACCTGGTCGCGGTTCTGGCCCTGTTCGCGGTCGGCAACCTCCTGGAGGGCATGGTGCTGCAGCCCTGGCTGATCGGCGATCGCATCGGCCTGCACCCGGTGGCGGTGATCTTCGCGGTACTGGCGGGTGGCCAGCTGTTCGGGTTTACCGGCGTGCTGCTGGCGCTTCCGGTTGCCGCTGTCCTGGTGGTCCTGTTGCGCTTCGCGCTGCAGCGCTATCGCGAAAGCGAGGCCTACCGGCAGGCCGATACCCCTCGGGTGATCGTCGAGCCTGGTGCGACGCGCAGCGACGATCCCCCGGCATCCGTGTGAGCAGGCAGCTGCCGCTGGCCTGGCCGGTGCCGCCGGCCGCCCGTCTGGGGCAATTCGATGCCACCGGCAACGAGGCCGTGCCGCCCCTGTTGCAGGGTCTGCTTGCGGCGCCGCCGGGCGCTGCGCCGCTGCTGCTGGCCGGCCCGCAAGGTGTCGGCAAGACGCACCTGCTGGCGGGTTCCGGTGAGGCCGGGCGATCCCGCGGCCTGCGCTGCGCCTATGTCGCGCTGTCGCGGTGGGCCGACTTCGATGGCGACGCCCTGCAGTCGCTCGCCGGCCACGACCTGCTGCTGATCGACGAAGTCGAGCAGGTTGCTGGCACGCGAAGCCGTGAGCTGTCCGTGTTCGACCTCTACAACCGCGCACTGGACCGCGGCGCGCGCCTGCTGATGGCTGGCCGCGAGCCCCCCGCGCGATTGCCGCTGCTGCTGCCCGACCTGCGCTCCCGCCTGGAGGCGGCGACGCTGGTCACGGTTCAGCCGCTGCCGGAACCGGCACGCCGCAGGCTGCTGGCGGCGCGGGCGCGGGAGCGCGGATTCGAGCTCGACGAGGCCGTCCTCGATTACCTGTTCCGCCATCAACGCCGCGACCTGCCGAACCTGCTCGCCCTGGTCGACCGGATCGATCGCGAAAGCCTGGCGCGGCAGCGCCGGGTGACCGTGCCCCTGGTGCGCGACGTGCTGGCCGATGCCGGCCCGCACTCCTGAGCGGGGCCCTCCATGTCGACCGCGCTGATCGTCGCCGCCGCCGCGATCTGGCTGGGTCTTCTGTTCGCAGTGGCGGTCGCCGGTGAGCGGATGGCGCGACGCGGCTGGCAACCCGGCCCCTGGACCTATGCCCTGGCGCTGGGCGTCTACTGCACCTCATGGACGTTCTACGGCACGGTGACCCAGGCCCTGCGCTCGGGATGGTGGCTGCCCCCGACCTTCGTCGGCACCATGCTCCTGTTCGTTTTCGGCTGGCGCTTCCTGACCCGGCTGGTTCGCCAGGCGCATGCCCAGAACAGCACGACGCTCGCCGATTTCGTCGCTGCCCGCCTGGGTACCAGCCCGGTCCTGGCCGCGACCGTCACCGGCGTCGTCCTGCTCGGGACCTTGCCCTACCTGGCCCTGCAACTGAAGGCGGTGTCGACCAGCTTCGACCTGCTGGCCGGGCCGGGCAGCAGCCTCGACGACAGCGCCCTGTGGGTCGCGCTGGCGATGGCCGTGTTCGCGATCGCCTTCGGTACCCGGCGGGCGGCCGCCAGCGACCGCCATCCCGGCCTGCTGCTGGCGATCGCCTTCGAATCGCTGTTCAAGCTGGCCGCGCTGCTGGCCATCGGTGCGTTCGTGGTGCTGGGTCCGGGCCAGAACCCGCTGGCCCTGGCCCAGGCCGCGGCGCTCGAGCTGCCCCCCGCGCTGGGTGGCGGCGATGGCTTCCTGGCGCTGGCGGTGCTGGGCGCCCTTGCCATGTTCACGCTGCCGCACCAGTTCCATGTCGGCGTCATCGAGTGCGCCGACGCCGGGCATGTGCGGGCCGCACGCTGGCGCTTTCCCCTGTTCCTCGCCCTGATCGCCCTTCCCGTGCTGCCCCTGGCCTGGGCCGGCGCGCTCCTGGTCGGCGACCGCGTCGACTCCGACCTGTACGTGCTGGCCCTGCCCATGCTGGCCGGCCAGCCGTTGCTGGCCCTGCTTGCCTTCCTGGGCGGGCTCAGCGCCGCGACGGCGATGGTCGTGGTGGCGACGCTGGCCCTGAGCCTCATGCTGGGCAATCACTGGCTGACGCCGTTGCTGGGGCGGGGCTGGGCGCGGACCGGCGCCGGCGACCTGCGGCAGCGCGTCCTGGTGATGCGACGGTTCTGCGTTGTAGCGGTGCTGCTGATGGCCTGGGCCTATTCGCGGGCGCTGGCCGGCAGCGATGCGCTTGCCGACATCGGAGCGCAGTCGTTCTCGGCGCTGGGCCAGCTGGCGCCGGCCGTGCTGCTTGCCCTCTACCGTCCGGGCACGCCGGCAGCGGCGGTGATCCAGGGACTGCTGGCCGGCGTCGCCGTCTGGGCCTATGTGCTGCTGGTGCCGCAACTGGCGGTGGCGAGCGGCGCCGAGCCGGCCTGGCTGGTCGCAGGCCCACTCGGCATGTCCTGGCTGTCGCCGGGCGACCTGCTCGGGCTGGGCGCGCTGGAGCCGCTCACCCGGGCAACCCTGGTCGGCTTTGCCGCCAACCTGGCGCTGGTCGGGCTGCTCGGAAGTCGCGGGGCGCAGCCCGAACGCCCCCGCGGCGGCATGCCGGCGGCCGAGCTGCGCCGGCTGGCCGCACGCTTCCTCGACCCGCGAGCGCTGGTTGCGGCACTGCCGGCGCAGGATGGACCGCACGGCGATGCCGATCAGGCCACGGTCCAGCGCGTCGAGCTGGCGCTGGCTGGCGTCATCGGGGCCGCCTCGGCGCGGCTGCTGCTGGATACCTTGCGGCGCCGCGGTCCGGCCGAGCTCGAGTCGGTGGCCGAGCTGGTCGGCGAAACCTCGCAGGCCCTGCGCTTCAACCAGCAGGTGCTGGAAGCGGCACTGCAGAACATGAGCCAGGGCATCAGCGTGGTCGACCGCGAGCTGCGCCTGGTCGCGTGGAACCGCCGCTACAGCGACCTGTTCCGCTACCCGGAAGGGCTGCTTCAGGTCGGCGTGGCGGTGGAGCGCCTGCTCCGGCACAACCTCGATGCCGGCATGGCCGGTCCAGGCGATATCGACGGACTGCTGGCCCGGCGCCTTGGCCACATGCGCGCCGGAACACCCTACGTCTCCGAGCGGACCTTTCCCGGCGGCGAGGTGGTCGAGATCCGGGGCACGCCGATGCCCGGCGGCGGTTTCGTCGCGACCTTCACCGATGTCAGCGCGTTCCGGCGCACCGAGGCGCAACTGAAGCTGGCCGCCTCGACGCTCGAGCAGCGCGTGGCCGAACGCACCGCGGAATCGGAGCGCGCACGGGCGCTCGCGGAGCGCGCCAGCCAGGACAAGACCCGCTTCCTGGCCGCGGTCAGCCACGACCTGGCGCAGCCCCTCAATGCCGCCCGGCTGTTCAGCCATGGTCTCGCGCAGAAAGTTGCGGACGGACCGCTGGCGGCCACGGTCGACCACATCGCCGCGGCCCTGGCGGCCGCCGAGGATCTGCTGGGCGGGTTGCTCGACATCTCCCGGCTGGAGTCGGGACGTATCGAGCCGACCTTGCAGGCGGTCGACCTGGGACAGCTGCTGGCCCACCTGGCGGCCGAGTTCGGCGTGCTGGCGCAGGCGCGCGGCCTGACGCTGCGCGCGGTGCCGACCCGGGCATGGGTGTGCAGCGATCCGCACATGCTCAGGCGCGTCCTGCAGAACTTCCTGGCCAACGCGATCCGATATACGCGCCACGGCCGCATCGTGCTGGGCTGTCGGCATGTCGGGGAGTCGCTGCGCATCGAGGTGTGGGATAGCGGCCCCGGCATCGCCGCTGACCACCATGAGCTCGTCTTCGAGGCCTTCCGGCGCCTGGACCGCGACGGCCAGGGACTGGGCCTGGGACTGGCCATCGCGCAGGGCATGGCGCAGCTGCTGGGGCACCCGCTGGCGCTGCGTTCCTGGCCGGGGCGCGGCAGCGTGTTCGCGGTGAGCGTGCCGCGCGTCGCCCCCCAGCCGCAGCCAGCGAAGCCCGATGCGTGCTCCGTGCTGGCGGACGGCGCCGCGCGGGTGCTGGTCGTGGACAACGACCCCGCGGTGCTGGCGGCGATGACCGCTCTGCTGGGCGATTGGGGCTACCGGGTGCAGGCGGCGACGGAGGGCGATACGGCGCTGCGCCTGGCGCGGTCGGAGCGGCCGGATGTCCTGGTGCTGGACTACCACCTGGATGGCGACCGGACCGGCCTCGGGCTCCGGGCGGACCTGGTCGACGCGCTGGGCGAGCTGCCGACGATCGTGGTCACCGCCGACCACGATCCGGCGACCGCCGCCGCGGTCGCCGCCGTCGGCTGCCACCTGTTGCACAAGCCGGTACGGCCGCTGGCGCTGCGCTCGTTGCTGGCCCGGGTGGCCCGGGCCTGAGCGCGGGCCTACCAGACGCCGGTATTGGCCATCGACAGCCAGGGCTCGACGGGCGGCAGCGCGCCGCCCTTCTGGAGCAGTTCCACCGAGATCAGGTCCGGCGAGCGCACGAAGGCCATCCGGCCGTCGCGCGGCGGCCGGTTGATGGCGATGCCGGCCGCTGCCAGACGTGCGCACACGGCGTGGATGTCGTCGACCTCGAACGCGACGTGGCCGAAGTTACGGGCGCTTCCGTAGTCCTCCGGGTCCCAGTTCCAGGTGAGCTCGATCTGGCCGCGCTCGGCGTCGCCCGGTGCGGCCAGGAAGACCAGGGTGAAGCGACCCTGCGGGTGCTCGGTCCGACGCACTTCCTCCAGTCCCAGGAGATCGCGCCAGAAATGCAGGCTGGCCTCGAGGTCGCTGACGCGCAGCATGGTGTGCAGGAATCGCATGGAGGTCTCCGGTGGAATGGTGGGCCGCGGCTCAGGTGCCGTCGCCGGTCGCGACCATCTGCTTCAGGAGCACCCCGGCCTGGGTGCGGTTGCGAACGCCCAGGCGCTCGAAGATCGCCGTGAGATGGGCCTTCACGGTGCGTTCCTGGATACCCATGGCGTCGGCGATCTGCTTGTTGAGCTGCCCCCGGGCGACCAGTTCGAGAACCCGGCGCTGCTGCGGGGTGAGCGCCGCCAGGCGCAGGGCGGGCGAGGGTGCCGGAAGGGCGGCCGCGGCGACGGCGTCGGCAAGTTCCGGAGGAATCCAGGGCCGGCAGTCGAGCACGCAGGTCAGCGCGCCGGCGAGCTGCACGGCCGGGGCCCGCTTCGGCACGAAGCCCATGGCACCGGCGTCGAGCGCCGCGCGGATGGTCGCAGGATCCTCGTGCCCGGAAACCATCATCACGGCGGTCGCGGGAAACGCCGCCCGCAGGCGGGCCAGCCCGAGCAGGCCCTGGCTGCCGGGCATGTTCAGGTCGAGCAGCACCAGGTCGATCTCCGGGCGGCGCGCCAGCGTCGCCAGCGTGCCGTCGAGGTCTTCCGCTTCCAGCACCTCGGCGCCGGGCAGGTGCTCCGCCACGGTCTGGGCCAGGGCCTTGCGGAACAGGGGGTGGTCATCGGCGACCAGCAGCACGCTCATGCCGGCAAGGATACGCGGCCGGCCTGCCCCTTGGTGCGATGGACGCCGGGCCGGGGCCGGCTATCCTGCAGGCTGAGCACCGCTTGCGCCCCCAGTTGCCATGGCCTTGGAGTATCCCGCATGTCCAGAGCGTCCCTCGTCGTTCTTGCTGCCGTGGTCGCGATGACCGGTTGCGCCACGTCCCCGACGCGCCAGGACCTGCGCAGCCTGGTTCCGGAGCTGGTCGGCACGGTCACCGAGACCGTGCATCGGCAGGACGATGACCTGCTGAGCGCCGGCCTGGGCCTGGCTGGCCTGCGCCAGTTGCCGGCACCGGCCAGCGCGGTGCCGGACCCGGCGGCGCTGCGAAGGCGGGCCATCCACGCCAGTTGGCGTGGCATTGCCGACCTGCGTCCGCAGTCGATGCCGGAGGCGCTGCCGGTCGTTCCGGGACGCGAGTTCCAGGCACAGCTGCAGCTGGCCGGGGACCGGCATGCGCACCGCGTCGTGCTGCAGTTGCCCGACGATTTCGACAGCGCGCGGCCCTGCCTGGTGGTGGCACCGGCATCGGGATCCCGGGGCGTGTACGGCGCCATCGCAGTGGCCGGTCCGGTGGCGCTGCCGCGCGGCTGCGCGGTCGTGTACACCGACAAGGGCGCGGGTTCGAATTTCCAGGCGCTCGACGACGGCGGCGTCCGGGTGCCCCATGCGCATTCGCAGGACAATCCCGAAGCACGCTGGGGCGAGCACGTGCTGGTGGCCGCGCGTTTCGGCCTGGCCCTGCTGGGCGAGGCGGGACTGCGCAGGGCGCCGTTCACCGCTGCCGACACCCGGGTCGTCGCGGTGGGCATCTCCAATGGTGGCGGCGCCGTCCTGCGCGCCACCGAACTCGACGGCGACGGCCTTCTGGCGGCCGCGGTCGCCGCAGCGCCGAACATCGACGTCGACTGGCCTGGGTCCCGGCCCATCTACGACTACGTCACCGAGGCCGCCATCTACCAGCCCTGTCTGCTGGCCGGCGAGGCCTGGCGGGACGCGCCGTTCGTCACCGACGCCCTGCGCGAGCAGGGGCGGATCCGCTGCCGCCTGCTGGCGGCCGCCGGCCTGCTGGATGCCCGCACCGGTACCGGTCAGGCCCGGGAGGCGCACGAGCGCCTGCGCGCGGCCGGCTGGGAACCGGGCGCCTTGCGGCTGGCCGGCCAGAACATCGCCTTCGATCTGTGGCGGGCGGTGGCGGTGACCTATGCCAGCGCCTACGGCCGGTACGGAACCGGCGAGCATCCGTGCGGCTACGGCTTCGCGACACTGGACGCCGGCGGTGGCCGACGGATCGCCTCCGAGGCGGAGCGGGCCGCGTGGAGCAGCGACGGCAGCGGCATACCGCCCACTGCCGGCGTTGCCCTGGTCGATCCCGCCGCGGGCGGCGAGGATGCCGCCCTGCCGGGCCTGATGTGCCTGCGTCGGCTGTGGCTGGAGGAGGGACCGGACAGCGAGCGGGTGCGTGCCGGCATCGCTTCGGTGCGCGCCAGCGGCAGACCGTTGACAGCGAACATCACTGTTCTGCATGGCGCCGACGATGCCCTGGTGCCGCCGGCCTTCAGCAGTCGCCCCTGGGTGGCCGCCGCGCGCGCCCGTGGCGCGCGCATCGCCAGCGAGGAACTGCCGGCCGTGCAGCATTTCGATGCCTTTCTCCTGCTGCCGGCGATGGCTGGTTACCAGCCCCTGCTGCCGGCGACGTGGCAGGCCCTGGAGCGGACCTTGCGGCGGGACTGAGGGGTCTGTCCGGGCCGGCGCGAAGCGGCCGCAGGCTTCGCCGCGCCGGCCTGGCACCGGTCCGGCGGCGGTCGCGCTTACACTGGCGAAGCTCCGGCGCGGCCGGGCAGGCGGGTAGGGCGAAATGAGCGACCGGTTCACCATTGCTGCGGAATCTCTCTGGCTGCCGGGCGGCTGGCAGGGGGCGCGCCGCCTGACCCTGGCCGATGGCCGCGTGGCAGCGGCAGACGCGCTCGAGTGCCCGCCAGCGGAGGCGGTCCGCTGGCTGCTGCCGGGCCTGCCCAACCTGCATTCGCACGCCTTCCAGCGCGCGATGGCCGGCCATGCCGAACGCCAGGGCGATCCGGCTGACAGCTTCTGGACCTGGCGGGAAGCGATGTACCGGCTCGCCGGGCGGCTGGAGCCGGAGTCGCTCCATGCGATCGCCTGCCAGCTGTTTGTGGAAATGCTCGAGGCTGGCCACACCTGGGTGTGCGAGTTCCACTACCTGCATCACCAGACGGACGGCACGCCCTACGACGACCCCGCGGCGATGAGCCGGGCTCTGCTGCGGGCGGCTGCAGACACCGGTATCGGCATCACGTTGCTCCCGGTGCTCTACATGACCGGCGGCTTCGACGGCCGGCCCCTGGCCGGCGGCCAGCGCCGCTTCGGACATGATCTGGAGAGCTACCTCCGCCTGGTCGAGTCCCTGCGCGGGCTCGAGAGCGATCGCGTGGTGGTCGGCATGGCGCTGCACAGTCTGCGCGCGGTGCCGCCGCACGCGCTGGCCGGGTGCCTGGACTCGGGATTGGCTGCAGGTCGGCCCATGCACATCCACATTGCCGAGCAGCAGGGCGAGGTCGACCAGTGCCTGGCGGCGCGCGGCGCCCGCCCGGTGCGCTGGCTGCTGGACCATGCCCCGGTCGACGAGCACTGGTGCCTGGTCCACGCCACCCACATGACGTCGGACGAGACTGCCGCGCTGGCCGCCACCGGCGCCACGGTCGCCTTGTGCCCGAGCACCGAGGCCAACCTCGGTGATGGCCTGTTCCCGCTGCTGGACTACCGTGCCGCCGGGGGCGCCTGGGGAATCGGCACGGACAGCCAGGTTGGCGTGTCGCCGGTGGAGGAACTGCGCTGGCTGGAGTATGGACAGCGCCTCCTGCATCGTCGCCGCAATCTCGTCTGCGACGCGGCCAGGCCCAGCGTCGGTGAGACGCTGCTGGCCGAGGCCCTGAGGGGCGGACGTGCCTGTGGTGTCGGCAGCGCACCCGACGCGATGGCGAGCGGCGCTGGCGCCGGCATGCCCGCGGACCTGATCGCCCTCGCTCCGGATGAGCCCGCGCTGATCGGCCACGATGAGACCGGCCTCCTCGATGCCTGGCTGTTCGCCAGCCGTCGCCCGGCCATCGACCGCGTCTGGGCCGGCGGCGTCGAGGTGGTGCGGGGCGGCGTCCACCACCGGCGCGAGGGCGTGCTGAACGCCTTCCGCAAGGCCCTGCCCGGGGCGGCCTGAGCGCCAGGCTCCCGGGCGGGCGCCGCTCAGCGCAGCATGGCGGCGGTCACCGCCGGGTCGCCATCGCCCGGCGCCGGCGCGATGCCGAGCAGGGCCGCCAGCAGGGGATAGACATGGACGTTGTCGAACGGTTCGGCGAGCAGGCCGGCGGCGAGGTCCGGGCCCTGGGCGACGAACAGCGCGCGCATGGCCGGCGAGGCCGGGTCGAATCCGTGCGCGCCCCGATTGCCCTCGGTGCGGTCCTGCCAGGGGTTGAAGCGCTCGCGCCGGCGTACCCGCCAGCCCTCGTCGAGCAGGCAGACGATCGCCGGCACCCTGGGGTGGCTGCCGAACCGCCAGTCGTCGGGTGTCTCCGAACGACGGTGGCAGGACAGCCCCTCGCGGGGCGCCAGCAGGGCTGCCTCCGCCTCCGCCGTCCTGCCCGGCCGGGGGTTGAAGGACAGCAGTTCGGACAGGCTGACAATCTCCACGAGTGCGGGATCGACGAGGTCTTCCAGGACCAGGGTGCGCTCGGGGTCGACCTGGGCCATGCCATGGTCGGAGACGATCACCAGATTGACGCGGCCGTCCAGCCCGATCCCTTCCAGGCCGTCGAGCAGGCGCCCCAGGGCGTTGTCCAGGGCGACCAGCGCGGCATCCAGCTGCGCCGAGTCGGGTCCGTAAAGGTGGCCGGTGGCGTCGGCCGCCTCCAGGTAGAGCGTGACCAGATGGGGGCGCCGCGGCGCCGGCAGGGCCAGCCAGGCGAGGACCTGGTCGACGCGGTCAGGCATTGTCATCGCGGCATCGTAGGGCAGCCATCGGTCTGGCCGGCGGCCGCCGATCGCCGCCTCCGAGCCCGGCCAGAACAGCGTGGCACTGCGCAGCCCGGCGCGCGCGGCGCCGATCCACAGCGGTTCGCCACCCCACCAACGGCCGTCGGACACGGCGGCCCGGTCGTGCAGGGCGAAACGGCCCAGTTTCGGATCCACCATGTTGTTGTCGACGATGCCATGCCGGTCCGGTCGCAAGCCGGTGACCATCGTGTAGTGGTTGGGAAACGTCTTGGACGGAAACGAGGGATTCATCCAGCGTGCGCGCACGCCCTCGTCGGCCAGCGCCTGGAGTCGCGGACTGAGGCCGCGGTCAAGGTAGTCGGGATGGAAGCCGTCCAGGGAGATCAGGATGAGCGGATGGCCCGGTTGCCGGTCCGGTCCGCCAGCGGTGGTCGGCAGCGCGCAGGCGTTGAGCAGCCACGCCAGCGCCAGCGCGATCGCCCCCCGGCCGAGCTCATTCGGCATAGGGAACCGCGGTGGCCGTGTAGTTGAAGTAGAACCACCAGCCGGAGACACCCTCATGGATGTCCTTGTCGCTGTAGTTGGGGCAGGCACCCGTGCCGCCCGCCAGGAGGCTGGACAGCGGCCTGGCGCCCAGGCCGGGCAGTTCGATCACCAGGGCATCCGCGGCGGCTTCGCTCAGGAACCCCATCAGCAGGCCGTCGGCCAGACCCGGCGCCGGGCTCTCGCGGCGGCTTGCCGCGGTGCGCACCGAGGTCAGCGGCAGCGGCAGTCCGGCGCCCCTGGAAGGGTCCGTGGCCAGGCCCGGAAATACGGGAAATGGCAGCGTGGCCGAGGCGCCCGTGGCCCCGGCGGCGTCGCTTGCGAAGCACGGCCCTCCGGGCGTTCCGACCGCCGGCGAATAGGGCCGGGTGGTGCCGGGCAGGGGGCTCAGGCAGGTACCCAGGGATTGTCCCGTGTAGGGCATGGCCGCGAGGCTGGGCGGCTCGTCGGGCTGGCAGGCGGTGCCCGCAGCAGGGGCCGTGCAACGGGCACCGCCGGTCAGTCCGAGTGCCCGGCGATCGTCCGTGCGCAGGGGCCGGAACAGCAGCATCGCGCTGTTGTCCAGGAAGCCGTCGCCGTCATCGTCCGCGACCAGCCCGGCGGCGATCTGGTCGTTGACCTGGCTGGTGATGTCGGTGCAGAAGATCAGCACCTGGGTGAAGAAGTGCGGGTCGCGCAGGACCAGCCCGTCGATCCGGTGTGCCTGCAACCGTTCGAAGCCGTCGAGGTGGATGAAATCGGCAGGGCCGACCTGGGCCGATAGCGGGGCCGCCAGGAGGCCGGCGACGACCGCCACTGTCCGCTTGATCCTCATGACGATCCTCCACCGTGGTCGCCGGGACTATATCAGCGGGTGGTGGCGCTTTCGTGTCGACCCGCATGGCCGATCCGCGGTTGTCCGGCAAGGAAGCGCCCGGGGCCCGGGATGCGCCTGGCCGGCGTCCTATAATCGGCCGCGCCGCCAACGAGCAGGGAACATGACCGAGCAATCCAGGAGCGCCCCCGGGCGTGTCGTGCGGGCCCCGCGGGGCAGCCAGCTTTCCTGCCGGTCCTGGCAGGTCGAGGCCGCCTTCCGGATGCTGCAGAACAACCTCGATCCGGAGGTTGCCGAGCGCCCGGAGGACCTCGTGGTCTACGGCGGCATCGGCCGCGCGGCGCGCGACTGGGCCTGCTTCGACGCCATCCTGGCGACCCTGCGGGAGCTGGGCGACGACCAGACGCTGCTGGTGCAGTCGGGCAAGCCGGTCGGCGTGTTTCCCACGCATCCGGATGCCCCGCGGGTGCTGATCGCCAATTCCAATCTGGTACCGGCCTGGGCCACCTGGGAGCACTTTCACGCGCTCGATCGCAAGGGCCTGATGATGTACGGCCAGATGACCGCAGGCAGCTGGATCTACATCGGCAGCCAGGGCATCGTGCAGGGCACCTACGAGACCTTCGTGGAGATGGGCCGTCAGCATTACGGGGGCGATCTCGCCGGCAAGTGGATACTGACCGCCGGCCTGGGCGGCATGGGCGGTGCCCAGCCGCTGGCGGCCAGCCTGGCCGGCGCATGCAGCCTCACCATCGAATGCCGCCAGGCGAGCATCGACTTCCGGCTGAAGACCCGGTACGTCGACGAGCAGGCCAACGACCTCGACGATGCCCTGGCCCGGATCGCCAAGCACACGGCGGCCGGCGAGGCCCGCTCGATCGCCCTGCTCGGCAATGCCGCCGAGGTGCTGCCCGAGCTGGTGCGCCGCGGCGTGCGTCCGGATGCGGTCACCGACCAGACATCGGCGCACGACCCCGTGCACGGCTACCTGCCGGTGGGCTGGACCGTCGAGCAGTGGCTGGACGCGCAGCAGGCGGATCCGGACCGCGTCCGCGATGCCGCAAAGCGGTCCATGCGGGTCCATGTGGAAGCCATGCTGGCCTTCCAGGCCATGGGCGTTCCGACCTTCGATTACGGCAACAACATCCGCCAGATGGCCAAGGACGAAGGCTGCGTCAACGCCTTCGACTTTCCGGGTTTCGTGCCCGCCTATGTGCGGCCCCTGTTCTGCCGCGGCATCGGGCCGTTTCGCTGGGTGGCGCTCTCCGGTGATCCGGAGGACATCCACCGGACCGACGCCCGGGTCAAGGAGCTGATCCCGGACGATGCGCACCTGCATCGCTGGCTGGACATGGCCCGCGAACGGATCAGCTTCCAGGGCCTGCCGGCAAGGATCTGCTGGGTCGGTCTGGGCCAGCGGCACCGGCTGGGCCTTGCCTTCAACGAGATGGTCCGCAACGGCGAGCTCAAGGCGCCGGTGGTCATCGGCCGGGACCACCTGGACTCGGGCTCGGTGGCCAGCCCAAACCGCGAGACCGAGGCCATGATGGACGGTTCCGACGCGGTCTCGGACTGGCCGTTGCTCAACGCCATGCTCAACGTCGCCAGCGGAGCCACCTGGGTCAGTCTGCATCACGGCGGCGGCGTCGGCATGGGATACAGCCAGCACAGTGGCGTGGTGATCGTCTGCGACGGCAGCGAAGCGGCCGATCGCCGGTTGGGCAGGGTACTCTGGAACGATCCCGGCACCGGGGTGATGAGGCACGCCGATGCCGGTTATCCCGATGCCCGCCAGTGCGCCGCGGCAGAGGGGCTAAGGCTGCCGATGCTGGAAGAACGCTGACCCGCGTCGACGTGCTCGCAAATGGTCTGTCGATCAACGACCGCCCTGGTCGTTGATCGAGCCACCCATCCGCCGCAGGGACGGGCGGCATGTGGCGAGGCGCCCGGTTGCGCGGTCGCCTCGCCAGGGGGCCGTTCATGGCCGCTGCCCACGGGCCGTTGTTCGGTACCCCCCCACCGTCGTGGCGACGCCGTGACCTGACCATCCCGCCGATGCCGGGCCACGGGCAGCCTTGGACACCGGGGTTCCGAGGTCGAGCGGCAGCGCGGGGCCCGGCCCCCGTTGCGAGGGCTGTTCCGGCGGTCTTGTCAGCAGCAGGACGGCGGCGCACACTCCGGAGGCGGCCGCGGTCGCCCTGCGGCCGGCGGTTGCCCGGGAGGCGACATGGACAGCCTGGTGGAAACCGGGATTTTCGCCGAGGCCGGGCGTGCCGGATGGCGTGCCGTGCTCCTCTTGCTGCAGGCGATACCCGACCCGGCCTGGATCAAGGATGCCAACGGCCGGTACGTTGCGGTCAATCCGCCCTACCTTCTCGATTTCCGCGAGCGCAACCTCAGGGATGCCGTGCAGGTCATCGGCATGCGTGCGCGCGACGTGCACGATCCCGCCGACGCGGAGCGGATCGAGACCGAGGACCGCGAGCTGCTGCAACGGGGCGGACAGGTGCGCGACGAGCGCTGGATGGTCGATCGCAGCGGTCGCCGGCGCGGCTTCGAGATCACCCGATTCGTCGTGCTGGACGACCACGGCACCCCGGTCGGCACGATGGGCATCGCGCGGGACATCAGCGAGCGTGTCGCGCTGACCGAGGGACTGCGCGCCAGCGAGGCCCAGCTGGCGGCGCTGATCCGCAACCTGCCCGGCACCTTGTTCCGTCGCCCGGTCGACCAGCCCTGGGCGGTCGATTTCGTCAGCGACGGCGTGCTCGAACTGAGCGGTCATCCACCGGAGACCTTCCTGCGCGGCGAACGCCGCTGGATCGACCTGGTCCACGATGACGACCGCGAGGAGCTCATCGCGGTGGCCAGCCGGGGACTTGAAGCGCTGGGCAGCTACGCCCTCGAGTACCGGATCGTCCGGGCCGATGGCCGGCTCCGACGGGTCTCCGAGCGCGGCCTGAGGATGGACCAGGCCAGCGGTGGCGGGATGATCGAAGCCTATGTCTCCGACATCACCGAGTCCCACGAGCGGCTGCAGCGGCTGGCCTACCTGGCAAGCCACGACGAGCTGACCGGACTGGCCAACCGCAATGGTCTGCTCGAACGCACCAGCCAGTCGCTTGCCGCCGCAGGCGACGCGGAGCCGGTGGCACTGGCGGTGGTCAACCTGGATCACTTCCGCCTGGTCAACGAAAGCCTGGGCCACCGTGGCGGAGATCGCCTGCTCAGGGAGCTCGCGGGCCGGTTGCGGAATGCGATGCGGCCGAAGGAGTTCGCCGCGCGCATCGGCGACGACACCTTCGCCGTCGTCCTCCACGGCCAGCGCGGACAGGCATTGCGGGCCCGGATCGCGGGCCTGCTCGACGCCGTGCGCAGACCTGCCACCGTGGCCGGTGGCGAGATTTCGGTCACCGCTTGCGCGGGCTACACGCTGGCCAATGGCGAGGCCAGTCCGGACGTGCTGCTGCGTCAGGCCGATGCCGCCCTGGTCCGCGCCCGCCGGCTTGGCCGGGACCGATTCACGGCCTACGACCCGGGCTCTGACGAAGGTGCGGAACTTCGTGTCCGGCTCGCCACCGACCTGCGCCGGGCCCTCGAGCGCGATGAACTGGCGGTCCACTACCAGCCCATCCACACGCGCGAGGGCTCGCGTCCGTTCGCATTGGAGGCGCTGCTGCGCTGGCAGCATCCCGAACTCGGCATGGTGGGCCCGTCCACCTTCGTGCCGCTCGCCGAGGAGACCGGCCAGATCGTCGAGATCGGCGCCTGGGTGCTGGAGCAGGCCTGCCGCGAGCTGGTCGCGCTGCGCGGGGAGGGCCACGCGATCGATCACGTGTCGGTCAATCTCTCGGTGGTGCAGTTGCGCGACGAGGGGCTGCCTCGCCAGGTCCACGAGATCCTGCAACGCACCGGCCTGGCCCCGAACCGGCTGGCCCTGGAAGTGACCGAGAGCTGTGCCGTGTTCGACACCGACGAGGTGATGCAGCGGCTGGCATCGCTGAAGGCCATGGGCCTGCTGCTGGTGATGGACGATTTCGGCACCGGCTATTCCAGCCTTGCGCAGCTTCGCCGGTTCCCCCTCGATCGCCTCAAGCTGGACAGGCAGTTCGTCACCGAGCTGGAACAGGATCCGGTGGCGCGGCGGATCTGCGAAGTGGTGACCACGCTGGCGCACGGACTGGGCATGACGGTGGTTGCCGAGGGCGTGGAGACCCAGGCGCAGCTCGATCTTCTGGGCAAGATCGGTTGCGACCTGGTGCAGGGCTTCCTGCTGGCCAGGCCGATGCCGCCGGCGGCGCTGCGTAGCCATCTGGCGGAGGTCGCGTCGGGTGCCGGTTGAGCGGCGCCGGTGCCCGATCCCGAGCCGGATCCGGGTCTGCCTGCGGTGTCGCAGGTCGCAGCGGAGGGCGGCTTTTCCCGCTAGATTGGCGTCCAGGCCTCAGCCGGTGCACCATCCAGTGCGCAACTTCCACCACTCGTTCAGATCGTTCCTCGTGCTCCGGGGTCTTGTGGCGCTCGTGTTGGCGATGCTGGCCTCGGCGCTGCCGGCCGAGACGGTTCTTCTGCCGGCGATCCAGCCGGCCCTGCCGTCCACAGGCGTTTCCTGCGTTGGCCCGGAGGCGGCATTCGTGCCGGTGCAGGCGATGCTGCATGCGCCCGCGGGGGGTTGGCCCGGCAAGCCGGTGGCCGTGGTGGTGGCCAACGTGCTTGCCGGGGAAGTCCGCATCGAACACGGTGGAACGCTGGTCTGCGGCAACCAGTGGGACTCCCGGAGCCTGGATTCGCGTTTCCGGGCAGGCGTCGGCGCGGTTCTGACCCCGGTCCCGGGCAGCACCGATCCGATCGAGCTGAGCTTTCCCGAGACCGCCACGCCCTGGCTGCCGCCGGTCGTTCGTCATGGCGACCCGGCCACCGTGCAGCGCGGCGACACCGGGCGCTTCGTGACGAGGATCGCCACCACCGCGGTGATCACGGCGATGGCGCTGTCGGCCCTGCTGTCCTTCGTGGGCCTGCGTGAACCGGTGTTTCTCGCCTACGGGTTCAACGTGCTCGTGCTGGCGACCTGGCTGTCGATGCTGTCGGGGTTGTGGGGCTATCCGCGTCCCTGGTTGCCGCTCGGTTCCCTGGCGTCGAGCCTGCCGATCGCGCTGCCGCTCGTGCTGTTCGGCGGGACCAGCCGCCTGGTGCTCCGCCAGGGCGGGATGCACCGGATGCTGCCCTGGCTGGATGACGGGCTGCGTCGCCTGAGCTGGCTGCTGGGTGGCGCCGCCATCCTGGTGCTGGTCCTGCCACTGTCCTGGTTGCCGGTCGCCTCGGTGACCGTGGAGCTGGTGTTCACCGCCCTGTGCCTGCTGCTGGCGACCTGCCTTTCTGCCGCCATCGCCATGGGGCGTACCCGCGCCGCGTACGCACTGGTGACCATCCTGCCGTTCCTCGCGATCGCGCTTGCCCAGGTGCTCGCGCCGGCGCCGGTGCGCGCCTGGAAGGTCGAGCTGCTGATGCTCGCCTGCGCCTGGTTCGTGCTGTCGTCCAGCCTGGTCCTCACGGTGAGGTTGCTCACCCTTCGCCGCCAGCGCGACCAGTTGCAGGTACTGGCCCGCACCGACGAGCTCACCGGCCTGGCGAACCGCCGAGCCATTCTTGCCGAGCTGGAGACCGGGGTGCAGCGGGCCCGGGCCGATGGCGGGCCGCTGGCGGTGGCATTCATCGACATCGACCATTTCAAGACGATCAATGCCCGGTTGGGCCATGCCGGCGGCGACCGGGTCCTGGTCTCGGTTGCGCGGCTGATGCGTCAGAGCCTGCGCCGCAGCGACCGGATCGGGCGGCTTGGCGGCGAGGAGTTCCTGATCATCCTGCCGGGGGCCGAGCCGGCGGCCAGCGTCGATCTGCTGCACAGGCTCTGTCGCCGGATACGCCAGCAGGGCGCCGGCGGCGAGGGACCGCGTGTCACGGCCAGCGCAGGACTGACCTGGCTGGGCGCGCGCGACGACGATGCCGCCCGCCTGCTGGCGCGGGCGGACCAGGCGATGTTCGATGCCAAGCGGGCCGGCCGGGACCGGGTCGAAGTCAGGCCGCCGCCGCACGCAGACTCGACGGCTCCGGGTGTTTGCCCCGATACTGGCCCTCCGACCGGACAGGGTCGCGTCGCTCCGGTCGGCCAGGCTGGGGTCCGCCACCAAGGAGGTTCCACCGGACATGGCCGTTGACGAGCGCACTTTGCCGGTTGCCGACCTCCGGCCGGGCATGTGGGTGAGCCGCCTCGACCGTGACTGGCTGGGGACGCCCTTTCCGATGCAGGGATTCCTGATCAAGGACCAGGAGGACATCCGGCGGCTGTCGGAGTTCTGCCGGGAAGTCGTGATCGACGTTTCGCCGGAACGGCGGCAGGAGCCACGCCGGCCACTGATGTCGCTCGAGGGCAGCCGGGTCGGCGGCGTACCGCTGCGCAAGGTGCTGCCTTACCCGGTCCGACACGAGGTGCGGGCCGAGCTGGACGGCGCCCGCAAGGCCAAGGTCGACATGCTCGCCCTCGCCAAGGACCTTGAGGCCGACCTCAAGGCCGGCCGGCCGATCGAAATGGATCGCGTACAGGCCAGCGTCGAAGGCCTGGTGGCCAGCGTCCTGCGCAATCCCGACGCCATCTTCTGGCTGCTTGGCCTGGTCCGGCGCGACCACTACGCCCATCACCACGCGCTGCAGTGCAGTGCCCTGTCGGCTGCCTTCGGCCGCCACCTCGCGATGCCGCGCGACATGATCCTGGACCTGGCGACCGGCGGATTCCTGCTCGATGCCGGCATGGCCAAGGTGCCGGCCGAGCTGCTGTCGCGGGCTGGCGCGCTGGACGAAAGCGAGCGGGGCAAGGTCCGCGCCCACGTCGAGACCGGACTGCGCATCCTCGCCCACGCCGGCCTGGCGCGGCCGGCGATCATCGAAATGATCGCCGGCCATCACGAGCGGCACGACGGCAGCGGCTACCCAAAGGGCCTGGTCGGCGAGGACATCCCGCTGACCGCCCGGATCGCCGGGTTGGTCGACAGCTACGACGCGATGGTCAACGAGCGGCCGTACCGCCCCGCCTATTCGCCCCATGCGGCACTGCAATTGCTCTACCGCGAGCGGGAGACGCTGTTCCAGGAGGAGGTCGTCGAGCACCTGCTGCAGTGTCTGGGCGTCTATCCGACCGGGTCGCTGGTCGAACTGAGCAATGGCGAAGTGGCGGTCGTCATGGCCCAGAATCCGGCGCGCCGGCTCAAGCCCAGGGTGATGGTGCTGATGAGTCCGGAGCGCCGCCTCTACCAGCGGTTCGTCGATATCGACCTGATGCAGGTGGACAACGACGCCAGTGGCCGCCCCGGCCTGATGATCACCGCGGCGCTGCCGGCCGGGGCCTACGGCCTCGACCAGGCCGACCTCTTCCTGGGCCAGGACTGACCGGTGCCGACGGCCTGGGCCAGTTCCGGGCCGGCCCGTCGGCCAGGGGATGCAACGCACCGGTCGGAGGGCCGATGATCCAGGGCAGCGAATTCATCGACCGTGCCGGTCCGGCGCTCTTGGAGGCACTCGATCGCGGCGCTTCCTGCGCGCTGCTTCGGGTCAGGCTGCGCGGACTGCGCAGCGTGGCGATGCGGATCGGATACGCCGCCACCGGCAGCCTGATGGACGACCTGGTCGAGCGCGCGAAAGGCGTCCTGCGCGAAGGCGACCAGGTGGCGGCGATCGGTCCCGGGGAGCTGGCCGTGCTGCTGGTCCCGGTGCGTGACGACCAGCATGCCATGCTGGCGGCGACACGGCTGCTGCGCCTGTATGCGGAACTGGTGGATATCGGCGCCGGACATGTCGACCCGGACGCCGCGATCGGGGTGGCGCTCTCTCCCGACCATGGCACCACCGCCGACCAGCTGTGTCGACGCGCCGAACAGGCGCTGCACCGGGCGGTGCTGACGCCGGACCGCTTCACCCTGCACAGTCATGACGTCGGAATCGACGTGCTGGATGCCGAGACGCTGCGCGGCGCCATACGCAACGCCTCCCTGGGCATGGCGTTCCAGCCGGTATGGGACCTGCGCGGCGACCGGCTGGCCGGCGCCGAGGCTCTGGCCCGCTGGCACCATCCGGACCTTGGCGAGGTCAGTCCGATCCACTTCGTGGCATTGGCGGAGCGGTCGGGGCTGATATCAGAGTTCACCCGCTGGAGCCTGCACACCGCATTGCAGACCCTGGCCGGGGCGCGACGCGCCGGCTTCGACCTGCCGATCTCGATCAACATGTCGGCGCGCGCGTTCGGCGACCGCGGATTGACGGAGCAGGTGGCCGACGCGCTCCGGCTGTGGGGCGTGCCCCCGTTCATGATCGAGCTCGAGGTCACCGAGACGGCGATGCTGGATGCCCCGGAACTGGGTGGCATCGTGCTGGGGCAGCTGCACGACGAGGGCGTCTGCGTGGCGATCGACGATTTTGGCGTGGGCAGTTCTTCGTTCACCTATCTTCGCGATCTGCCGGTCGATCGCATCAAGATCGACCGCAGCTTCGTCGGCGCCATCCTGACCAGCCGGCGCTGCCTCACGCTGGTCCACGGCATGATCGACCTCGCCCACCGGCTGGGCATGAGCGTGGTCGCCGAGGGCGTCGAGGATGGCGCCACGCTGGACCGCCTGCGCGCGCTCGGTTGCGACTTCGCCCAGGGGTTCGAGATCGGCCGCCCGATGGCGATGTCCGACTTGCTGACCAGGTACGTCCACAACGCCGCCTGAAGTCCCTGAGCCGGTCCGCTTACCGGCCGCGAGACCTGCGCGTGGCCAATTGCGGGCGAGCCGAGGCCCGCCGGCCATGCCACCGGCCACTCCGGTCCGGTCCCGACGAACCAGTCCCGATCACCGGCCGGTGTCGCTGTCGCGCCGGTTTCGCGTTCGCCGTCCCCGGACGACGGCAGCCTGCACGGTGGCGCCGGGAAGTCCGGGCAATACGCCCGGCGACCCGGTGGAATTCCAGGGGGATACCCAGTCAAAACAAAGGGATGGAAGGTTGGCACGGCGACTGCGTAGGTGTCAGGGCGCCCAACTGTGGTGCCTAGTGCAAACGTCGTGACAACCATTGAGAAGGAGAAGACCATGTCCAACAACGCGCTGATCCGCATGCCCTCCCTGGCCGCCCTGGTCGCCGCCGGCGCCCTGGTGGTCGCCGCCCCGATGGCGATCGCGAACGATTACGCCGAGCGGGCCGACGACCGCGATTCCAGCCAGCCGGTGACCGACACCTGGATCACCACCAAGGTGAAGTCCACCCTGCTGGCCGACGGCGACGTCGCCGGCACCGACATCAACGTCACCACCGTCGACGGCGTCGTGACCCTGGCCGGTGTGCTGAACAGCCAGGCGGCCGTCGAGAAGGCGATCGACCTGACGCGCGGCATCGAGGGCGTGGTCGCCGTCGATACGCGGGCGCTGACCGTCCGCTGAGCCTGACCCGCTCGATGAACGAATCCCGCGTGCGTCGCTGACGGCCACGCGGGAACACCAGGCGGGCGTTCCCGCCAGAACGAGATACGGAGCAAACCTATGAACGAGGATCGCATCAAGGGCAAGTGGAAGCAGCTCACCGGTACGGTGAAGGAGAAGTGGGGCAAGCTCACCGACGATGACCTGAAGGTGGTCGAGGGCAACTCCGAGTACCTGGCCGGCAAGATCCAGGAGCGCTACGGCGTCGCACGCGACGAAGCCGAGAAGCAGGTCCGCGAGTTCGAACGGAGCCTGTAGTCGCCAACGGACGGCGGCCGCCCGGTCGCCGTCATTGCCCGGGAGCGGGGCGCCAGGCGGCCAGCCTGGCGCCCCGCTTCATTTGGGGCTGGGGCGCTGTGTTATGCTGCCGGGGACCATGGACAAGGCACGCGGACACAGCGCATGAGCGAAGAGCGACAAGGCCGGGGCGGCGGTACGGGCGCCGGCGGCGATGGCGGCAAGATCCTCTACTGCTCGTTCTGCGGCAAGAGCCAGCACGAGGTCCGCAAGCTGATCGCCGGGCCGAGCGTGTTCATCTGCGATGAGTGCGTCGAGCTGTGCAACGACATCATCCGCGAGGAGCTGGAGGAGAAGACCGCCAGCACCCGCAGCAGCCTGCCGCGCCCCAAGGAGATCCTCGAGGTCCTGGACCAGTACGTGATCGGCCAGGCGCAGGCCAAGAAGGTCCTCGCGGTTGCGGTCTACAACCACTACAAGCGGCTGGAATCGCGCGGCCGCGGCGATGACGTCGAGCTCGCGAAATCCAACATCCTGCTGATCGGGCCGACCGGCTCCGGCAAGACCCTGCTCGCCGAGACGCTGGCCCGGCTTCTGAACGTGCCGTTCACGATCGCCGACGCCACGACGCTGACCGAGGCCGGTTACGTCGGCGAGGATGTCGAGAACATCATCCAGAAGCTCTTGCAGAAGTGCGACTACGACGTCGACAAGGCGCAGTCCGGCATCGTCTACATCGACGAGATCGACAAGATCTCCCGGAAGAGCGAGAACCCTTCGATCACCCGCGATGTCAGCGGCGAGGGTGTGCAGCAGGCGCTGCTCAAGCTCATCGAGGGAACGCTGGCCAGCGTGCCGCCGCAGGGCGGCAGGAAGCACCCGCAGCAGGAATTCCTGCAGGTCGACACGCGCAACATCCTGTTCATCTGCGGTGGTGCGTTCGCGGGCCTGGAGAAGGTCATCCAGCAGCGCTCGGACTCCACCGGCATCGGCTTCCAGGCCGAGGTCCGCAGCAAGCAGAAGGTGGCAAGCGTCGGCAAGGTTCTGCGCGACGTGGAACCCGAGGACCTCGTGCGGTTCGGCCTGATCCCCGAATTCGTAGGTCGGCTGCCGGTGGTCGCGACCCTGGAGGAACTCGACGAGGCGGCGCTGGTGCGCATCCTCACCGAGCCCAAGAACGCCGTCGTCAAGCAGTTCCGCAAGCTGTTCGACATGGAAGGCGTGGAGCTGGAGTTCCGCCCAGATGCCCTCTCGGCCATCGCTCGCAGGGCCCTGCAGCGGAAGACCGGCGCGCGCGGCCTGCGCACCATCCTCGAGGGCGTGCTGCTCGACACCATGTTCGAGTTGCCCACCCTGGAGGACGTCAGCAAGGTGGTGGTGGACGAGGCCGTAGTGAACGGCCAGGCTGAGCCCTACCTGATCTTCGAGGGTGGTGCGGCCCAGGCCAAGACCGCCTCCGAGAAGCTAAGCGGCTGATTCAATAGTCGTTTACAGGTCCCAGCCGATCGGCCGGGGCCGCTTGCATTCCATCCCGACGCCCCCAGTTCTTGGCCATCGGACGCCCGCACCGGGCGCACCGGCCCATTCCGCATTGCAGCGACCAGACATGAGCATCGACCTGACCCAGCACGCCGAGCTGCCCGTTCTGCCCCTCCGGGACGTGGTGGTCTATCCGCACATGGTGATTCCGCTGTTCGTCGGCCGGGAGAAGTCGGTGCGCGCGCTCGAGGCGGCCATGGAGGGCGACAAGCAGATCCTCCTGGTCGCCCAGACCAGTCCCGAGATCGACGACCCCGGTCCGGGCGAGTTGTTCGACATCGCGACGGTGGCCACGGTCCTGCAACTGCTCAAGCTGCCCGACGGCACCATCAAGGTGCTGGTCGAGGGTCTCTCGCGCTGCCGTGTCCTCGGCCTGCGCGACGACGAAGGTCAGCTGGTCGCCCATGCCGAGCCGATCGCCGACCTGCTGGTGCGCGAGGAACGCGAGCTGGAGGTGCTGGGACGGACGCTGCTCAACCAGTTCGAGCAGTTCGTGAAGCTCAACCGCAAGATTCCTCCCGAGCTGCTGACCACGCTGGCTGGTATCGACGATCCGAGCCGCCTGGCGGACACCATCGCTGCGCACCTCAACATCCGCCTTGTCGACAAGCAGAAGGTGCTGGAGACGGTCGACGTGGCGGCACGGCTGGAAATGCTGATCGGCCACGTGGACAGCGAGATCGACGTCCAGCAGATCGAGAAGCGCATCCGCGGTCGCGTCAAGTCGCAGATGGAGAAGAGCCAGCGGGAGTACTACCTCAACGAGCAGATGAAGGCGATCCAGAAGGAGCTCGGCGAACTCGACGAGGCGCCGAACGAACTGGAGGAGCTGGCGCGCCGCATCGACAAGGCCGGAATGCCCAAGCCCGTCGAGTCGAAGGCCAGGACCGAGCTCAACAAGCTCAAGCAGATGTCGCCGATGTCGGCCGAGGCGACCGTGGTCCGGAACTACCTGGACTGGCTGCTCGGCGTTCCCTGGGCGCAGCGCTCGCGCGTGCGCAAGGATCTCGACGCGGCCGAGCAGGTCCTCGACCACGACCACCACGGGCTGGAGAAGGTCAAGGAGCGCATCCTCGAATACCTCGCTGTGCAGCAGCGGGTGCGCAAGCTCAAGGGCCCGATCCTGTGCCTGGTCGGCCCGCCGGGCGTCGGCAAGACCTCGCTGGGCCAGTCGATCGCCAAGGCGACCAACCGCAAGTTCGTGCGGATTTCCCTGGGCGGCGTCCGGGACGAGGCCGAGATCCGCGGACACCGGCGCACCTACATCGGGTCGCTGCCCGGCCGCATCATCCAGAACCTCAACAAGGCGGGCAGCCGAAACCCGCTGATCATGCTGGACGAGATCGACAAGATGTCGATGGACTTCCGCGGCGATCCCTCGTCGGCGCTGCTCGAGGTGCTCGACCCCGAGCAGAACCACACCTTCAACGACCACTACCTGGAGGTCGACGTCGACCTGTCCGAGGTGATGTTCATCGCCACGGCGAATTCCCTGAACATTCCCGGGCCGCTGCTCGACCGCATGGAGGTGATCCGGATTCCCGGCTACACCGAGGACGAGAAGCTGGCGATCGCCGAACGCTACCTGGTTCCCAAGCAGCTGAAGGCGAACGGCCTGATTCCCGAGGAGCTGTCGATCTCGACGTCGGCGGTTCGCGACATCGTCCGCTACTACACCCGCGAATCGGGCGTGCGCGGACTGGAACGCGAAATTGCAAAGATCTGCCGGAAGGTGGTCAAGGAACTGATCCTCGCCGGTACCCGTGCCGCCAAGGGCAAGGGCAAGGCGGCGGACCGTGACGCAGGGCAGGCGGCAGCCGTCAGGAAGGCCGGGAAAGGCACTAAGACCAGGCGTGTGCGCGTCGACGCGCGGAATCTCGACGACTACCTGGGCGTCCGGCGCTTCGACTATGGGCGCGCCGAGGCCGAGGACGAGATCGGCGTGGTGACCGGTCTCGCCTGGACCAGCGTCGGCGGCGACCTGCTCTCGATCGAGGCCAGCATCGTGCCCGGCAAGGGCAAGCTGATCCACACCGGTCAGCTCGGAGGCGTCATGCAGGAGTCGATCCAGGCTGCGCTGTCGGTGGTCCGGGCGCGCACCGAGCGGCTCGGCATCGACAGCGACTTCCACCAGAAGCACGACATCCACATCCACGTGCCGGAAGGGGCGACGCCCAAGGACGGCCCGAGCGCGGGTATCGCCATGTGCACGGCGCTGGTCTCCGCGCTGACGCGCGTACCGATCCGGCGCGACGTGGCGATGACCGGCGAGATCACGCTGCGCGGCCGCGTGCTGCCGATCGGCGGCCTCAAGGAGAAGCTGCTGGCCGCCCATCGCGGTGGTCTCAAGACGGTCATCATCCCTGAAGAGAACCGCAAGGACCTGTCCGACATACCGCGCAACATCACCGGCTCCCTGGAGATCCACGCGGTCCGCTGGATCGACGAGGTGCTGGACATCGCGCTGGTCAGGCCGATCGTCCCGCAGGCACCGGCACCCCAGGATCCTGCGGTGGCGGGCGACGAAGCGGTAACGGCTTCGGAGGCCGTCGCAGAAGCCTCCGCGGGTCGCCAGCGGCCGCACTGAGGCCCTGCTCGGCGACCCGCTCCGGCGCTGGCGGAAATGGCTGAAACCCGCATGATTGCTTGTTGCGCGCCCTATGGGCCGCTGGTATAAAAGCGCCACGGCAACGGAGCGTTCACCCCTGTTGCCCTGAGAGCGCCGGAAGGCCGAACCGCCCCGAGGCTCGAATCTTCGCAAGCTCGACTACGATAAGAACGGGAGTCTTGAATGAACAAGCAGGATCTGATCGCGGCAATCGCTGACGCCGCCGAACTCACCAAGGCGGACGCCGGCCGCGCCATCGACGCGATGGTCGAGGTCGTCAAGAAGGCGCTCAAGAAGGGCGACACCGTGTCCCTGGTGGGCTTCGGCACCTTCAGCGTGCGCAAGCGCGCCGCCCGCACCGGTCGCAATCCGCGCACCGGCCAGACCATCAAGATCAAGGCGTCGAAGTCGCCGGCGTTCAAGGCTGGCAAGGCCCTGAAGGATGCCGTAAACTGAGCGACCTGTCGCAGACGGGTGCTTAGCTCAGCGGTAGAGCGTCGCCCTTACAAGGCGAGGGTCGGGGGTTCGAAACCCTCAGCACCCACCACCGCGGCACGGCCCCTTGCTTGACGCGACGATTGGGTTACAATGCGCCCCCCGCCAGCCCAGGCGGACAGTCTCAAGAATTCAGGAGTGGTAGTTCAGTCGGTTAGAATATCGGCCTGTCACGCCGAGGGTCGCGGGTTCGAGTCCCGTCCACTCCGCCAATCCAGGGGGCGCCGAAAGGCGCCCCCTTTTTCTTTGCGGGCCCCGAGCCCGCGCGACGCCGGGACGCCCGGGCGGACGCATCGCGGCGTCGCCGGTGGCGCGCGCTGTGGCTACAATGGCGGTTTACCGAACGGCCGGACTATCCGCATGCTGCAATCGATCCGCAACAGGGCCACCAGCTGGTTCGCCCTGGCCATCCTTTTCCTCGCGCTGTTCTCGCTGACCTTCTTCGGCATCGGTGACTACTTCACCCGGAGCGTGGACACCTACGTGGCCAAGGTCGGCGACGAGGAGATCAGCGCCAACGATTATCGGGAACGCTTCCAGCGCTGGCGCGAGAGCATGCGCCAGCAGTTCGGACAGGGGCTCGACGCGTCGCTGCTCGACAATCCCGCGATGCGCCGCCAGGTGCTCGACAGGATGATCGACGAGGCCGTGCTGCGGCAGGCCTCCGAGCGGATCGGCCTGGTCGTCCCGAACGCGCGCCTGCGGGCTGAGATCGCCGACATCCCGGCGTTCCAGGTGGATGGAAGGTTCGACGAGCCGACCTACCTCGGGCTGCTCGCTGGCCAGCGCATGACCGCCACGACCTTCGAGCGCAACCTGCGCAGGGATATCGAGGCCAGGCAGCTTCCGATGGCGGTGATGGAGAGTGCGCTCGTGACGGACGCGGAGGTCGACGCCCGGCTCCGCCTGAGCGAGCAGACGCGCAGCTTCGCCGCGGTGAGGGTGAACCAGCCCGAGCGGGAGATCGACCAGGAAGTGACCGACGAGGAGCTCTCAAGCTGGTACGACGCGAACACCGCGGAGTTCATGCGCCCGGAGACCGTGACTGTCGAGTACCTGATCGTCGACCGGACCGCGCTGCCGCTGGCCGTCGAGCCCTCCGAGCAGGACCTGCGCGATCGCTACGAGGCTGAGCGGGCGCGGTTCGGTTCGCCCGAGGCTCGCCTGGTCTCCCATGTCCTGGTCCGGGCCGACGGTCCCGACGCGGACGCCCAGCGGGACGCGCTGGCCAGGGCGGAGTCGATCGCCGCGGAGGCGCGTGCCGAAGGCGCGGACTTTGCCGCCCTCGCGCGCCGCGACTCGACCGACCTTGGCTCCCGCGAGCAGGGTGGCGACCTTGGCTGGATCGAGCAGGGACTGACCGATCCCGCGTTCGAGGAGGCCGCCTTCGCGCTCGAGTCCGGCCAGGTGTCCGATCCTGTCCGCACCGAGGACGGCTTCCACGTCATCATGGTGCGCGAGATCAGGGCGGCGACGCAGAGGCCGTTCGAAGAGGTGCGCGAAGAGCTGGCGGCGGAATACCTGGAGAGCGAGCGGGAACGTCTGTACAACGAGCGCAGCGGCGAGCTGATCGACCTCGTGTACCAGGACCCCGGCTCGCTTCAGCCTGCCTCGGAGGCCCTGGGTCTGGCGACCATGACAGCGGGTCCTTTCAGCCGGCAGGCGGGCGAGGGCTTGTTCGCCAATCCGCGGGTCCGGGATGTGGCGTTTTCCGACGAGGTCTTGCTGGAGGGCAATGTCAGCGACCCGTTCGAGGCGTCGCCGGGCCAGATGGTGGCGCTGCGCGTGGTCGAGCACCAGCGCAGCGAGCCCCGGCCGCTGGCGGAGGTTGCCGACCAGGCGCGCGCGCGCATCCTCGAGGCCCGTCGCAGCGACGCGGTCCGCGCCAGGGCCGAGGCGTTGTTCGCCGAGCTCGAAGCCGGGACCCCGCTCGCCGACGTGGCTGAGCGGGCAGGGCTGGACCTGGAACTGGCTGAGGCCGCTGGCCGCAACGCCCTGGTTCCCGAGCCGGCGCTGGTGGCCCAGGTGTTCAGGCTGCCCCGTCCGGAGGAAGGTCGTGTGGTCCAGCGCCTGTTGCCTCTGGGCGATGGCCATGCGCTTGTCGAGCTGACCGGCGTCGTGGACGGCGATCCGGGTTCCGTGGAGGAGAGTCGCCGCACCCAGGCACGGTCGGAACTCGAGCAGTCCCGCGCCAATGCGGAGGCGATGGCGCTGATCGCGGGCCTTCGCGAGCGGACCCGTATCGTGGTGGTCGAAGAGCGGATGCAATGACCGGCGGAAGCTGACCGCAGCGTCCGCTTCGACGGCCTGTCGTCAGGCTGACGAACGGCCTGGCGCGCAGGTCATCCCTACGGAAGACGGCTGTCCGAAACGTCCTGCAGGACAAGCCGGTTCAATCGTCGGTTTCGTGGTGCGGGCGGGCGCGACGACCCGTCAGCGCGCCCGCGTCGCCGGACATGGCGTCCGGCGGCACCGGCGATGCCGAACTATGGCGGGGCGGAGTTTTCCGGCGAGTACGACCTGGCCCGCCGGCTTGCTGGCGGTCGCTGCGGGCTCGCGCCGATCGGCGCGGGACCCGCCTGCGTGGACCGCACGACCGTCCGTGCGGGCGTCGGGATCAGCCGTCGAGGCCGGCCATGGCCACCGTGCTGTACCCGGCGTCGACGTAGGTGATCTCTCCGGTGATGCCGGCCGCCAGGTCCGAACACAGGAAGGCCGCCGCGTTGCCGACGTCTTCGATGGTGACGTTGCGGCGCAGCGGCGTCACCTGCTGGACGTGGTCGAGCATTTTCCGGAAATTGCCGACGCCGGACGCGGCCAGGGTCTTGATCGGGCCTGCCGAAATCGCGTTGACGCGCGTGCCCTCGGGGCCGAGGTTGTATGCCAGGAAGCGTACGCAGGCTTCCAGGCTGGCCTTTGCCAGGCCCATCACGTTGTAGCTGGCCATTGCCCGGACTGCGCCCAGGTAGGTCAGCGTGAGGATCGAGCCGTTGCGCCCGGCCATGAGCGGTCGGGCGGCCTTCGCGAGCGCTGCCAGGCTGTAGCTGGAGATGTCGTGGGCGATTGCGAAGTTCTCGCGCGTCAACCCGTCGAGGAAACCGCCCTGGAGCGCCTCGCGCGGTGCGAAGCCGACCGAGTGGACCAGGCAGTCCAGGCCATCCCAGCGGGCGCCGAGTTCGGCCATGAGACTGTCGATCTGGGCGTCCTCGGCGACATCGCAGGGCAGCACCAGGCTCGAGCCGAACTCCCGCGCGGCGTCTTCGACGCGATCGCGCAGGCGCTCGTTCTGGTAGGTGAAGGCCAGCTCGGCACCCTCGCGGTGCATGGCCTCGGCGATGCCCCAGGCGATCGAACGCTGGCTGGCGATACCCACGACGAGGGCGCGCTTGCCGGAGAGAAAACCCATGGTGTCAGGACTCCTGGAGGGTGGCGATGTCGGTTCCGCGACGTGCGGGGTCGGCAGACCTCAGGGCGGTTGCAGCAGCAGCCGCTGCCCCGGCCGGATGCGTGAATGCTCGAGGCGATTGTATCGAAGCAGGTCGGCGACGGTGAGTCCGTGCCGGCGCGCGATCGACCAGAGGCTGTCGCCGGCGCGCACGACATGTACCGGGTCGTCCGCCACGGCGACGCCGCCGTCGCGATCTGCCGCGGCGGTCGCCAGCCGTTCCGGACCGGGCAGCCACAGGGAGCGGCCCGACGCCTGCGACTTCCCGTCGGCCATGTCGTTCAGCCGGGTGAGGACCTCCCACGGGACGCCGGCCGGCGCGCCGAGCGACTCCAGCCGTTCGCCATCGGCAAGCCGGCGCCGATGCCATTGCATGCGCGCGCGGGCCGGAATGCGTGCCAGCAGGTCCGGGACGGATTCGGCGCGGTCCTGCCTGACCAGCAGGGTGAACGGCTCCGCCGGCGGCGTCCGGCCGCGCAACATCCCTGCATTGACCTGCTCGAAGCGTTCCCGCGGCAGGCCGGAAAGCGCGCGTGCAAGTCCGCTGCCAGCGACGCCATCCAGCTCGACGCCGACAAGCCGGCGCTCAGGTTCGAGGCTGGGCAGGTCAAGATCGAAGCGTTCCGGATCCCGGACCAGGCATGCCAGCGCCAGCAATCGGGCGATATAGTCCATGGAGGCCGAAGGCAGCTCCAGCGGGGCCAGATCCGAGAACGCCGGTCCGGGAGGCGGGCGCCCGGTCAGCGCCCTGCGCACCCTGTACTCCCCGGCGTTGTAGGCGATCAGCGCCAACCGCCAATCGCCCTCGAAGCGCTCCAGGTACCGGTCGAAGAGCACGATGGCGCCAGCCGTGCTTGCGGCCAGGTTGAGGCGTCCATCGAACCATGGATCGATCCGCACGCCGGCGCTCCTGGCCGTGTCGGCGATCATCTGCCAGATTCCCGCCGGCCGCGCCTGGGGCGCAGGGTGCGGCCGGAAGTGGCTCTCGACGATGGGCAGCAGGGCCAGTTCGGTGGGCAGCCCGGAATCGGCGAACCGGCGGGCGGTCCAGTCCAGGGCCGGCAGCATCTGGTCGAGGGTCTGCGCGAACCGTCGCGGATGTCCTGCGTAGCGACGGGTCCAGGTCGCCGTTGCGGGTGCGTAGTCGCATCCGGGCAGGACGAAGCCCGCACGCAGGACCTCCCAGGTCGACGGCGCTGGCGGAGGGTTGGCCGGTCGGGAGGGGCGCGGTCTGCTCCGAGCCTCGGCCGCAGCAGGGACGGGCGCCTCGACGGCGTCCGCCATCGGTGCCGGCCCGGGCCGGGACAAGGCCGGCTCGACGTGCGCAGGCGCCTCGTCGGCGATCGGGGCAGGCCGGGTCGGACCCGGGGACTGGCAGGCCGACACCGCCAATCCCGCGAGCAGTGCCAGCGCCAGTCGGCCGGCGCGCCGGGCCTTTGCAGCCTGCGCGCCGCGCTCAGCCACGGAAGACGTCCTTCCACTGCCGCAAGGCGGCGAACGCCCGGGTTCGGTCGGCGTCGGGCGGTACACCGCGCACGGCTTCCAGGGTCCTCCTCGCGGCGGGCTGGTCGACGCGAAGAAAAGGGTTCACCCGCCGTTCGTCGCCAAGGGCACTGGGCAGGGAAGGGTGCCCGCGCGACCTGAGCGCCGCAACCCGTGCGATACGCTGCCGGATATCGGCGTTGTCCGGCTCGACAGCCTGGGCGAATGCCAGATTGGCGAGCGTGTACTCGTGGGCGCAGCAGACCCGCGTGTCGTCCGGCAAGGAAGACAGACGGTCGAGTGACGCCAGCATCTGCGCCGGCGTGCCTTCGAACAGGCGACCGCAGCCGGCGCTGAACAGGGTATCGCCGCAGAACAGCATGCCCTGGCCCGCATAGGCGACGTGACTCAGGGTATGGCCTGGAACGTGCACGACGCGGAACCTGGCGCCGATCAGGGGCAGCTCAACGACATCGCCATCGGCGACGGCCAGGTCGATGCCGGGGATCCGTGCGTCGACAGGGCCAAGCACGCGGACCTCGGGAAATGCGCGACGCAGGGCTTCGATGCCGCCGATATGGTCGCCATGGTGGTGGGTGACCAGGATATGCGACAGGTTCGCATCGAGTTCCCGGAGCCGGGCGATGACGGGGTCTGCCTCGCCCGGGTCGATCGCCACCGCATTACCACCGGCCACCAGGAGCCAGACGTAGTTGTCGTCCAGGATCGGCACCGCGTGCAACTGCATGGACGAGCCGGCGATCGATGGCATCGTTTCCGTGGGCGTCTCGGATCGGGCTGGCAAGGATAGCCGGGCTTGCGGGAGAATGACCGCCTGATGGCCCTCGACCACGCGCCGATCCCCCGTGACATCCACCGCGCCTGGCGACGCCAGCTACGCGAGGAGGATGCCTGGCTGCTGCGCCAGATCGCCGGACTCAGGCCGGTCCTGTGGCTGAGGCCGCATGCCCTGGGGCCTGCGGCGCGGCAGGGAATCCTTGCCCTCAAGGTCGGCCAGGACGGCATGCTGCGTGGCGCGCTGCGCAGCCAGGCGGGCGCCTGGCCGTGGGCGGACGGAACGGTCCCCGCGATCGTCCTCCAGCACGTGAACGAGGGCGGTGGCCACGGCGCCGCCCTGCTGGCCGAGGCGGCGCGCGTGCTCGCTCCCGAAGGTCGGCTATACGTACTGCGGTTCGACCATTTCAGCCCCTGGTACTGGCGCTACGGACGGCATGTGGGCAAGCGTGCCGGGGCGCCGGCGCTCGGACTGCCCATCGATCTGCGGCCAGCCAGGGCGCGCGGGCTGGCGCTCGAATTCCGGCACCATCTGGGTGCCCGGGGGGTTGGCGTCGCGGCCGGCCGACCGCCGCGACCGGCACGCGCCGAAGAGCGCTGGCCGTTCGCGGGTGTCTTCCGCGCTGCGCGAATCTGGGTGCTGCGCAAGCGCCGGAGCGGCACGGCGTCGCTGCGACCCCTGCGAACCGCACCAGCCCATCGCCCGGGCTATCGGCTGGCGGTGGCCCGGCGTCTGGGCAGCGGCGCAGGTCGGGCATGAACGCGATCGTCGAGGCCTTCACCGACGGCGCCTGCCTGGGCAACCCGGGACCCGGAGGCTGGGGAGCGCTTCTGCGCTGGAACGGACGCGAACGTGAGATTGCGGGAGGCGAACCGGACACCACCAACAACCGCATGGAGCTGCTTGCCGCGATCAGTGCGCTGGAGGCCCTGCAGCGACCGTCCAGCGTCCGCCTGTGCACGGACTCCCGCTACGTCGAGCAGGGCATCCGGGAGTGGCTGCCGCGCTGGCAGGCGAACGGCTGGCGCACAGCGGACCGCAAGCCGGTCAAGAACCAGGACCTCTGGCAGCGGCTGCACGCGGCAGCGGCGCCCCACAAGGTGGACTGGGTATGGGTGCGCGGCCATGCCGGTCACGTCGAGAACGAGCGCGTCGACCAGCTTGCCCGGCAGGCCGCGATGCGCTTCGCCGGCTCGCCGGTTCCGGGGGGCAGGGCGTGAGCAGCCGCCAAGTGGTGCTGGACACTGAAACGACCGGCCTTGAGGTCGCAAAAGGACACCGGATCACCGAGATCGGCTGCATTGAGCTATGCGACCGCAGGGTGACAGGACGCCGGTTCCACCGTTACGTCAATCCCGGTCGCGAACTCGATGCCGGTGCCATCGAGGTGACCGGACTGACCGCCGAGTTTCTTGCCGACAAACCGCCGTTCGCCGCGGTTGCGGAGGAGTTCCTTGCCTTCGTCAGCGGCGCGGAGCTGATCATCCACAATGCGGCCTTCGACGTCGGCTTCCTCGATCAGGAGCTGGCGCTTTGCGGCGCGCCGGTCCGGCGGCTCGCCGACTGCGCGACGATCACCGATACGCTGGCCATGGCGCGTGAGCGCTTTCCCGGCAAGCGAAACTCCCTCGATGCACTGTGCAGTCGCCTGGACATCGACAATCGACATCGGACCTTGCACGGCGCCTTGCTCGATGCCGAGTTGCTGGCCGAGGTCTGGCTGGCGATGACCAGCGGCCAGGCCGACCTCGGCCTGGCGACGGAGCCGCCCGAACGGACCCTGCAGCAACGGTCGCCGTCGTTGCCGCAGGCGGCTGGTCGTCGCAGGCCGCTCGTCCTGCTCGCCAGCGCCGAGGAGCGCGCGGCACATGAGGCGATGCTGGCGCGCCAGGCCCGGATCAGCGGCGGCGTGCTCTGGACCGCGACCGCGGTCGCACCGTCCGATTGAAAGCGGCCGGAGCAGGGGCGATCGACACGACCAACTCTTCGGTCCGCGCGACCTGGCGCGGTGCGATCCGGTCTCAACAGCGCTTGAGCACCACCACCGTGATGTTGTCGGAGCCGCCCGCATGCAGTGCGGCGTGGATGAGATGGTCGGCGGTCTCCTGGGGCCCGTAGCCCCTCGCGAAGATCCGTGCGATGGCGCTGTCGTCCACCTCTTCCGTCAGGCCGTCGCTGCACAGCAACAGCTGTTCGTCGGGACTCCAGGACTGCTCGACCGTGGCGATCTCGAGGGCGTCGGACTCCGTGACGCCCAGCGCCTGGGTGACGACGTTGCGCTGCGGATGTCGCCGGGCCTCGCCGGGCGTCAGGCTGCCCTGCCGGACGAGGTCCTGGACGTAGGAGTGGTCACTGGAAATCTGCCTGAGGTTTCCGCCATCCCAAAGGTAGATGCGGCTGTCACCGACCCAGGCCGCCTCGAAATGCCTGTCGTCGGCCCGGATGGCGGCGATCGTCGTGCCCATGGGCAACTCCTGGCCGACGCCCTGCATGCGCTGGTCGGCGATCCGGGCCGCGGCGATGCGGATCGCGTCGACCAGGCCCTCGCCCGAGCCGATCCTTGCCCGGATCGCATCGCGGGCCAGGGCGCTGGCGACCTCCCCGTTCGCGTGGCCGCCCATGCCGTCCGCCACCAGCCACAGGCCCAGCCCGGCGTCGGCCAGGTAGGTGTCTTCATTGTGCTGGCGTCTGCGCCCGACATGGCTGCCGTGGCCGAACTGGATCATCGTGGCCCTCCGCGTGCAGCGCAGGATGCCCGCGCCGGGCCCGGCACGCAAGCGGCCGCGCTTGTCCGCAGCGCCTCGTGTCGATAGAATGCGCCACCCGTGCAACGGCTGTCGCCCATGCCGTCGCACGCCGGTCCCAGGGTCCGGCGAAGGGTCCCACCGGAGAGGTGGCAGAGTGGTCGAATGTACCTGACTCGAAATCAGGCGTACGTGTAAGCGTACCGTGGGTTCGAATCCCACCCTCTCCGCCAGTTTGCGTTGTTCCAGACGATCCCGGCCCCGCGCCGGGATCGTCGTTTCGCAGGCGTCGCGCCGGTCCGCCGGGTTCCCGGAAGCGCACGCGCCTGGCCCGGTGCGCCGTTCAGCCAGCGCCGCACGCAGCGTCAGGAACGGGCGCCAGCCGGCCCCCGCCTGGCCCCGACCCTGGCCGATCCGGGCTAGCATGGACGCCCGTTCCGTCCAGCAGCCAGAGGGGCCTCAGTGCGCCCGGATCGTCCCGACATTGCCGGCTACCGGATCCTGCGCCGTCTGGGCCACGGCGGCATGTCGGAGATCTGGCTGGCCGAACAGGTGGCCCTGGCCCGCCCTGTCGCGGTAAAAGTCGTCAATCCGGGCGACGAGGGCGAAGAGCGCCTGGCGAGGTTCCGCCAGGAGGCGGCCATCGTGGCGCGCTTCGATCACCCCAACGTCGTCGGCATCCTCGAATTCGGCCAGACGGCCGATGGCCGGCTGTTCTTCTCGATGCCCTATGTGCCGGGCGGCACCCTGGCGCAGGCTGCCCTGTGCGGCGACGGGCCGCGCACGCGGCAGGTGCTGGTGCAGCTTCTCGACGCACTGGAGTACATCCACGCTCACGGCGTGGTGCACCGCGACGTCAAGCCGGAGAACGTGCTCTTCGACAGCGTCGGGCGGGCGCGTCTGGCCGATTTCGGCGTGTCGCGCAGCGTCTCGGCGGCCAGTCGACACACGCGCGCGGGCGAGACGCTCGGATCGATCCACTACATGAGCCCGGAGCAGGCACGGGGGGAACTGCCCGACGGCCGCAGCGACCTCTACAGCCTGGGCGCGATCGCATTCGAACTGCTGACCGGCGCGCCGCCGTTCCAGGGACCGGACGACATCAGCGTGGTGGTTGGCCACCTGCAGTCGCCCTTGCCGGAGTTGCCGGAGCAGCTCGGGCAGTGGCAGCGCTGGCTGGCGCGGGCGCTGGCAAAGCGGCCCGCCGACCGATTCCCCGATGCCGCAGCGATGCGCGATGCCCTCAACCGGGTTCCCGGTACACCCCGTCCGCCCTTGCTGTCGCCCAGGGCGCGCGAAGCGGTCCTGCGCGCCGGTCTCCCGGCACTGGCGGTGCTCGTACTTGGCGTGGCCTCGGGTTGGCTCTGGCTCGGCCGCGGCGAGGAGGGCGCCGCAGAGGGGCAGGCCGCGAGTCCAGAGGCCGCCCTGGTGCAGGCGGCGTCTTCGGTCGCGGCGCCTGGGCCGGCGCAGGCGGATGCGGCCACGCCCGGCGGGTTGGCGGGCGATCCGGGTGCCGGCGGTGACGGGAGGCGCGGGGGCGAGCGGTCGGGCCCGGACGGGGAGCCGGTTGCCGATGTGGCGCCTGGACAGGGGTCAGAACCGGGGAGCGATGCACCTGGACCGGTGCCAACTCCGGAACGGGCCGTCCTCGACGCACCGATGCACGACCCGCAGGGCCCGTCGGCACGTCCGCGGTCCCAGGTTCAGACCGGGCCGTCCCGGATGCCGGGAGCGGACACCGGCAGCGCGCGTCGTGTCGATGCGGACGGATCAGGAGCGCCCGGGGGCAGGGTGGCCGCACCGCCTCCTGCGTTGCCGCAGATCGGCGGTTTCGATCAGGTTCCCCCGATACCCCTGCTCCTGCTGAGCGGCACCCGGGAACAGCAGATCAGCCGACTGGAGGCCTGGCTCGACCATGGACGCCAGGTCATGGACGCCGATCGCAGCGCCGTCGCGCTCGCCCGTCGGGCAAGCGGCGACCGCCAGGAACGCGCCCGCCTGCAGGCCGGCCTTGACCATCGGCGCGCCAACTACGAGGACTGGCGGCGCCAGGTGCTGGCGTTGCGGCGACAGGTGGAGCGGCGCGGCTGAGTCGCCTGGGCGGCGCAGGATCCCCCCCTGCCGTCCGCTCGCGGTCCTTGCGCCTGCCAGCCCTCGCCGCGTACGCGCGCGGGAGAGATTCGCCTGCCGCGGATCCGGGCCGGGACTGAATCAGCGCAGCAACAGCAGCGCGGTCAGCACACCGGCCGCGAACAGCGCGGTGCCGGCCAGCAACCAGGGCAGCAGTCCCCAGCCTCGTGTTGCTTCGCCCTTGCCAGGCGGCGGCGTGGGCTGGTCCATCTGGTCGATGGCCTGCACCAGGAAGCGGATGCTGTCCAGCACGATCTGGTCGCCATGCCGCAAGGCGACGTCGCGAACCCGTGCACCGTTGACGAAGCTGCCGTTCGCCGACCCCATGTCGCGCAGGAACAGGCCATCGGGCATGGTCTCGAGCACGGCATGACGACGCGACAGTCCCGGTTCGTCGAGCACCAGGTCGCAGTCACCGCCGCGTCCGATGACCAGCCGGCCGTAGATCGGGATCAGGCGTCCGAATTGCGAGCCGGTGACGCCACGAAGCACATAGCGCGGGGCCACCCGACGCACCCGGGTGGCACGCTCGTCGGGCTCGTCGGCGCCCCGCGGCGGCTGTCGGTCTCCCTGCACGCCCACCTCCAGCCGGTGCTCGGCGATCGAGATGAGGTCGCCGTCGTGCAGGAATGCAAGCGACTCGACCGACCGGCCGTTGAGCTCGACGGCCGTGCTGTCGCCCTGCAGGCGGAGCATGGCGCCGTCGTCGTCCAGGGTGACCCGGGCATGGACGGGAGCGATGCCGGTGCCTGTGAGGCGAAGGTCGCAGTCCTCGGCGCTGCCGATCCGCACTTCGCCGGCGCTGCGGATGGTCGTGGGTTCGCCCTTCGCGCCGGCCAGGGTCAAGATCACCGAGCGCATCCGTGAACTCCTTTGGCGGCGACGGCCCGGGCGCGATGGCACATGGCCAGGCTGGTCGGGGTCGCCGCTGGCGGTGTCGGACGCTCGGTCAGCATGCTTTGCCTCTTCCTTGGACGGGTCGGATGTTAGCCCGGTGAAAACCACGCGCAGACCCCGTCCCCAGCGCCCGCGCCGCAGATGGGCTCCATTGGGTGGCAGGCGTGCCGGGCACATGGTCGCAGGTCGCCTCGGGGTGGACGAGGGCGCAGGATAGCTTGCCGCAGCGTGAGCGTCAGCGCGACGCGTCGTTCCGGCGGCTCTGGCAGACTGGCGACGGCTGATACCATGACCATCCCAAGCCACCAGGAGGCCGCCATGCACAGGACCCGCAAGCGGAACCGTCGCCTGGTCGCCGGTCTGGCGATCGCCCTCCTCGGTGCCGGAGCGCCGATCATGGCGCGCGAGCCCTCGGTGGCCACGGGCGACTTGGTACCGGCCCGCTTCGAGGCACTGGCGCTGTTGCCGGGCGGGGAGGGCGCGGCGGTGGCGCTTGCGGTCGGTGCGGCCGGCGGCAGGACGCCGGAGCGACTGGTCGCCATCTTCATCGGGCCGGTCGAGGCGGCGGCGATAGGCCGCGCACGCGACGGCAACAGACCCGTGCGGCCGCAGACCCATGAGCTCTTGGTCGACCTGGTCGTGGCGGCGGGCCTGCAGGCCCGGCGACTGGTCATCGATGAGCTGCGCGGCAGCGTCTATCTGGCCACGGTGGAGTTCCAGACCGCGGAGGGCGAGGTGCTGTGGGTCGATGCGCGTCCCAGCGATGGGCTGGTGCTCGCGCTGCGGCTTGGACTGGCGATCCAGCTGGGTCCCTCGGTGCTGGCCTCGGCACCGGACTGGGATGACATCGAACCCGCGGCGGAGCCCCTGCCGCAGACGCCGGTCACGCTGTGAGCCACCCGGGTTCCGGCGTCACCGAAACGCTTGCTCCGGCATCCCGACGCCTGCAACATCCCGGCATGAACGACACTCGCGGTCCCGACCTGCATCCTCTTGCCCTGGTGGATCCGGACGCCCGGATCGCCGACGACGTCCGGGTCGGACCCTGGTCTGTGATCGGTCCTGACGTCGAGATCGGCGCCGGGACCGTGGTCGGCCCCCACGTCGTCATCCAGGGTCCGTGCCGGATCGGCGCAGGCAACGCGATTTTCCAGTTCGCCTCGATCGGCGCCGACTGCCAGGATCGAAAGTACCGCGGCGAGCCGACCCGACTGGAGATCGGGGACGGAAACGTCATTCGCGAGCACGTCACCCTCCATCGCGGCACCGTGCAGGACGAAGGCGTGACCCGCATCGGCAACCGCAATCTGCTGATGGTCGGGGTCCATGTCGCGCACGACTGCGTGATCGGCAACGACAATGTGCTGGCCAATGGCGTCGGACTGGCCGGACATGTGCGCCTGGGCGATGGCGTGGTCCTGGGCGGCATGACCGGTGTCCACCAGTTCTGCAGGATCGGCTCCCAGGCCATGACCGCAGGGATGACCCTGGTGCTGAAGGACGTCGCCGCCTACACGATGGTGGCCGGCAACCCGGCCCGCGCCCGGGGCCTCAACATCGAGGGCATGCGCCGGCGAGGCTGGAGCGCTGAGCGGCTGGCGACGATGCGACGGGCCTACCGCCTGGTGTTCCGGGAGGGGTTGACGCTCCAGGAGTCGATCGCGCGGCTGCAGGCGGGCGAGGTGGGCGAGGCGGGCCCGGAGCTGGACATACTGATCGCTTCCCTGGTGGACTCCGGACGGGGCATCACCCGCTGAACGCACGGGGTGTGCGCGCGGGTCCGGTGCGGCGGCCGCTGGCGGGTCGCGCTCTGGCCGATCAGTCCCCGGACAGCCTCGCAGCGAGGCCGTCGATCCGCCGGTTCAACTCGGCCAGTTCGGCTTCCAGCATCGCCACCCGCTCGGCGAGATCCTCCTCCGCGGCAGGAGCCTGCCTCACCGGCTGCGCCTCGGCGGCATCCTGGGCGGCGGCCGCGCCGCACAGAAGGTGCACGTGGCGTTCCTCGCGCTGGCCGGGCTGGCGGGGCAGCCGCAGGGTCAGCGGCTCCGGGCGGCCGGCCAGCCGGTCGAGCAGGGCCCGCACGCTCTCCAGACTGGCACCAGGGAGCATGCGACCCGCCCGGGTGGCCAGTTCGCCGGCGGTCTGGGGGCCGCGCAGTACCAGCAGGGCGAGCAGGCAGCGCTGTTCGGGGCTGATCGAGTAGACCTCGTCCATGCGATGGTCGTAGCGCTGGCTGCGTGCGCCATGGATCGATCGGACCAGCCAGCGCTGCTCTAGGCCGCGCAGGGCCCGCGCTACCGTGTCGGTGTCGAGCGCCATCAGCGGCTCCCTGGCCGTCTTCTGGTTGCAGGCAGCCTGAACCGCATTGGCGGTCAGCGGATACTGGTCAGGCGTCGTCGCCTCCTTCTCGACCAGGCAGGCCAGGACGCGCGCCTCGATCGGATCGAGCTCTGGAAAAGTGGGTGTACTCATTGATGATTCCGGTCGCCGTGCTGGTCGCGCTGCAGATGCTTGCAGTGTACGTGCGCCTCGCCTAGTGTGGCCACCCGCCCGTCCGCCCGCCACCCCTGATGGCGGAGCGTGGTGCTCTCCGCGACCTCGAGGTTCCCCCATGCAGATCGCCGACCGCTGCGTCGTGAACTTCCACTACATCCTCTCCGACGAGAACGGGGCCGTGCTGGACAGCTCCCGGGAAACCGAGCCGCTGGCCTATCTGCACGGCGCCGGCAACATCATTCCCGGGCTCGAGCAGGCGCTCGCCGGCAAGCGCGAAGGCGACCGCTTCGCGGTGACCGTCGCGCCTGAACAGGGCTACGGGCGCCACGATCTGGCGCTGGTGCAGACGGTGCCGCGTGCGGTCTTCCAGGGCGTCGATCGGATCGAACGCGGGATGCGGTTTCAGGCGCACGGTCCGCAGGGTCGGATGGACGTGGTCGTCACCGCGGTCGAAGGCGACCGGGTGACGGTCGACGGCAACCACCCGCTGGCCGACCGCACGCTGCATTTCGATGTCGAAGTGGTTTCGGTGCGGGCCGCCGAGGTCGAGGAACTCAAGGCGGGCCAGGCGAGCTGAGGGGCGGTTGGCCACGCCTTCCCTGCTATCGTTCCGCCCTACCGAGCGTATCGGCGCAGGAGAGCCCCGACATGGCTGCTGGCGATGTTCCAGACGAGCGTGCCGAGGTGACCCGTCTGCTGTCGGCCTGGCGTGCGGGCGACGAGGTCGCGCGCGACCAGGTGATCGAGGCGGTCTACGCGCAGGTTCGCCTCCTCGCCGCCCGCCACCTGCGGGGGCAGGTGGGAGCCGGTGCGGTCAGCCTGCAACCGACCGAGCTGGCCAACGAGCTGTTCATCCGCCTGCTCGGAAGCGACTGCACCTGGACCGACCGGCGGCACTTCTACAATGCCGCGGCACTGGCGATGCGCCGGATCCTTGTCGACGCCGCACGGGCCCGGAACAGCGCAAAGCGCGGTAGCGGGCGAGTGCACCTCACCCTGTCGGCAGCGGAACAGCAGCCCCTGCCCGCGACGGAGATCGACCAGCTCGATGGCGCCCTTGAAGCGCTCCGCCAGCTCGATCCGCGCAAGGCCGACGTGGTGGAAATGTGCTACCTGCTTGGCCTGGAAAGGGAGGCGATCGCTTCGGCGCTCGCCGTCTCGGTGGCAACGGTGGATCGCGACCTGCGTTTCGCCCGTGCCTGGCTGCAGCAGCGCCTGGGGAAGTGAGGGCCGCGCATGGGTCCGGTCCCCGGACACGTTGGCGTTGCCGACGCTTGCTTGGCTCATTCCGATCCTGAGCTGCGGCTTCCGCCTGCCCGCCGCCGTCCGGCTGAGGCGCCCGATGCCGGCACCCCTGGTGGCGACCATGGATGCTGAGCGTTGGCGGCGCCTGCAGGACCTGTTCGAGGGCGCGCTGGCTGTCGATGCCAGCGCGCGCGACGCCTGGCTGGCGGCGCAGGAAGGGGACCCCGAGCTGCGCGAACAGGTGCTCTCGCTGATCGCAGCCGATGCCGATGCGGACCATGTGCCGCGTGTTCTCCAACGTGCGGCTGCGGACACCACGGACTCGCCCAGGGCCGGCAGCCTGGTGGGGCCGTGGCGTCTCCTGCGGGAGCTCGGCGCCGGCGGCATGGGTACGGTGTTCATGGCCGAGCGCGCCGATGGCGCCTACCAGCGCACCGTGGCCATCAAGTTCCTGCGGGGGATCGCCACGCGTGATGCGGCGGAGCGGATGCGCCGTGAACGCCAGATCCTCGCCGACCTCGACCACCCGGGAATCGCCCGGCTGTTGGACGGCGGCAGCACGCCCGAAGGCCAGCCTTATCTCGTGATGGAGTACGTGGATGGCATCGACCTGGTCGCGGCGGGCCGCGAACTCGGGCTGGAGGCGAGGCTGCGTCTGCTGCAGAGCGTGGCGCACGCGGTGCACTACGCGCACCAGCGTCTGGTCGTCCATCGCGACCTGAAGCCGGCCAACATCCTGGTCCGTGACGACGGCCGCCCGGTCCTGCTGGACTTTGGAATCGCCAGGCTCGCCGATGCCGGGGAGGACGCCGGGCAGGCCCAGACCCGGGCCTGGTACACGCCCGGCTATGCGAGCCCCGAACAGCGCCTGGGCGGCACCGTGGGTACCGCGAGCGATGTCTATGCGTTGGGACAGATCCTGGCCGAACTGCTGTCCGGACGTTTCGTCCCGCCGGCGCCCGACGGCAGCGTGGCGACACCTACCGCGCGCGGCCTGCGGGGGCTGGCGCGCAGGCGCCTTCGCGAACTCGATGCCCTGGTCGAGCAGGCCTGCGCGCCCGTTGCCGACCAGCGCTACCCGTCGGCGGCGGCCCTTGCGGACGACATCGACCGCTGGTTCCAGCACAAACCGCTGCGTGCCGCGCCTGCGCGGCCCTGGTACCGGATCAGCACCCTGCTGCGGCGTCGTCGCCTGGCGGTCGCGGCGTCGGCGCTGGCGCTGCTGGCGCTGCTCGCTTTCACCTATTGGTTGTCCCGGGAACGCGACCGCGCGTTGGCCGCCGAGGCCCTGGCCCGGGAGGAATCGGCGACCGCCGAGGAGGTCGTGCAATTCCTGGTGTCGCTGTTCCGTGCGGCCGCACCGGACCAGGCAGGCAATCGCCCGATCCAGCCGGGCGAACTGGTCGACCGTGGCCTTGCGCAGATCCAAGCGCGCCTGGCCGAACGCCCGGTCCAGCAGGCCCGGCTTCTGGCTGCGCTTGGCGGAATCGACCTGGAACTGGGTCGCACGGAGCAGGCGCTCGCGACCCTGAGGCAGGCCCTGGCGCTGCATCGGGAACTCGGCCAGGCCGACCGGGAAGTCGCACTCCTGCTGGCCATAGGGTCCCTGGAAAACCAGGCGGAACGCGCGCTGCCCGCGAAGGAGGCGTTCGAGGAGGCACTTGGGCTGCTTGCCGAGCGTCCAGGCAGCAAGCCGGAGCAGGTCGACGCCCTCAGCGGTCTGGCCCAGGCGCAGCTCCGCCTCGGCTACGCCACGGCGGCGCGCGATTCGGCGGTGCACGCGGTAGCGCTGGCCGGGGGCACAGGGGTGCGGCGTGCGGACCTGGAGGCCATGGCCCTGCAGGCGTTGGCCGAGGTGGACAGTCGCAGCGGACGCTACGAGGAGGCGATCGTTGCCGCCAGCCGAGCCCTGGAACTGCTTCGGGAGGCATTGCCCGCCGACCACCCGGACTTGGCCACGGCGATCGGCTACCTGGCCAACACCTACGTCCAGGCGGACGACTACGCGCAGGCCGAGCGGCTGTTTGCGGAGATGCTGGAGCTCCGTCTGCGTACTCTGGATCGCGGCAGCGCATGGGTGATCACGGCACGGCACAACCTGGCGCACGCGATCTATGTCCAGGGCCGGCCACTGGAGGCATTGCCGCTGATGGAGGAGAACCTGGCCCTGCTCCGGGAGCAGGGCCAGGACGACACGCCCTCGTACCTGGTGGCCCTGAACAACGTTGCCTCCCTGCACGAAGCGACGGGAAATTTCCGGGCCTCCGTGGCGCTTTTCCGGGAGCTGGTCGGCAAGGCCGAAGCGGCGAAGTCGCAGGGCGATCCGCGCCTGTCCCAATACCGTCAGAACCTCGGGCGCAGCCTGCTGTTGGCCGGACTGCTCGACGAGGCCTGGACCTGGCTCGATCTGCCCATCGAGAGCGGAGCGGAGCCCGTGGCCACCGTGACCGAGCGGGGGCGCAGGCACCTGCATCGTGCCGAGTGGCTGCGTCGGCGGGGCAGGTTGTCGGAGGTCGAAGCGGAGCTCGGACAGGCGGAAGCCGTATTCTCCGGGCAATTCCAGGCCGGTCACCCGCGTCTGGCCGCGGTCGCACGCGTACGCGGCGAACTGGCCCTGGACTCCGGAGACCCGGCCGCCGCCATCGTCCACTTCGAGCGCGCCCTGGGGGACCTGCGCGCAGCGCTGGGGGAACAGGCGCCGGTGGTCATCGAGACCAGGGTCCAGTTGAGCCGCGCCCTGTTCGCGGCCGGACGCATGGAGGAGGCGCGTCGTGCCAGGGCTGCCGCGGACAGGCTCGCCACGGGGGTGTTCGTGCCGGAGGCACCGATCCACCGCGAGCTGGCTCGGCTAAGGGCGCTGCTGGGCGCCGCCCCGACCTGACCGGGTGGCCCATCGACTGCCGGTCAGTCCGGGCGTTTCGCGTCCGCGCCGGTATGCGCGGCGATGCGGGTGAAGATCTCGGCCGCCGCTGGCGTCCACACCGTCCAGGCATGACCGCCGGCGCGTTCGAGCATCTGCTCCGGGGGCAGGAGGGGTGCGATCACAGGCACGGCGCGGCGCAGGCGGTCGCGGTCGCCCCAGGCCAGCCAGACGCTGTCGCCGCGGCCGCTTACCGGCCAGGTCTGCAGGTGTCGCCAGAGCTCCCGCTGGAAGTTGCCGCGATCGACGGCCTGCGGCGACGGACCGGGCTGCCAGGCCGCGATGCCGCCCGCGCTCTCGATCTCGCGCAGCAGGCGCGCATTGCCGAGGAACGGCGCGAGCAGGACCAGGCCATCGGCGACGCCGGGGTAGGCCTGGTCGTAGAGAAGTACGCCCAGCCCCCCCATCGAGGCGCCGACCAGATAGAAGGGGCGGTCCCCGCCCGCCAATGCCGGCAGCACCACCTGCTCGTGGATGCGTCGCGCCAGACCACCATCCAGGTAGTAGTCCAGCGTGGCGCTGGTCAGCACGACCTCTGCCTGTGGCCAGGCTGCCTGGATGGCATCGGCCACGCCGCGGCCGGACAACACGGCGACGTTGTCTCGGCGCCCCGGCAGCACGATGACGAGCGGCGTTCTTGCGCTTGCCGCGACGGCGGGCTTGCTGAGCGTCGGAATCGGTTGCCGGCGATCACCCAGATTGCCGCAGGCGGACAGGGCGGGCAGCACTGCGCAGAGAACAAGGGCTCGGATCACGGAGAGGGCGCTCAACGGCGTTGGGGAACGCAGTTGAGCGCCGTGCTCGTGAAGCCCGGGAGAAGCGGTGCCAGCCGACCGTCGAGGGACGGCCGTCCAGGTCGTCCCTCAGGTGGCCCGTTCGGTGCCTGTCGGGACGAGCCACCGGCAGATCGACCGCCTGCGCGGTCGCTGCGGCCGCTGGGCCCGCAGCCGTCGGGCAGTTCGGGACAGGCTGCTGTCAGAAGGCGCGTTCGCCACGCCGGCCGACCGCCCGGGCGCCCTCCCTGCCGCCGTCATCGTCCTGCTCCTGGCGCTGCCTGGTCGGCGTGGCCGGTGTCTGCTGACGGATCGGCGACGACTCGGGACTGGTCTGCCGGGACGGCGTGGGCGCCTCCTGCCGGGGTGGGGCAGGAACCCGCGAGGCTGGCGGTGCGTCCATTCCCCGCGCCGGGGCGCGGCTCGGCGCGGATGGGCGCGCCTCGCTTTCCATGCCGCGAACGACGGGAGGTTCGACAGGGGGGCGTTGTCCACCGCTGTCCCGCCCCCGCAGCTGTTGCGGGCGCTCCTGAGGGGGCGTCGGTTGCTCCCTGATCCTCGGCGCGGCTACCGGCTCCTGGGGCATCTGCCGGACCGGCGCAGCAGACCGGTCGCGATCCGCAGGCGCGCCGGAGCGCGGCAGCGGGATCCCGCGCTCGGAAGGCACCGCCGGGGCGGAGGGCCGGGCGTCGTCCTGCCTGGGCGCCCTGATTGCCTCGCGCGCCCCGCCACCGCGGTCGCGGTCCGGCGCCGAGATCGGCGGTCGACTGGTCGGCAAATCGCCCCTGGCGTCGCGGCCGTCACGCCCCCTGTCGTCGACGGAGGGCGCGGCTGGCCGGCTCAGCTCGCCCCGTGCAGACTGCCCGCGGTCGGGTGCAACGCCGGGCTCGCCACCGGTCGGTGACTGGCGAGCGCCCTCGACCAGTCGGATGCGGTCGCGGGCGACGGTCTCGCCGCGGCCAAGGCGGTCGACCTGTTCGCGCGCCAGGGGCTCTCCACCATTGCGTGCGATGGCGCGTTCCCGCTGCTCGAACGGCACCATCGGCCGGGCCGGTTCGGTCCGGGCGATCACCTCGCGTTCGCCGATCCGGGCGCTGGGTGCCTGCCGGCTGGGCATCTCGCCACTCAGGCTGGCGCGGGTGGGCGCCGCCGGCGCGCGGCCAAGCAATTCGCCCTGCTCCAGCGCGCCCGGCCGGAGTCTCGCCATCGACTCGGCTGCGTTGCGGGCAGTCACGAAAGTGTCCCGGGGAACCACGGTGACGGCGTTGGCTGCGGTGCGGAAGGTGTAGTCGCGGCTGACCGGCCGGCCCTGCACGTAGTAGTCGTTGTAGATGTTGGTGACGTAGGTGTTGTTGATCACCACGGTGTTGTGGACGTTGATTCGCCCGAAATAGGGCCGGCTGACCCGGTACCAGGGCACGTAGACGTCGCGCGGGCCCAGTGGGAACCAGCCGATCGGCGGCCCACCGGTGCTTACGGCCAGGCTCCAGTTCGAGCCGCCGACGAAGGCGACCATGGCCGGCGCCCAGACCGGACGCACGTGGCGCGGACCCGGGACCCAGCCCCAGCCGTTGCTGACGTAAACCCAGCGTCCGTAGTGGGAGGGCGCGAAGCCCCAGGGCGCGTCGTCGATCCAGGTCCAGCCCCAGGGCTCGATCCAGGACCAGTGTCCGTAACGGTAGGGAGCCCAGCCGGCACGGACGTTGCGGGGGAACCACACGTGCCCGTAGTCGCGATGGCTGCGCCACGTACCCCACTCGTCGAGGTCGGCGTAGCCGATCAGGCCGGGTGCGACATACTGTCGGGACGCCGACCTCAGATAGCGGTCGTCGCGCACCTGGACCCAGCGGTCGAAGCTGTCCGGGCGCGGCATCGCCATCCGCTGGACGTCGCGCAGCCGCGTGTCGTGGAAGCGGGTGCTCGAGCCCGCCCGCAGGCGCAGGCTGCGGCCATCTGCGCCGTAGACCTCGGCACTGCCCTCGAATACGGTGACCTGGGTGGACCGGCCGTCCGGCGCGATGTCCAGCCGGTAGCTTCCCGGGGTGCCGGACACGAAGGCGAGGTTGGGGGTATTGATCTCGTAGCTTTCGTCCACGCCCCACTCGTCGATGCGCAGATTGACCACGCCCTCGGCGAGCTCGACCTGGAGCAGGTAGTCGTCGAGATTGAGCAGCTCGATGCCGGTATCGGCATCCAGGCGCAGCAGGCCGGTGCCCAGCTGGAGCTCGGCGCGGCCGTCGCGGCCGGTCCACAGGCGGTCGCCGGCTACCAGCGGTCGATTGACGCCGGCACGGTACCACTGCGACTCGCCCGCGGGGGCGAAGCTGGCGTCGCCGGACAGCCATGCCAGGCGCGCTACCCGCCCGGGTGGATCGGCCAGGACGGTTCCGGCGGCGACCAGCAGGCTGGCCGCGAGCAGCCAGAGCAGGGATCGCGGGCTTGCGAAGAATCGGCTCATGCTTTCCTCCAGGGCTGGGGCGATGACTGCGCCCCGGCAGGTCCGGGCCGGGCCCGGCGCGCCAATCTAAGCCCATCCGGGCTTAATCGCGTCTTTCTGGCGGCCGGCGGTCCGGCAGGCGTTGACCGGCATTCAGGCAACCGGCCCGCCTGGCTGGCGCGGCCACCGGGTGTCGGTCGACGTCCGGCGCCGTTCAGTTATAGTTGATCCGCTGGTTCTGCAGGGTCGCCAGGGGCGGGCGTCCGACACCGGGGGGGCAGTCCACCAGGTTCGCGTCATTCCGCAGGCGACCCGCCGTTCCGGCTGGCTGGCCGTCGGGCGACGGCCGCGTACCTTTCACCTGCTTCGGAGTGTGCTTCATGTCGGATCGTCAGATCGGAACCGTAAAGTGGTTCAATGACGCCAAGGGATTCGGCTTCATCAGCCGTGACAACGGCCCGGACGTTTTCGTCCATTTTCGTGCCATCCAGGGATCGGGATTCCGCAGCCTTCAGGAAGGACAGAAGGTCAGCTTCAAGTTGGTCCAGGGACAGAAGGGCCTGCAGGCCGACGAGGTGGCGCCCGCCTGAGCGTGGCGGCTGTGCAACTGGCCAAGGAAGGGCCCCGGTGATCCCGGGGCGCTTCCATTGTGCGGAGCGGCTATGGAAACGGGCAGCTTGTGCGGCGCAGTGATGCCTCAGCGTTGCCGGTGGAGAGCGGCTTCCCAGCCGCTGAGCGGTGGCGGCAGTCCTTCCAGCAGACTCTGCGGGTCGATCCCCACCACCTGCCTTCCCGCGGCAACCGCCACCACGGCGAGCTGCTGTTGCGGACATTCGGAGGGAGGCGACGCGCAGCTGGCCATGGATCGCGTGTGTGCGGCGATCAGGCGGTTCGGGTTGTCGGCCAGAGGAAAGGCCGTCACGTAGTACTCGCCGGCCGGCAAGGGCCCGATGCGGTAGTCGAACTGCCCGGTCAACGTCTCGATGCAGATGGGCTCGCCAGGGTTCCGCCTGGGTGCCGCGCAGACGCGCATGGCCGGGAGCGGCTCGACGCCGCGGAACGAAAGGGAGCCGCTGATGCTGCCGCTGGCCTGGCCGGGGACACCCCGAAGGGAGCAGCGCAGCTCGCCGACCCCGTCTTCGCGGTCACCGACCTCGGTTCCCGGCAGCAGACCGGGCTGCGCCGGAGCCCCTGCAACCGCCTGCCGTACACGCTCGGGATTGCTGCGGAACGCGACCGACAGCCACGCACCACCGTCGGCCTGATCGACCCGCTCGAACTCCTTGATCTCCAGCCCCAGCGCGCGGCCGCCGCGCGCGGGGCTGCATTGCAGCGTATTCCCCGCCAACGACTGCATCTCGCGGCAATGCCAGCCCGCTGCCTCGGCGAGCGAACGGGTGGCCTGGGAGGTCCCGACCTGGGCGCTGGCCGAGCAGCCAAGCAGGTCGGTCAGGGGGTCGTCGCCGGCCTGGGCGGCGGACGCCCAGGCCAGCGCGACGCTGCCGGCGATTCCGAGAATGGATGGCTTCATCGCGGATCTCCTATGCGGTCCGGGACGAGGCCGCTCAACGCAGCAGACGCGCGCTGTTGCCGCGCACCTCGACGCGCGAGCCCTGGCGGATGCCGCCAAGATCCCGCTGGCTCACGACGATCCGGCGGCCGTCGTCCATGCGCAGGAACAGGTCGAAGCGGGCACCGGAATTGACCTCGCGCTCGATCTGGTGGCCAGCGACGCCACCGGCAATGGCGCCGGCGGCGGTGGCCGCGCGACGGCCGCTGCCGCCTCCGACCTGGTTGCCCAGTACGCCACCGATGATGGCGCCGGCAACCGCGCCGCCGCCGCTCGCCTCGCGATCGCCGTAGTACTGCTCGATCCGCTCGACGACGCCGCACGACTGGCAGTAGGCGTAGCCGCCACCGCCGTGATAGCCGCGCTGTCCATACTGGGGACTGGACGCACAGGCAGTCAGGCCAAGTGCGAGAACCGAGATTGCAAGGGCACGATTGATCATGACGAACCTCCTTTCGAATACGGTGCAGGCGGCGCCTGCCTCCGAGTCCGATGGTTGCCCCGCCTACATGAACGCAACAGGAAATCAGCGGCGCCAGACTGAACCGTCGATGGACAGGGCCTCGCACGGGTGAAGGCTGCGTGAGAAATGCCGGCGCCAGGACCCGGCGGGCGATCGGCTCAGCGGAAATCGCGATGGCAGTCCTGGCAGGCCTTGCCAAGCGCCGCGAGAGCGGGGCCGACATCCCGGCAGCCCACGCTCGAATCCACCTGGGCGGCCGAGACGGAGGCGAACCGGCGCGCGCGACGCTCGAACCCGTCCTGACGGCTGGCGGCTGAAGCGAACGCAAAGTCGATTTCCCGGGCCATGGCCTGCAACTGGCCCAGGCGCGAAGCAACGACCTGGTCGTCGCAGTCGTCGGCGCCGTTGGCGGCACGCAGGGCGTCCATGTGCCTGGCCATGATCACCATCGTGGCCTTGGGATGCGCGCCGAATGCCGACATCGCGCGTGCCGCGATCAGGGCGACCGCGAAGCCGACGGCAAGGCCGAGGACGAGGGCGACGGCGGTGCGCATGAGCGATCTCCTTGCCGGCGAGGCCGGGCTCGAATATGGCCTGTCCGGCCTGCTTTCCGCCGGCCCCGAGGCACTTCGCCCGAGGCCGGGCGAGGGTCGGGCCGACCTGGACCGCGATCGCCCGTTGGGTGTCGCGAGCAACAGCTCCGAGCGGGCGCGGACGCCGCGTGCAACCGCGGTGCCCGCGCCGCACTGTCGTCCTCAGAGCGCCTCGAAGATACCCGCTGCGCCCATGCCCGTGCCGATGCACATGGTGACCATTCCGTACTTCTGCCGTCGCCTGCGCAGTCCATGGACCAGGGTAGCCGCGCGAACCGCGCCGGTCGCGCCCAGCGGGTGGCCCAGGGCGATTGCCCCGCCCAGGGGGTTCACACGGCCGGGATCCAGCCCGAGGTCGCGCATTACCGCAAGCGCCTGCGCGGCGAAGGCCTCGTTGAGCTCGATCCAATCGAGCTGGTCGCGCTGCAGGCCGGCCTGGCGCAGCGCCTTCGGGATCGCTTCCTTGGGCCCGATGCCCATGATCTCGGCGGGCACGCCGGCGACGCTGAAGGATACGAAGCGGGCCAGGGGCGTCAGGCCGTGGTCCTTGATTGCCTGTTCGCTGGCCAGCAGCACGGCGCCGGCACCGTCGGACATCTGCGATGCGTTGCCCGCGGTCACCGAGCCGCCGGCCCGGAATACCGGACGCAGCCGGGCCAGGCCCTCCATCGAGGTGTCCTTGCGCGGCCCCTCGTCGGTGTCGATCAAGCGGCCATCCGGCACCACCGACCTGGCCTGCAGGTCCGGATAGCGGTCGTCGAGCGCGAAGGGCGCGATCTCGTCGCGGAACTCGCCGGCGGCGATCGCAGCGAGGGCCCGGCGGTGGCTCTCTACGGCGAACGCGTCCTGGTCTTCGCGGGAGACCTTCCAGCGCTCGGCGACCTTCTCGGCGGTGATGCCCATGCCATAGGCGATGCCGATGTTCTCGTCCGAGAACACCGCGGGATTCATGGCCACCTTGTGGCCCATCATCGGCACCATCGACATGCTTTCGGTTCCGCCCGCCAGCATCAGGTCGGCGTCGCCGGTGCGGATGCGGTCGGCGGCCATCGCGATCGCCTGCACGCCGGACGAACAGAAGCGGTTGATGGTGACCGCCGCCACGGTGTCGGGGAGACCCGCGAGAAGCACGCCGATGCGCGCCACGTTCATGCCCTGCTCGGCTTCCGGCATCGCGCAGCCGATCACGGCGTCGTCGATGCGGTTGACGTCGATGCCGGGTGCCTGGGCGATGACCGCCTTGAGGACGTGCGCCAGGAGGTCGTCCGGGCGGGTGTTGCGGAACGCGCCGCGCGGCGCCTTGGCGACCGGCGTGCGGGTGGCTGCGACGATGTAGGCTTCCTGGATCTGCTTGCTCATGGTCTTCGTCCTCGTCGCTCAGTTGCGCAGCGGCTTGCCGGTGGTCAGGGTGTGGGCGATGCGGGCCTGGGTCTTGGGCATCTGCGCCAGTTCGACGAAGTGGCGGCGCTCGAGGTCGAGCAGCCAGCGCTCATCGACCAGGCTGCCGCGCTCGATGTTGCCGCCGCACAGGACCTCCGCGATCCGCGAGGCGATCTCGTAGTCGTGCTCGGATATGAAGCGGCCCTCCAGCATGTTGACCAGCATCATCTTCAGGCTGGCAGTGCCGACGTCGCCACAGGCGACGATGCCGGCGTCCGGCAAGGGTGGGCGCCAGGCGGACTCGGCCAGGCCGTCGGCGACGGTCCGGGCGACGTGCAGCAGTTCGTGGGCATGGCCGACCACCACGTCCGACTCGCGCAGCAGACCCATCGCCTTGGCTTCGAGCGCGCTGCCGGCGACCTTGGCCATCGCCACGGTCTCGAACCAGCCCTTGAGGACGGTGAACGGATCGGCCGAGTTGGCACGGCTGCAGCGCAGCGCGATCTCCTTGAGGCCGCCGCCTGCGGGCAGGAGGCCGACGCCCGCTTCGACCAGGCCGATGTAGCTTTCCAGCGCCGCCACGGTCCGGGCGCTGTGCATCTGGAACTCGCAGCCGCCGCCGAAGGCCATCCCGCGCACGGCCGCAACCACCGGCACCAGGGCATGCTTGACGCGCATCGAGGTGGCCTGGAAGTTGGCGACCATCGCCTCGAACTCCGTGATCCGTCCGGCCTGGATCAGGCCGGCGGCACCCTTGAGGTCGGCACCGGCCGAGAACGGCTCGCCCTGCTGCCAGATCACCAGCGCCTTCAGGCTGTTCTCGGCCCGACCGATCGCCTCCTGAAGCCCGTCCAGCACGGCGTCGTTCACCGTGTTCATCTTGGTCTTGAACGTGGCGATGCCGATGTCGTCGCCCAGCGTCCACAGCCGGATGCCGTCGTTCTCCCACACGGTGCTGCCCCGGTCGAAGCGCTCGCCCAGCACCGGATCCGGGAAGATCTGCCGTTGGTAGACCGGGTGGGAAGAGCGGGGCAGGGCGGCGCCAGCGGCGGGCGCGAAGGAACCCTCCGGGCCGTGCACGCCATCGCGGCCGTCGGAGACCCAGGCAGGCAGCGGTGCGTCGCACATCGCCTTGCCGGCGGCGATATCCTCGGCGATCCAGCCTGCGATCTGGCGCCAGCCGGCGGCCTGCCAGGTCTCGAACGGGCCGAGCTTCCAGCCGTAGCCCCAGCGGATCGCCAGGTCGACATCGCGTGCGGTGCTGGCGATGTCGGCGAGGTGGAAGGCCGCGTAGTGGAACAGGTCCCGGAACAGGGCCCAGAGGAACCGCGCATGGGTGTCGGCGCTGTCACGAAGTTGCCGGAAGCGCTCCGCGGGGTCCTTTACGGCGAGGATGGCGGACACTGCCTCGGAGGGCGCTCCGGCGGCCGTGCGGTAGTCGCCTGCGGCAAGGTCGAGCACCTGGATCTCCTTGCCTTGCTTGCGGAAGAAGCCCGCGCCGGTCTTCTGGCCGAGCGCGCCCTTGTCGATCAGGGCCGCCAGCCAGGATGGCGACTGGAAGTAGCTGTGCCACGGATCGTCGGGGAGGGTGTCGTGCATGGTGCGGATGACGTGCGCCATGGTGTCCAGGCCGACCACGTCGGCGGTCCGGTAGTTGGCGCTCTTCGGCCGGCCGATCGCCGGGCCGGTCAGGGCATCCACCACGTCGAAACCCAGACCAGACTGTTGCGTGTGGTGCATGGTGGCCAGGATGGAGAACACGCCGATCCGGTTGCCGATGAAATTCGGGGTGTCCTTGGCGTGGACGACGCCCTTGCCCAGAGTGGTGGTCAGGAAGGCCTCCAGGCCGTCGAGGACGGCGGGGTCGGTGCCTTCGCAGCCGATCAGCTCGACCAGGTGCATGTAGCGCGGCGGGTTGAAGAAGTGCACGCCGCAGAAGCGCGCGCGCAGATGCGGCGGGACCGCTTCGGCAAGGCCGTTGATGGACAGGCCCGAGGTGTTGCTGGCCAGTACCGCATGGTCCGCGACGTATGGGGCGATGCGCGCGTACAGGTCGCGCTTCCAGTCCATCCGCTCGGCGATCGCTTCGATGACCAGGTCGCACCCGGCCAGCAGGGGCAGATGCTGGTCGTAGTTCGCGGCGGCGATCGCGGAGAGGCGTCCGCGCTCGGCCAGCGGCGCGGGCGACAGCCGAGCCAGGTTCTGCAGGGCCTTTTCGACGACGGCATTGCCGGCGCCGTCCCGGGGGGGCAGGTCGAAAAGCACGACTTCGACGCCGGCATTGGCCAGATGCGCCGCGATCTGGGCGCCCATGACGCCGGCACCCAGGACGGCGGCCCTGCGGACTAGGAGGCGATTGGTGTTCATGGTGTGCATCGTCCTTTCATGTCAAAGGGTTGCGTCAGGAATTTGATGCTAGCTCGATCACTGGAGCCTGGCCCAGGGGGCGGGTCCGTCCGCGCCGGATCCTGGACAAGCCAACCGGCCCAGCAACATACCATGGCGTATGGAGCCGTGCGTTCAGCAGCGGCGCATTGCCGTTCCGGACGGTCGTCACAGTGTCACCCGGATTGCCGACACTGTTGCACCGGGCGAACGTGTCCGGTTTTTCCGGCGCCATCAGCTATCGCCCCTAAGCCTGTGATACCGCTGTGATACGGGCCGAAAACCTGCTACCTTTTCGAGCCCGGGCGCAGACCCGGAGTCCACCCAACAACACGGAGTTTCCATGGCGCTGGAACGCACCCTTTCCATTATCAAGCCCGACGCCGTCGCCAAGAACGTGATCGGCCGGATCTACACGCGGTTCGAGGATGCAGGGCTGCGCATCGTCGCTGCGCGGATGAAGCATCTTTCGCGGGCCGATGCCGAGGCGTTCTACGCGGTGCATCGCGAACGGCCGTTCTTCGCGGCGCTGGTCGAGTTCATGAGCTCCGGCCCGGTGATGATCCAGGTGCTCGAGGGCGAGGACGCGATCGCGCGCAACCGCGAGTTGATGGGCGCCACCAACCCCAAGGACGCTGCGCCAGGGACGATCCGCGCCGATTTCGCGGACTCCATCGACGCCAATGCCGTGCACGGCTCGGACGGCCCGGACACCGCCGCCGCCGAAATCGCGCACTTCTTCTCCGACGCCGAGTTGCACGCGCGCTGAGCGCACCATGATCGAAGCCGGCGACAGCGCTCAGAGCAAGGTCAACCTCCTCGGTCTGGACCGGACCGGGATGGAGGCGTTCTTCGTCGAGCGTCTCGGCGAGAAGCGCTTCCGCGCCCATCAGGTCATGAAGTGGATCTATCACCGGTTCGCGGACGACTTCGAGTCGATGACCGACCTGGGCAAGTCGCTGCGGACCAAGCTCGCCTGCGCCGCCGAGGTCAGGGTGCCGACCGCGCTGGTCGACCAGCAGTCGGCAGATGGCACCCGGAAGTGGCTGCTGTCCCTGGACGGCGGCAACGGCATCGAAACGGTGTACATCCCGGAGCCGACCCGGGGCACGCTGTGCGTGTCCTCGCAGGTCGGCTGCGGACTGAATTGCCGTTTCTGCGCGACCGCCAAGCAGGGCTTCAACCGCAACCTGTCCACTGCCGAGGTGATCGGCCAGGTCTGGCATGCGGCGCGCGAGCTCGGCCACCTGACCCACCAGGTGCGGCGCATCACCAACGTGGTGATGATGGGCATGGGCGAACCCCTGCTGAATTTCGAAAACGTCGTGCCGGCCATGAACCTGATGCGCGACGATTTCGGCTTCGGCCTGGCGAGCAAGCGGGTCACCCTGTCGACAGCCGGCCTGGTGCCGATGATCGACCGCCTCTCGGAGGCGGCCGACGTCAGCCTGGCGGTGTCGCTGCATGCGCCCGACGACGCCCTGCGCGACCATCTGGTGCCGCTCAACCGCAAGTACCCGATCGCCGACCTGATCGCCGCCTGCCAGCGCTACCAGGCCAAGCGGCCGCGCTCCTCGATCACGTTCGAGTACACCCTGATGAAGGGCGTCAACGACAGCGAGGCCCAGGCCAGGGCGCTGGTGAAGCTGCTCCGCAAGGTCCCCTCCAAGCTCAACCTGATTCCCTTCAATCCGTTCCCCGGAACCGAATTCGAGCGCTCCGACGCCGATGTGATCGCACGGTTCCAGCAGATCGTGTTCGATGCCGGCATCATCACGACCCTGCGGCGTACCCGCGGCGACGACATCGATGCCGCCTGCGGGCAGCTTGCCGGCAAGGTCCAGGATCGAACCCGTCGCTCCGCCGACTTCCGTCGCGAAGTCGAAGCGAGGTCCCGCGATGCGGCGTGAGCGGCCAGTTGCCCCGGCTGTGGTCCCGGCGCTGCTGGCGCTCGCCGGCGCCGTGCTGCTGTCCGGCTGCGTGTCCACGGGGCCCGGCCTGACCGGCGATCGGGCGAGCGCATCGGCCGAGCGGCGAACCCAGGTGCAGCGCAGCAATACACGACCGATGCAGGAGGATGCCGCGACGCGCCGGGGCAATTCGGACGTTCTGGTCGAGCTCGGCCAGCGCTACTACGCTCGCGGCGAGTATCAGATCGCACTCGAGAAGCTGCAGAGCGCGTTGAACATCGATCCCCGTTCGGCCAACGCGCACACCGTGATCGCCATCCTCTACGAGACCATCGGCGATGACGGAAAGGCCGCCGACCACTACCGCAGGTCGGCCCAGCTGGCTCCGCGCAATGGCGATGTTCTCAACAACTTCGGCAGCTGGCTTTGCCGGCAGGGGCGGTTCGACGATGCCGACGCGCACTTCCGGCGCGCGCTGGCGGACCCCTTCTACCGGACGCCGGAATCGGCGCTTGCCAATGCCGGGACCTGCGCCCTGGCGGCAGGCCGCCACCAGGCGGGCGGCGACTACCTGCGCCAGGTGCTGGCGCGCCGGCCGGATGACACGCAGGCCCTGGTCGGGCTTGCCGAGGTCGCCTACAGGGAAGGCGATCTGATGCGGGCAAGGGCTTTCCTGCAGCGTGCCGAGGCACAGGTCGAGCTGGGGCGGACGGCGCTGGAACTGGCCGTTCGCGTCGAGGAAGGATTGGGCGACAGCCGCGCGGCTGCAGCCTACCGCTCCCGCCTGGGAGGGTCGGGAGAGTGAAAAGGCCGGCGCCGGGTTGTAGGCGCCGGGGCGACATCAACGAACAAGACCAGGTCACGGGTCGATGAACAGCATTGGACTTTCCGGGGGACAGGACATGGAACTGGCGGACCGGTTGCGTCAGGCGCGCGAGCGCATGGGCTGGTCGGTGGAAGAGGTCGGCGCGCAACTGCGCCTGCCGGCGCGGGTGATCGAGCGGGTCGAGGCCGGCGATTTCGACGGCCTGGGTGCGCCCATCTACCGTCGCGGCTATCTGCGCAGCTTCGCGCGCCTGGTCGGCGTCGCCGAGGACGAGGTCGCAACGGCGCTGGCCCAGGACGCCGGCAGGGAGCCGGAGCTGGTCGCCACCGGCGTGCAGCCCCGCGGGCAGTACATGCTGGACCGCGTCGTCCGCCCGGCCAGCTACATCGCACTCACTGCCCTGATCGCGTTGCCGGTCGTGTGGTGGGCGGCATCCGGCCGGCTCGGCCAGGAGCTCACCGCGGCGCGCAGTTTCGACCTGCAGATCAGCGCAGCCGAGTTGGCCGCCGACGAGCCGACCGAGAAACCCTCGGAGGCGCCGGGAACCGCCGAACTGCCGCAGGGGACCGAAATGATGCGGGCCTCTCTGGTCGCGCTGCCACTCGAGGGGCCGCCGCCTGCGCCCGTGGCAACGTTGCCGCAGCTGGCCGCACCGGCCGACCTGGTCGCCGGCGCGGGGCCGCACGAGGCGGTTCTGGAGTTGGGCGGCGACAGCTGGGTGGAGGTGACCGATGGCCGCGGGCGCCGGGTGCACCAGGCCCTGATGCGCCCCGGGCAGTGGCGCTTCCGCAGCGACGGTCCGCTTGCCTTCACGATCGGCAACAGTCGGACCGCCCGCCTGATCGCCAATGGCGAGGCCCTGGAACTCGCCGAGCACCGCAGCACCAACGATGTGGTGCGTATCGAGGTGTTCAGCAACGATTGAAGCAGGGGCCGGGCGCCCGCCGCAATCCGGCAGGCACCCGAGGATGCGGGGAGACGACGAGGCGGCGACATGGGGAACCTGGCCAGAAGGCCGCTTCGGAGGCCCGCCTGGCACGCTGGCGGCCCGGATGAGAGGCCAGGGCACCTGCGCGGGCGTCGCCGATGCCGGCTCGGGCCCGGCGGCGCGGGACCGGGGCGCGGGATCGCAAGGGCGTCGGGGGGCCGTGCGGGCTTGGGCGATGCCGTCCGCTACTGGTAAGCTGCGGGGCTTGTCGACGGGTCAGGAATGGGCCCGCCGAGCTCCGCACCAGCCAACGGAACCGCAATGGACATTTACGACCAGCACGAGCAGAGCGAGCGCGTCCGCTCGTGGTTGAAGGACAACGCATCGGCCATTCTCGGGGGCATCGTGATCGGCCTGGGCGCGATCGTCGGCTACCACCAGTGGCAGAACCACACGGCCCGCAAGGCGCATACCGCCGCCGCACTGTTCGAGCAGGCGCGCACGGTCGACAACAGCGCCGATGCGCCGGCCCTTGTCCAGCTGCGCAGCGACTTCACCCGAAACGGGTTCGCCGTGCTGGCGGCATTCGAGCAGGCGCAAAGACACCTGGAGGCCGGCAACCAGGCGGCTGCGACGGAGGCGCTCGCCTGGGCGCGCGACAATGCCCGCGACGAGTCGCTCAAGACACTCGCCTTGCTGCGCCTGGCGCGCCTGCAATGGGCGGCTGGCCAGGCCGAGTTGGCGCTGGCAAGTCTGGAGGGCGCCCGGGCGGCAGGATTCACGGCCGAGCGTGAGGAGCTTCGAGGCGACCTGCTGGCGGCCCTGGGCCGTCATGAGGAGGCGCGCGCCGCCTACGTCGCCGCCCGAGAGGCGGGCGCGCTCGACGCTGGCGGCCTGGCCATCAAGCTGGCCGAATACGGCGAAGTCGGAGACGAGGCATGACGTTGCGCCTGCTGGCCACCCTGGCCGTCCTGCTGCTCACCGTCGCCTGCTCGACGTCCAAGCGCGAGAACATCCGCCCGCCCCGCGAACTTGAGAAGTTCGACGCGACGGTTCCGGTCAGCCGGCTGTGGAGTCGGAGCCTGGGCGACGTCGGTGCCAAGCCGGGTCTGCGGCTGGCACCGGTCCTGGTGGACGGACGCATCTACGCCGTCAATACGCGCGGAGACGTGTTCATCCTCGACGCCGCCTCGGGCGCGGAAGTGGCGCGTCACCGTACCGGCCTGCCCATCGCCAGCCCGCCGGGCATCGGCGAGGGCGTGATCGCCGTCGGGACCCTGGACGGCAGGATCGTGGTGCTCGACGCGCAGTCCGGTGCGGAGCGATTCTCCGCCCGCCTGCTTGCCGAGGTGGTGGCTGCCCCGGCGGTGGCCGACGGCCGGGTGTTCGTGCGCAGCCATGATGGCCGCATCCAGGCCTTCGATCTGGTCGACGGACGCCGCGCCTGGCTGCAGGAATTCGAGGTCCCGGCGCTCAGCCTGCGCGGCAATGCCGCGCTGGTCCATGATCGCGGCTACCTGCTGGTCGGCTTCGATGACGGCCGGGTGCTCGCCTTGCGGACCGAGGACGGCGCGACCGTCTGGCAGGTCCAGGTCGGCAATGCCGACGGCCGCAGCGACCTGGAGCGGCTCGCCGATGTCGATGGCCGGCTGCAGGTCGTCGACGGCCTCCTCTACACGGTCGGCTATCGCGGTCAGGTCATGGCGATCGATGTCGCCACCGGGCAGCCGCGTTGGGCCCGCGACCTGTCCTCGGCAGGCGGCGTGGCGCTCGGCGAACACCTGTTCGTCAGCGATGCCGACGGTCGTGTCCAGGCCGTCGACGAGGTCGGTGGCGGGATGATCTGGAGCCAGGATGCCCTGGAGTATCGCTGGCTGAGCAGCCCGGCCGTCGTTGGTGGCAAGGTCGTGGTGGCGGATTTCGATGGCTGGCTGCACTGGCTGGACCCGATGGACGGGCGCCTGGTGGCGCGCGAGCGCATCGCCCGCGCCCCGGTCACCGTGGCGCCAATTGCCTCGGGCGACGTCGTTTGGGTGCTGGCCAGCAACGGAACGCTCGCCGCCTATCGCGTGGGCGGATGAGCCTGTGGCCGCGGCCATCCCGGGTACCTTGCCGGTAGTCGCCCTCGTCGGACGCCCGAACGTCGGAAAATCGACGCTTTTCAACGCACTGACGCGCACTCGTGATGCCATCGTCCATGATCGGCCGGGTGTCACACGCGATCGCCACCACGGGGTCTGCCGGACCTTCGCCCGGCCTTTCCTGCTGGTCGACACCGGTGGCCTGAGCGAGTTCGAGCACGAGTTGCCCCGCCTCGCCGCGCGCCAGGCGGAGGCCGCGATCGTCGAGGCCGACCTGGTGGTCTTCGTGGTCGACGCGCGCGAGGGCTTGGCCGCCTACGACCGGGAGATCGCGGCGGCACTGCGCCGCTCCGGCAAGCGGATGCTGCTGGCGGTCAACAAGACCGACGGTCTCGACGAGGCCATCGCCGGCGCCGAATTCGCGGAACTGGGCCTGGGCGAGCCGCTGCTGCTTTCCGCAGCGCACAACAGGGGCGTTGCGGGTCTGGGCGAAACGATCGTCGGGGCGCTGCCTCGGGCAATGGAGCCTGCCGCCGCAGACGAGGATGCCGACCGCATCCGGATCGCCGTGGTCGGCCGGCCCAATGTCGGCAAGTCGACCCTTGTCAACCGGCTGCTCGGCGAGGAGCGCGTGGTCGCAAGCCCCGAACCCGGCACCACCCGGGATGCCATCGCGCTGCCCTTCGAGCGCGATGGCCGGCGCTATCTGCTGATCGACACCGCGGGCATCCGGCGCAAGGGCAGAGTCGAGGACGCGGTAGAGAAGTTCAGCGTAATCAAGACCCTGCAGTCGCTCGAGAACGCCCAGTTGGCGCTGGTCCTGATCGACGCGAGCGAGGGCGTCACCGACCAGGATGCCACCGTCCTGGGCCATGCGCTCGACGCTGGCCGCGCCCTGGTGGTGGTGGTCAACAAGTGGGATGGCCTGGACGCCGACCAGCGCGCATCGGTCCAGTACAACCTGACGCGCAAGCTGCAGTTCGTCGACTGGGCGGAAACTGTCTTCATCTCCGCCCGGCATGGATCCGGACTGCGCGAACTGATGGCGGCGATCGGTCGGGCGTGGACCTCGGCGACGCGGGAGTTCGCGACGCACGAGCTGACCGAGAGCCTTGCGCTCGCGTTCCAGGGACATCAGCCGCCCCTGGTGCAGGGCCGCACGGCGAAACTGCGTTACGCCCACCAGGGAGGGCGCCTGCCGCCCCGTCTGGTCCTGCATGGCAACCGGCTTTCGACCCTCCCGGACAGCTACAAGCGTTATCTCGAGAACTTCGTACGCCAGCATTACCGACTCGTCGGCACGCCGATCCGGCTCGACTTCCGCGAGGGCGACAATCCCTTCGCCGGGCGCAAGAACGTCCTGAGCGAGCGGCAGAAGCGCAGCCGCCAGCGCCTCATGCGCCACGTCCGTCGTCGCTGAGGCAGCCGCGTGACCGGCAATCCGCTGGAGATCGAACCCCGCGACGCCTGGCCCCGGATCCTCGAGGGCGACCTCCTGGTGGACCTCCGGGAGCCCTCCGAATGGCCCGCGGGCCGACCGGGCCGCAGCAGGGCGTTGCCCGCCAGCGGCCTGGTCGTCGAGGCGGCCGATCTGCGGCCGCCACCGGGACGCACCGTGCTGCTGATCTGCGCCAGTGGGGTGCGATCGCTGCATTGGGCACAACGCCTTCAGGCGGCGGGATTGACCGCCCTGTCGGTCCGTGGGGGGGTCTCGGCATGGGCCAGGGCCGGGCTGCCGATCGCCGACGGACATGGCCTGGATGCCGATGCGCTGGAACGCTACGACCGGCACCTGCGCCTGCCCGGCATCGGCGCCGCGGGCCAGGCCCGCCTGCTTTCCAGCCGCGTACTGCTGGTCGGGGCCGGTGGCCTGGGTTCGCCGGCCGCCCTGTACCTGGCGGCGGCAGGGGTCGGCAGGCTCACGGTGGTCGATGACGACCGCGTCGAGCGCAGCAACCTGCAGCGGCAGATCCTGCATTCCGATGCCGCGGTAGGGACCGCCAAGGTCGCTTCGGCCAGGCAGCGCCTGCTGGCGTTGAATCCCGGCATCACCGTCGATGCGATCGCCGAGCGACTGGTCCAGGGCAACGCCCGGGAGCTGTTTGCCGGCCATGACCTGGTGATCGACGGCGCCGACAACTTTCCCACCCGGTTCCTGGTGAACGCCACTGCGCTGGCGACCGGTACGCCCTGGATCTACGGTGCGGTGCAACGTTTCCAGGGCCAGGTCAGCCTTTTCGTTCCCGGCAGGGGACCCTGTTACCGGTGCCTGTTCCCGGAACCGCCCCCGGCCGGCGCGGCGCCGGACTGTTCGGAGGCCGGCGTGTTCGGCGTGCTGCCCGGTGCCGTCGGCGTCCTGCAGGCCACCGAGGCGCTCAAGTGGCTGCTTGGCCTGGGCGAGCCGCTGCTTGGCCGCCTGCTGGTCTACGACGCGCTGGCGATGCGGATGCACGAGCTGCGGCTGGACCGCGATCCTGCCTGCCCTGGCTGCCGGAGCGGGTGATCCGTCGACCGGTGGGTGCAGGGGCCGCCGCGGCGGCGGATAATTCGCGACATCCCCCGGACAAGCGCGATCAGACATGCCTGCACATATCCTCGACGGCCGCGGTCTGGCCGAGCAACACCTGGTGCGAATCCGGGCGGAGGTCGAGGCTCGACGACAGCGCGGCCGGCGTGCGCCCGCGCTGGCCGTGATCCTTGTCGGCAACGATCCGGCGTCGGCCGTCTACGTGCGCAACAAGCGCAATGCCGCCGAGCGGGCCGGCATCCGTGCGCTGGACTTCGACCTTCCGGCGGATGTCGCTGCGGCCGACCTGCTCGCACTGGTCGACCGGCTCAACGCCGACCGCGATATCGACGGTATCCTGGTGCAGCTGCCGATGCCGCCCCACATCGACCCTGCCGAGCTGATCCAGCGCATCGATCCGGCCAAGGACGTCGACGGCTTCCACGCCCAGAACATGGGTCTGCTGGTGCTTCGCCAGCCCGGTCTGCGCCCCTGCACGCCCAAGGGGGTCATCCACCTGCTTCGTCATGCCGGTGCGCCCTTTTACGGACAGCATGCCGTCGTCGTAGGGGCGTCCAACCATGTCGGCCGGCCCATGGTGCTGGAACTCCTGCTTGCCGGCGCCACGGTGACCTGCTGCCACCGATTCACCCAGGATCTCAGGCGCCATGTCGGCGAGGCCGACCTGCTGGTGGTGGCGGTGGGCCGTCCCGGCATCGTCCGGGGCGAATGGATCAGGCCGGGTGCGATCGTCATCGACGTCGGTATCAATCGGCTGGCGGACGGCACCCTTGCTGGGGATGTCGACTACGAGGTCGCCGCCCAGCGGGCTGCATGGATCACCCCCGTGCCGGGCGGGGTGGGGCCGATGACCGTTGCCATGCTCATGCAGAACACTCTGGAGGCGGCAAACGCCACCGCGAATTGTCACGCAGTGCAAACAACTGCAAACAACTGTTAAAGCGTGATCTGGTTGGCATTTCCGTGGCTCCCCGCTGCTAGCCTGCGTCCATCCCGTGGAGGAGGTGGCGCAGCATGGATACCAGCGACGGTTACGGTGGCCTCGAGTTCGTCCTGTTCGAGCCGGGCGAGGTCATGGACACGCGCCAGGAGGATGCCGCTGCTGAGGAGCGGCGTGGTCTGCTGCCCGATCCACCGGCGCTGGTCGCCGCGCTGGCCGAGTTCGGCAAGTCGGCGGATGGCCAGGCCAGTGCCGCCTGCATGATCCGGATCCAGTGGCCGGCCGGTCTGTCCGAGGCCACCACCACCGTGGTCCGGAACCGTGTCGCCGAGCGTATGCGCAGGGCAGTCCGCAGTCCGGACTTCTGCGTGGAGATGTCGCCGGACGAGTTCGCGCTTTGCTTCGCAGGTTGCGACGCGGCGCAGGCCCGGGGCCGGGTCGTCCTGTTGCTCCGCCTGGTCGAGCTCGAGCCCGCCCTGGCCGGAAAGAGCGCCTCCGCGTGGGCCGGCATCGCCCGGCCCGATCGCGACGATGGGCGCCTGTCGATGCGGACCGTGCGACTGGCTTGCGAGTTGGCCAGCCTGCAGGACAGCGGTCACATCGAAGTGGTCGACCTCTGATTCACCCTCCCGGCAGGCGGCTCTTCCGGCCGTCGGCCACGGACACGTGACGGGTGCCGGGTTGCCAGGCTCTTGGGGTTCTCGGCAGCCGGACCGGATGCGCGCCTCTCCACCCGAGGGGCAGCGGGCCAGGTCGAGGCGATGGCCTGCCTGGTCCTGAAGTCCGAATGGATGCACGCGCGCGCAAGGATGCGCCTTTCCCTGGCGAATGCGCGTCCCTCAGGTCTCACGCGCCGGGTCCCGATGAGGCCTTCGAACGCTCCCTGGCGTGACGGCGCAGGCCGGCCGTTCCTGGAGACGCGGCCTTCCCGGACTGCGCAAGGCCGGGACTTGCGCCAGTCCCCTGCCGGATACCTGCGCACGCCGCCACAGTGGCCGCCGATCGCGGTGCCGCGGTTGCGACCGCACCCGTTGGATCCTTCGGCGGGGTGTCGACGACGCCGTCTCTGCCTAGTGGTTCGCCGCACGCACGACGAGGCTGTCCAGCCGACCTGGCTACGCCTCCTCATGAACCCTCCAGGCCGGGAAACCGGACCCCCCGACACGATGTGACCGGCCTCCGTTTGCCGTCGGGCTGTTACGCCTCGGTGCCCTACATGCCGCAGAGCCAACCGGGTCGACGCTGCCTTTCCGGTGCCCGGTTGGGCCACCCCTGGCCCTTCGAAGCGCCCTGACCAGACACGGCGAGGGTGCGGAAGCCGAGACCTTGTTCGATCGGACCGTGAGCCACCGCCCTCGGCGGGGCGGGGCCTGAACGAGCACGAAGACCCGATCGCAGTCCTCCCGCGCGTCGGCCGGAAGGGAGATCCTGCGCGGTATCAGCTGGGCTGTGCGGTGAGATCGCGGTAGCGGTCCAGCTCCTCGTTCTGCCGTTCATGCAGCTCGAAGCGCCTGACCCGCAGCGCTTCGAGGGCGCGTTGCTCGGACTCAAGCTGACTGCGCAGGGAGTCCAGCAGGGAATCGGCGCGGCCCGAGCCATCCGGTGTCGCCTGCGAGAGGGCCTGGCGCTGGGCGATTTCGGCCTGCAGACGCTCGATATTGGTGCGGGTCGAAGCCAGCGAGGCGTCCAGGCCGGCGCGGACCTCGTCGTGGGCGCGGAGCAGATCGATCTCGTCGGGATAGTTCGCGAGCAGGGCCGCGTCGCGCAGGGCGATCCGGCGGGCCTGTGCCTGCAGCCGGGCCTCCTCGGCGTTGCGGGGCAGGGCGCTGTGGCGCGTGTCGACCGCGATGCCGTGGGAATTGATGCGCTGTACGCCGGCAGCGGGCGGCGTGGACTCTACCCGGTCGCTGTAGTGGACGTTGCCCTGGTCGTCCACCCACTTGTACAGCCGCTGGCCCTGGGCGTGGGAGGCGCCCGCGCAGACCAGCAGGGTAAAGGCGAGGGCCAGCAGGGGGAGGGCTGTCCGGGCCATGGCGACCATTCCAGGAACCCCGCGGGGAGGCGGACCAGCGATCCGCTCGACCCGGCAAGCGGGCTACCCGGATCGATGTGGATAATCTAGCCATCCCCCCGTTCCGCTGCCGTGACCGCTCTCACATGTGTGTCGCCAGTTGCGCGATGGTGCGCACACAAGTGCGTGCGACCCGGGTGAAAGCGGGAGAGCAGGGGTGCGGCAGGTCAGCGCTCAGGCCGCCTTGTTGCCCATCCGCATCACACGCTGCTTCTCGCGCTGCCAGTCGCGTTCCTTTTCGGTTTCGCGCTTGTCGTGGGCCTGCTTGCCGCGTGCCAGGCCGAGCTCGACCTTGGCGCGGCCCGCTTTCCAGTACATCGCCGTCGGCACCAGGGTGTAGCCCTTGCGTTCGATGGCCCCGATCAGGGCATCGATCTGGTTGCGGTGCAGCAGCAGTTTGCGGGTCCGCATCGGTTCGGCCAGGACGTGTGTCGACACGGTGCTCAATGGCGTGATCTGCGCGCCGAACAGGAACAGTTCGCCGTTCCGTACCAGGGCATAGCTGTCGCCGAAATTGATCCGTCCGGCGCGCAGGCTCTTCACCTCCCAGCCTTGCAGGGCGATGCCGGCTTCATAGCGTTCTTCGATGAAGTATTCGTGCCGGGCGCGCTTGTTCAGCGCGATGGTCGCGCCGCCGCCCTGGTCCTTGCCCTTTGCCGCCTTGCTGACCATGTGCTCCGCCGGCCGATACAATCCGGCCCCATGAGTAAGCCGCTGATGGTACCCGCAAATCGCCAGGCGACGCTGCCCCGGAGTCGGGCGTGGTGACTGTCGTGCGGCGCGAGGCACTGGTGGCCAGGCCGCCCGAGCGCCTGTTCGCCCTGGTCGACGACGTCGAGAGCTATCCGGAACGCTTCGACTGGTGCCGGTCGGTGGATGTCCTGGAGCGGGCCGCCTCGGTCACGTCGGCGCGCCTGCACGTGCGCGCCGCCGGGGTCGAGTTCGCCTTCGCCACCCGCAACCAGCTGGAGCCGCCCTCGCGGATGCGCCTGACCATGCTCGAGGGGCCGCTCAAGCGACTCGATGGCGACTGGCACTTCGAGCCCTACGGCGAGGGGGGGTGCCGGGTCCGCCTGGAACTGCGCTTCGAGCCCAGGAGCCGTCTGCTCGGTATCGCCACGACGCTGGCCTTCCAGCGCCTGGCGGACCGGCTGGTCGGCGATTTCTCCGCGGCCGCGATGGCCACGCCCTGATGTCCGCACCGGCACTCCGGGTCAGCGTGGTCTGCGCATGGCCGGACCGGGTCTGGCGCAGCGAACTGGCGCTGTCGCCGGGTTCCACGGTCGACGACGCCCTGCAGGCCAGCCATTGGCGGACGGAACTGGCGGAGATCGCCGACCAGCTCGCGGTCGCCGTGCATGGGCAACCGGTCAGGCCGGACCGGCCCCTGGTCGACGGCGACCGGATCGAACTGTGCCGGCCGCTGCGTGTCGACCCGCGCGAAGCGCGCCGACGTCAGGTGGCCTCGACGGCCCGACGACCGGGCTAGCCGGATCCTTTCCGAGGCGACGCTGCGCGTCGCCGCGAGGCATCCGGGCGGGGAGGGCGCCGCTCTGGCGACGGGCCCGTAGGGCGACGGTCGGTTCCTCGGGGCTGCTGGACGATGGACCGTGACGCCGCTGCCGCGACCGGCCCCTGGGGCCGACCGCCGCTGCACGGGGCCGGGGCGTTCCTGCCGCCCCGGTCCCGTGCAGGGCTCAGTTCCTCGCGGGGTCGTCGAGCAGGCCGCGCCGTACCAGCAGGGGCTGGAGATCGGGCTCGGCGCCCGTGAAGTCCCGGTACAGGTCCATTGCCGGGCGGCTGCCGCCGCGCGACAGCAGGGTCTCCCGGAAATGGCGCCCGTTCTCGCGGGTCAGCCCGCCGTTGTCCTTGAACCACTGGACGCTGGCGGCGTCCAGTACCTCGCTCCAGATGTAGGAGTAATAGCCCGCCGAGTAGCCGCCGGCGAAGGTGTGGCTGAAGTAGGTGGTCCGGTAGCGCGGCGGCACCGGCGGGAAGTCGACGCCGGCGTCCGCCAGGGCCTGCTTCTCGAAGGCGATCACGTCGGTCGGCACGCGGTCCGGGCCGATCTGGTGGAAGGCCTGGTCGAGCAGGGTGGCCGCCAGGTACTCGGTGGTGGCGAAGCCCTGGTTGAAGGTCTCGCTTGCCAGCACCTTGTCCAGCAGTTCCTGCGGCAGCGGCTCACCGGTCTCGTGGTGGCGCGCGTAGTTGGCCAGCACGGAGGGCCAGGTCGCCCACATCTCGTTGACCTGGGACGGGAACTCGACGAAGTCGCGGGGTACCGAGGTACCCGAGAAGCGCGGGTAGGTGACCTTCGAGAACATGCCGTGCAGGGCATGGCCGAACTCGTGGAACATCGTGGTGACCTCGTCGAAGGTCATCAGGGTCGGCTCGCCCTGGGGCGGCTTGGGAATGTTCTGGTGGTTGCCGACCACCGGCAGGGTGCCGAGCAGGTCGTTCTGCTGCACGTAGGCGTTCATCCATGCGCCGCCGCGCTTGCTGGGGCGGGCGTAGAAATCGCCGATGAAGATCGCCAGCTGCGAACCGTCGGCGTCGAAGACATCCCACACCCTGACGTCGGGGTGGTAGACGGGCAGGTCGGTGCGCTCCTTGAAGGAGATGCCGAACAGCTCGGTGGCGGCGTGGAAGACGCCGTCCACCAGGACCCGGTTCAGCTCGAAGTAGGGCTTGAGCTGGTTGGCGTCGAGGTCGTAGCGCTGCTGGCGCACCTTTTCCGCATAGTGCGCCCAGTCCCACGCGGCGACTTGGAACCCGCCCTGCTCGGCATCGATCAGCGCCTGGATGTCGGCGGCTTCGCGGCGCGCGTTGGCGACCGCCGCGGGGGCGAGCCGGGCCATCATCGCGTTCACCGCGTCGGTGCTGCCGGCGGTGGCGTCCTCGAGCACGTAGGCGGCGTGGTTGGGGTAGCCGAGCAGCACGGCGCGCTCGGCACGCAGCCTGACGATCCGGGCGACGATCTCGCGGTTGTCGAACTCGCCGCCACGGCTGCCGCGGTCGACCGAGGCCTCGTGGAGGCGCTGCCGGGCGGCGCGGTCGGTCATGTCGGTGAGCGGCGGCTGGCCGGTCGTGTTCTGCAGGGCGATCTGGAACTTGCCCTCGTGGCCGGCCGCCGCGGCGGCGGCCGCGGCCGCCTCGATGGCCGCATCGGACAGGCCGGCGAGCTGCTCGCGGCTGTCGAACAGCACCGCCGAGGCATTGGTCTCGCGCAGAACGTTCTGGGTGAACCGGGTCTGCAGGCTGGCCAGCTCGGCGTTCAAGGCCTTGAGCTGCTCCTTCTGGGCGGCGTCCAGGCGGGCGCCGGCCCGCACGAAGTCGGTGTGATAGCGCTCCAGCAGGTGCAGCTGCTCGGCGTCCAGACCCAGGTCGGCGCGCCGCCCGTACAGGTCGGCGACCCGTCCGAACAGGGCCTCGTCGAGGAGGATGGCGTCCATGTGCGCGGCCAGCTTCGGCGCCAGGTCCGCCTGGGTGGCCTGCAGCACGTCGTTGGTATGCGCGCCGGCGAGGTTCTGGAAGATCCGCAGGCTGCGGTTGAGAAGATCACCGCTGCGTTCCATCGCGACGATGGTGTTCTCGAAGCTGGCGGGCTCGGTGTTGCCGGCGATGGCGCCGACCTCCTCGCGCTGCCTCGCCATGCCCTGCTCGATGGCGGGGCCGTAGTGCTGGTCGGCGATCGCGTCGAACGGCGGATAGCCCAGCGGCAGCGGACTGGCCTGCAGCAAAGGATTGCCGTCGATCGCCGCCTCCGTCGCGGTCGTGGCGGCCTGCCCGTCGCCTGTGGTGCCGGCGTCGCCGGTGGCGCCGCGCGGCCCGCAGGCGGCCAGCGGCAGGGACAGGGCGACGGCCAGCGCGAGCGCCAGGGGCTTCATCTGCATGAACGCGATCTCCGGGTAGGGTTCAAACCCCGGAGCTTACCGCAACCCCCCGGCCACAGCGGTCGGCCCGACCCGGCGGGGCGCCGCAACGGCCCGCCGGAAACCGCGCCGGCAGCGGTTCAGCGGCTGTCGTCGACCTGCGGACCGAAACGCTGGTACTCGCGGATGTCGTCCAGCAGTTCCTCCTCGACCGTGCGTTCGGGCATCATGCCGCCCTCGATGCGGGCCAGGGCCTCGCCATCGAAGTGCAGGGTCAGGTTGCGCACCTCCGCCTTGCGACCCCGCCGGCTGAGGCTGTAGACGTAGTCCCATCGCGACTGGTGGAAGGGCGAGGTCACCGCCGGCGTGCCCAGCAGCAGCGACACCTGCCGCTTGCTCATGCCGACCTGGAGGTCGGCGATCGCCCGCTGGTCCAGCAGGTTGCCCTGCGGGACATCCACTTTGTAGAGCAGGCCGCATCCGGAGAGGGCCGCGGCAACGATCAGGCAGGTCAGCAGGCGCATGGTTTAGGGGCAGGACTGGGCAGGCGCCGATGATACACTAGGCCGCCCGCTCGACAGAGCCTTCAGAAGGCGAGGCGCCCACGTGTCAACGGAATCCCAGGAGCTGCGCAAGGCCGGCCTGAAGGTCACCCACCCGCGCCTGCGGATTCTGGAGACCCTTGAGAACGCCGAGGGCCGGCATCTGAGCGCCGAGGACATCTACCGGTCGCTGATCGAGTCCTCGGAGGACATCGGCCTGGCCACGGTCTATCGCGTGCTGACCCAGTTCGAGGCCGCGGGGCTGGTGATCAAGCACCACTTCGAGGGGGGGCAGGCGGTCTACGAGATGGATCGCGGCGAGCACCACGACCACATGGTCTGCGTGGACAGCGGCAAGGTGATCGAGTTCTACAGCCCGGAGATCGAGCGGCTGCAGCGCGAGGTCGCCGAGCAGCACGGCTACGTCATCGAGGACCACAGCCTGGTCCTGTACGTGCGGCCGAAGAAGAAGGGGCGCTGACCGCGTCGCGCAGCTGGCGGCGTCAGGGCGCCGCCGAAGCCAGCATCTGGCGGGCGTGGGCCAGGGTTTCTGGCGTGATCCGCACACCGCCCAGCATGCGGGCCAGCTCGTCGATGCGGTGATCGGCGGCCAAGGGCAACACCTGGGTGCGGGTCTGGCCGTCGCTGGCCAGCTTGCGCACGCTCAGGTGGTGTTGGCCCTGCGCGGCGACCTGCGGCAGGTGGGTGACGCACAGGACCTGGGCATGGCCGCCCAGGCGCCGCAGCTTCCGGCCAAGGATTTCGGCGACCGCACCGCCGACACCGCTGTCGACTTCGTCGAACACCATGGTAGGGACCGGATCCTCGCCCAGGGTGGCCACCTGGATCGCCAGGGCGATCCTCGACAGTTCGCCGCCGGAGGCGACCTTGCGCAGGGGGCGGGGCGCCTGCCCGGGGTTGGCGCAGACCATGAATTCGCAGCGCTCCAGACCGGCCGCCTCCGGGGATTGCGCAGCGGCGGGCTCGAGGGCGACCTCGAAGCGGCCGCCGGCCATGCCCAGTTCGGCCATGAGCGCAGTCACCTCCGTGCCAAGACGCTCGGCAGCGGCGGCGCGGGCGGCGCTGAGCCGGGTCGCCAGGGCGAGCCATTCGCCTCGGGTCCGGGACAGCTCACCGGCGAGTTCCGACAATTGCTGGTCGGCGCCGAGCGCGTCCTCCAGCTCCGCGGCCAGTCGATCGCGCTGTCCGGTCAGGTCCGCGGGCGCCACGCGATGCTTGCGCGCCAGATCGTGGAGCCGGGACAGCTGGGCCTCGACCCGGGCCAGACGGGCCGGGTCGGTCTCTGCGCCGTCGAGGTGGGCGTCGAGGCTGCGCACCGCCTCGCCCAGCTCGAGCTGTGCCGTGGCCAGGGATTGCAGGACGCCCACCAGGGCCGGATCGCCCGCCTGGGCCCGGTCGAGGAGCTGCCTGGCCCGGGCCAGGCCGGCGAGCAGGCTGCCCTCGTCGTCGCCGTCGAGCAGATCGCGGGCGCCCGCACAGGCGGCCAGGGTTTCGCCCTGATGGCTGAGTCGGTGGTGCTCCTGCTCCAGCGCCGCCAGCGCCTCCCGGGTCAGGGCATGGGCCTTGAGTTCGTCCAGGTGGTGCCGGAGCAGGTCGAGCCGCTCCGGGTCGGCGCCGCCGCGCTGTTCCAGCGCCCGGCACCGGCGCGCAAGTGCCTGCCAGCGCGCGGCCGCGTCGGCCACCTGCGCGCGCAGGCTGCCGTGGCCGCCGTGCCGGTCCAGCAGGTCGAGCTGGCTGCTCCGCGCGAGCAGCGACTGATGCTCGTGCTGGCCGTGGATGCCGACCAGCCGGGCAGCCAGGTCGCCAAGGGTCTGCAAGGTCACCTGCCGACCGTTGATCCAGGCGCGCGAGGCACCGGCGACGCGCACCACCCGGCGCAACAGGCAGTCCTCGCCGTCGTCCAGGTCGTTTTCCGCCAGCCAGTCGCGCACGTCCGGCAAGGCGGACAGATCGAAGCCTGCGCTGAGCTCGGCGCGCTCGGCCCCCGACCGGACGACGGTGCTGTCCGCCCGGCCACCGGACAGCAGCAGCAGGGCATCGACGAGCAGGGACTTGCCGGCGCCGGTCTCGCCCGTGACCACGGTCAGCCCCGCGGCGAGACCGAGCTCCACGGACTCGACGATGGCGAAATCGCGGACGCTGAGGTGGGTCAACATGGCCGCGCACGTTAGCATGGCGTCGGCCGGCCGGGCAGGCTGGGCGACTTGGAAACCGCGCCGCGCTGCGCCATATTCGGCGCATACAGGACGCCTTTCCCGCCATGCCCGTATCGCCCCCCGATGACCTGCTCGACGCCCGCGCCAGGCGGCTGCTTCGCACCCTGATCGCGCAGTACATCCGGGACGGCCAGCCGGTCGGATCGCGCACCCTGGCCCGGCAGTCCGGCCTGGATGTCAGCGCCGCGACCATCCGCAACGTCATGGCCGATCTCGAGGAGATCGGCCTGGTCGCGGCGCCGCACACCTCGGCCGGCCGCGTGCCGACCACCCAGGGGTACCGGGTGTTCGTCGACAGCCTGCTGGAGGTCAAGCCGCTGGCCGAGTCCGAGCTGGCCCGCCTGCGTGGCGAGCTGAGCCCCGGTGGCGGTACCCAGGACCTGGTGAATTCGGTGTCCGGCCTGCTGTCCGCGGCCACCCAGTTCGTGGGGCTGGTGACGGTGCCGCGACGTGGCGCGTTCGCCTTCCGCCACATCGATTTCGTGCCGCTGGACGGACGCCGGGTGCTGGTGATCCTGGTGTTCACCGACAACGACGTGCAGAACCGGGTGATCGACCTGCCCAGGCCCTATTCGGCCGCGGAGCTCGAGCAGGCCGCCAACTTCCTCAACCAGCAGTACGCAGGATTGAGCCTCGAGCAGATCCGCGCCCGCCTGGTCGGCGACATGGAGGAGGCGCGTCGGGCGATGAACGCCACCATGGAGGCGACCATCGAGATGGCCGGCACCGCGCTGGCCATCGACTCGGGCGACGACGTCGTGGTCAGCGGCCAGACCAACCTGATGGGGCAGCCTGAGCTGGCCAGCATCGAGCGGCTGCGCGAGCTGTTCGAGGCGTTCAGCCGGAAGCGCGAGCTGCTGCAGCTCATGGAGCGCTGCATCCATGCCCGCGGCGTGCGCCTGTTCATCGGCGAGGAGTCCGGGCTCAGTCCGCTCGACCAGTGCTCTGTGGTGACCGCTCCTTATGGCGCCGGCGGACGGGTGCTGGGGGTCCTCGGCGTCATCGGCCCGACCCGGATGGCCTACGAGCGGGTCATTCCGATGGTCGAGGCCACCGCCCGGTTGCTGTCCAGCGCCTTGAATCGCGACGGCGCGGCCCAATGAAGCTGGCCATCGTGCCCGGGCGGCGGCGGAACCCCGCCGCCCGGTGCCGCCTGCCTTCCGCACTGGAGCCGACATGAGCACAGCCCACCGAGCCGACGACGAACCCTTCCGCCCCGACCAGGACCCGCAGGACGGCGCCGAGCAGAGCCTGGACGCCGCCGAGCGCGAGCTCGGCCTGATCGAGCGGCAACTGGCCGGCGCCCAGGAGGAGCTGCTGCGGACGCGCGCCGAGATGGACAACCTGCGCAAGCGGGTGGTCCGCGAGGTCGAGAACGCCCGTCGCTATGCCGGCGAGCGCGTGCTGTCCGACCTGCTGCCGGTGGCCGACAGCCTGGAACAGGGGCTGGCGGCGATCGCCGGAGACGACCCAGCCCGGGAAGGCATGGAGCTGACCCGTCGCCAGCTGCTGGCAGCCCTGGAGCGGCATGGCGTGGTCCAGGTCGATCCGGCCGGCCAGGCCTTCGATCCCGCCCTGCACGAGGCGATCTCGACCCAGCCTGCGGCCGGCGGCCAGGCGGACGGCACCGTCCTGAACGTGCTGCAGAAGGGCTATCGGTTGCACGACCGCACGCTCCGCCCGGCCCTGGTGGTCGTGGCGCGCGCCGGCGACGCTTGAATCCGGGCGGGACCGCCCCAGATAGCGGTTCATCAGAACCTTCGACGCGGCAGACCCCGGCCGCCCGAGCAGACTCCGGAGCACACGACTTATGGGCAAGATCATCGGCATCGACCTGGGCACCACGAACTCCTGCGTCGCCATCATGGAGGGCGGCAAGTCCCGGGTCATCGAGAACTCCGAGGGCGATCGCACCACGCCCTCGGTGGTCGCCTTTGGCAAGGACGGCGAGGTGCTGGTCGGCCAGCCGGCCAAGCGCCAGGCGGTCACCAACCCCAAGAACACCTTTTTTGCGGTCAAGCGCCTGATCGGCCGCAAGTTCACCGACGCCGAGGTCCGAAAGGACATCGAGCTGGTGCCCTACGGCATCGTCGAGCACGACAACGGCGACGCCTGGGTGGCCAAGGCCGACGGCACCCGCATGGCGCCGCAGCAGATCTCCGCCCACGTGCTGATGAAGATGAAGAAGACCGCCGAGGACTTCCTCGGCGAGTCGGTCACCGAGGCGGTCATCACGGTGCCCGCCTATTTCAACGACTCCCAGCGCCAGGCCACCAAGGAAGCCGGCAAGATCGCCGGTCTCGAGGTGAAGCGCATCATCAACGAGCCGACCGCGGCGGCGCTCGCCTACGGCCTGGACAAGACCCTGGGCAAGGATCGCAAGATCGCCGTGTACGACCTCGGCGGCGGCACCTTCGACGTCTCGATCATCGAGATCGCCGAGATCGACGGCGAGAAGCAGTTCGAGGTGCTCGCCACCAATGGCGACACCTTCCTGGGCGGCGAGGACTTCGACAAGCGGCTGATCGACTACCTGGTTGACGAGTTCCGCAAGGAGCAGGGCATCGACCTGCGCACCGATCCGCTGGCCCTCCAGCGCCTCAAGGATGCGGCGGAGCGCGCCAAGATCGAGCTGTCCAGCGCCCAGCAGACCGACGTCAACCTGCCCTACATCACCGCCGATGCCAGCGGACCCAAGCACCTGAACATCCGGGTCACCCGTGCCAAGCTGGAGTCGCTGGTCGACGAGCTGATCCAGAAGACCCTGGGTCCGTGCCGGACCGCCATCAACGATGCCGGCCTGAAGGTTTCCGACATCGAGGAGGTGATCCTGGTCGGTGGCCAGACCCGCATGCCCAAGGTGCAGGCGGCGGTGGCGCAGTTCTTCGGCAAGGAGCCGCGCAAGGACGTCAATCCCGACGAGGCCGTGGCGGTGGGCGCGGCGATCCAGGGCGGCGTGCTGACCGGCGAGGTCAAGGACGTGCTGCTGCTCGACGTCACGCCGCTGTCCCTGGGCATCGAGACCCTGGGCGGCGTGTTCACCAAGCTGATCGAGAAGAACACCACCATCCCGACCAAGAGCACCCAGGTGTTCTCCACCGCGGAGGACAACCAGTCGGCGGTCACCGTCCATGTCCTGCAGGGCGAGCGCGAGCAGGCCCGCTTCAACAAGTCGCTGGCCAAGTTCGACCTGGCCGGCATCGAGCCTGCGCCGCGCGGCATGCCGCAGGTCGAGGTCACCTTCGACATCGACGCAAACGGCATCCTGCACGTCCATGCCAAGGACAAGAAGACCGGCAAGGAGCAGAAGATCGAGATCAAGGCCGGTTCGGGTCTGTCCGAGGCCGAGATCGAGCAGATGATCAAGGATGCCGAGGCGCACCGCGACGAGGACCAGCGCTTCCACGAGCTGGTCGCCACCCGCAACAAGGCCGACACCCTTGTGCATGCCACCCGGGGTGCGGTCAAGGAGCACGGCGACAAGGTGCCGCCCGAGCAGATGGCCGCCATCGAGTCGGCGCTGGCCGACCTCGAGACGGCAATGAAGGGCGACGACAAGGCGCAGATCGAAGCGCGCATCGGCACGCTGGAGACCGCGGCCCAGTCGCTTTATGCGGCGGCTGCGGCCGGCTTCCAGGAGGCCGGCGCCGGCGAGCAGGCGGCCGCTGCCGACGATGTCGTGGATGCCGAGTTCACCGAGGTCAAGGACGGCGAGTCCGGCAAGTCCTGAGCAGGCATCCACCCGGGCGCGCCGACGGGCGCGTCCCGGGCGGCGCCACCGCGCGGCCTGCCATGACCGCCGCCGGGCGCCGCCCTCCTTTCACGCATCCGGTCGACGCAGTCCATGAGCAAGCGCTGCCACTATGAAGTCCTCGGCGTCAGCCGCTCCGCCAGCCAGGCTGATCTGAAGGCGTCGTTCCGGCGCCTGGCCATGAAACTGCATCCCGACCGCAATCCCGACGATCCGAAGGCGGAGGAGCAGTTCAAGGAGGCCAAGGAGGCCTTCGAGACGCTCTCGGATCCCGGCCGTCGCCAGCGCTACGACCAGTTCGGGCACGCGGCCGCGGGGCAGGGCGGTGGCGGGCCGGGCAATGGTGCGGGCTACGGCGACCTGGGCGACATCTTCGGCGATATCTTCGGCGATATCTTCGGCGGTGCAAGGGGGCGCGGTCCGCGCCGCGGCGCCGACCTGCGCTACGTGGTGGAACTCGACCTCGAAGAGGCTGCGTTCGGCGTCGAAAAGGAGATCAGCTTCCCGAGCCAGGTGGTCTGCCGGCGCTGCGACGGCAGCGGCTCGGACGACGGCAAGACCGAAACCTGCGGCACCTGCCAGGGCCACGGCCAGGTCCGGATGCAGCGCGGCATCTTTTCGATGCAGCAGGCCTGTCCGCACTGCGGCGGCAAGGGCAAGGTGGTCGCCAATCCCTGCCGGACCTGCGATGGCCAGGGTTATGTCGAGGACGAGAAGCGGCTGCGCGTGAAGCTGCCCGCCGGCGTCGACAGCGGCGACCGCGTGCGCCTGGCCGGTGAGGGCGAGGCGATGGCCGGCGGGGCGCCTGGCGACCTGTTCGTCGAGGTGGCGGTGCGCGAGCACGCGATCTTCCAGCGCCAGGGGGCCGATCTGTACTGCGAGGTTCCGATCCGCTTCTCGCAGGCCGCCCTCGGCTGCGAGCTGGTCGTGCCGACCCTGGATGGCGAGGCGATGGTCAAGGTGCCCGCCGAGACGCAGACGCATCGGCTGTTCCGGCTGCGCGGCAAGGGCATCCGGCCGGTCCGTGGCGGCCCGCCGGGCGACCTGGTCTGTCGCGTCGTGGTCGAGACGCCGGTCAACCTCAACGCCGAGCAGCGCCGCCTGCTGGGTGAATTCGAGGCCACCTTCGAGGGCAATCCCTCGCGGCACTCGCCCAGGGAGAGCACCTGGATGGATGCCGCCCGGACGTTCTGGAACCGGCTCAAGGCCAGCGCCTCCTGAGGCGACCGCAGGCAGGCGGTCGGGTCGATGGAGAACCGGCCGCTCAGGTCGCGCCGATCGGCCACTCCGCATGGACTTCGATCACCAGCTGGGTCTGACCGCCGACCCAGACGATGGCACCGTCGATACGGATCTCGATGCGCGCATCGTGGCCGATCTCCCGTCCCTGGCTGACCACGTAGCCCCGACCCAGCGGGCCGTCCGGCTCGAACCGGGCGATATAGGCGGCGATCAGGCCGTTGGCGGCCCCGGAGGCCGGGTCCTCGACGATTCCGACGCCGGCAGGAAAGGCCCGGACCACCAGGTCGTGGTCGCCGCCCTGGCAGCGCGCGAACACGCACAGGCCCAGGCTGTCGCTGGCATGGGCCAGGGCGGCGATCGCCGCGTGGTTCGGGTGCCAGCCACGGACCTCGTCGGCGCTGGCCAGCTCGGCCAGCCACCAGCGCCGACCGCCCTCCACGAAGGCGGGCGGCAGGGTGCCAAGACGGCGATCGCCCAGCAGGGCGGCCAGTTGCGGGTCGCCGTCCAGGCCCTGGCCCAGCACCTGGGCCGCGGGCGCCTGCACGAACAGGCGTTGCGCACCACCGTCGCCCTCGACCTGGATGGGCAGCAGGCCTGCGCCGCACTCCTGCACCAGCCGTCCGCCTCGCGCGCGGACGCGGCCGCTGGCGAGGGCCGCATGGGCGCTGCCGATGGTGGGGTGTCCGGCGAACGCGATCTCGCGGGTCGGCGTGAAGATGCGCAGCCGGTAATCGGCCTCCGCCGCGCTGGCCGGCAGCAGGAAGGTGGTCTCCACGAGGTTGGTCCAGGCGGCGAAACGCTGCATCGCGGCGGTCGGCCAGTCGTCGGCATCGAGCACCACGCCGAGTGGATTGCCACCGCCCGGTCGGGCGGCGAAGACATCGAGTTGCAGGTAGCGGACCTTGGCCATGGCGCACGATAGCAAGCCGCACCGGCCGCCGGCTCACACCGCGCTCAGTCACGGCTTGCTACGTTGGCGTCCGGTTCACACATCGAAGAGGAGACAGGAGCATGGACGGATGGCTGGCCTCGCTGCGCGGCTTCGACTGGCAGGGACTTCTGGTGCTGGGCGGCATGCGCCTCGGCGGCGCGCTGCTGATCCTGCTGACCGGCATCTGGCTGGCCAGGCGCCTGGCCCTGGGTTCGCAGAAGGCGCTGGATCGCGCCGGGCTCGATCCGATGCTGACCGGCTTCCTGCGCAATGTCGCCTACGGCGCCCTGGTCCTGGTGGTGCTCATCGCGGCGATCGGCACCCTGGGCGTGCAGACCACGTCGCTCCTGGCCGTTCTGGGCGCAGCCGGGCTGGCCGTCGGTCTCGCCCTTCAGGGCTCGCTGTCGAACATCGCGGCCGGCATGATGCTGATCACCTTGCGCCCGTTCCGTGCCGGGGACTACGTCAAGATCGCCGGGGAGGAGGGTTCGGTGGAGCAGGTCATGGTGTTCCAGACGCAGCTGCGGACCCCGGACAACCGGCTGGTGACCCTGCCCAACAACCAGATCACCGCCGCGCCGATCGTCAACTTCACCTCCAATACCCGGCGCCGGGCGGACATCGCGGTCGGCATCGGCTATGGCGAGGAGATCGCCCGGGCGCGGCAGGTGCTGCTGGGGCTCGCAGGCAGCCACGATGGCGTGCTGGCCGAACCGGCGCCGGTGGTGCTGGCCAAGGGCCTGGCCGACAGCAGCGTCGACCTCGAACTGCGCGTGTGGATCGCCACCGGCGACTTCATCCGGATCCGCAGCGAGCTGGTCGAGGCCATCCACCGCGGCCTTGGCGAGGCCGGCATAGGCATTCCGTTTCCTCAGCGCGATGTGCATCTGCACTTGCCTGAGGCCACCGGCAAGGCGCTGGCGCGTTTGGACCGGCGCGCGTCCGGCAACCCCGAACGGTCCGCCGGGGCGTTGCAGTCGGGGTGATCCTCGAAGCGACCCTGCCGACATCGTTCGCCCCCGCGGCCCCCGCCGGCTCGGCGGGGCCCTCACGCTGCTACCCTCGCGCCATGGCGGCCGACGGCGACCACAGCGACGAACAGCTCGCGCTCGACTGGGCGCGTGGCGACCAGGCCGCGTTCCGGTGCCTGTATGCGCGCCACAAGGGGCGCCTGTACGCCTTCCTGCTCCGTTGTCTGGGCCGCCGCGACGCCGCCGACGACTGTTTCCAGGAAACCTGGGCCCGGGCCATCGGCGCGATCGGCCGCTGGCGGCCGCAGGCCCGGTTCTCGACCTGGTTGCTGCAGATCGCCCACAACCTTGCGGTCGACCGGATGCGCCGGCAGCGGCCGCTGGTGTCGATCGACGATGACGAGGGCCCTTTGCCTGGATCGCTCCTGCTCGACGGCGGGCCGCATGCGGATCCGGCCGCCGCCCTGGAGGCCCTGCAGGAAGGGCGGCGCCTGCGCAGGGCGATCGCCGCGCTGCCGCCCGAGCAGCGAACTGCCGTGCTGCTGCGCCTGGACGCCGAACTGCCGCTGGAAGAGATCGCGCAGATAACCGGAGCCGGCAGGGAAACGGTCAAGTCGCGGTTGCGCTATGCGATGGACAAGCTGCGGGAGGCGCTGGCATGAACAGCGGACGGGGCCTGGATCCGGAAGAGGCACGCCTGGCTGCAGCCCTGCGCCGGCACTGGCCGAGCGGTGGCCCGAGCGCCGGGCTCGACCGCGCCATCATGGAGCGGTCGGCATCGGCCGGTCGGCCAGCCGGTCGCGGGCGCACCCGCCTGCCCTGGCTTCTGGCGACTGCGGCGACCGCCGTGCTGGCGGTGGGTACCGTGCTGAGACTGACCGCTCCGGTGCCTGAGTCCGAGCCTGCGACACGCCATGCGCCGGCAGACATCGGCCAGCCGGCCGGGCCAGACCATCCTGCCGCCGCCCCGCCCCCCGCCGCGCGTCCGGCCGAGCCGTCGCCCCTGCCGGACCGGGCATCCGGTGCAGCGTCGCCGTCCGCACCCTCGGCCCCACCTGCGCCCCCGATCCCGGCTGCGCCGCCGGTCCCAGCCTCACCGCCGGCGCCGACCAGGCCGCCGCCCGAGCCGCCGGACAGGGCGGCGAACCTGCGCATGGAGGAGCCCGCAGCGGCTGTGCGGGCGGCCGATGCGCCACCGCTGCCCGCAGCGGTTTCGCCAGCTCCACCTCTGGCTTCGGAGGTCCAGCGCCGCCGCGGCACGAGCGAGCAGGCCTCTGCGCTGACGGCATCCGAAGCCGCGTCGGTCCCGGACGCGGCCGATGCCGATGCGGAACTCCTGGCGGCCCTGGCCCTGCTTGATGCCGGCCAGCCTGCGGAGGCGGCAGCCGCTGCGCTGGAGTGGCAGCGGCGCTGGCCCGGGCTGACGCTGCCCGACCGTCTGCAGGCCCTCCTGCCTGCCGACTGAGCACGGCCCGGTAGACGGCTGCCGAGCGTCGACTCCGGCGTGGGTGGCCGCCTGTTGGCTGAGCCGGTCCGTGAGGCAGCGGGACGCATGCCTGGCCGCCGCGCCCGGTCCGTGGTGGCGGGCAGGTCGCTGCGGTCGCCGGCTTCGGAAGCGGAACCGGGAAATCGCGCTTGCGCGACCCGCCCGAGGTGATTAGAATGGCGATTCGCTGATGCGGGGTGGAGCAGTCTGGCAGCTCGTCGGGCTCATAACCCGAAGGTCGCAGGTTCAAATCCTGCCCCCGCTACCAGGTTCGAAAGAAGCCTCCTCAGCGAGGCTTTTTTCTTGGCCGCCGGCAGGCATCGCCGGAGCCGGGCTCAGGATGGCCGCTTGCGGCCATTCTGCGTTTCCGGGCCATGGAAAAATCGGCGTGGCGGAATCCACCCTTTGGAGAAGAATGGACAAGGCGCAGAACATCGCCCAACTGGTGGCCGGGGCCGTCGAGGACCTCGGGCTGCTGCTTTGGGGCGTGGAGTACGCGCCGCGGGCCCGCAGCAGCCTGGTGCGCCTGTACATCGATCACGCCGACCGGGAAGTGACGATCGAGGATTGCGAGGCGGTCAGCCGCGAGGTCAGCGCGCTGTTCGAGGTCGAGGACCCGATCCGCGGCCAGTACACGCTCGAGGTGTCCTCGCCCGGCCTGGACCGTCCGTTCTTCCGGTCCGAACAGCTCGCGCGCTTCGTCGGCGAGACGCTCGAGGTTTCCCTGCACGCGCCGATCGACGGCCGACGCCGCCTGCAGGGCCGGTTGCTGGACGCGGAGGGCGAGCGTGTGGCGCTCGACCTGGACGGCGTTCGTTTCGAGTTCGATTTCGGCCAGGCAGCGAAGATCCGCATCCGGCCGGACTACGAGAAGATCCTGGGACAGACGGGACGCGACCGCGCGGGCGGCGCCATCCCTGGAGAGCATCAATGAGCAAGGAACTGCTGCTGGTCGCCGAGGCGGTCGCCAACGAGAAGGGCGTCGAACGTGACGTCATCTTCGATGCCCTCGAGGCCGCGCTGGCCTCCGCCGCCAAGAAGCGCTACGAGGAAGACGTCGCCATGCGCGTCAGCATCGACCGCAATACCGGCGACTATGAGACCTTCCGGACCTGGGAGGTCGTCGCGGACGACGTCGTCATGGAGTCGCCGGACCGTCAGGTGCGCCTGATGGATGCGGTCGACGAGAAGCCCGACGCCCAGGTCGGCGACTTCCTGGAGGAGCAGGTCGAGAACGTCGGCTTCGGCCGAATCGCCGCCCAGGCCGCCAAGCAGGTGATCCTGCAGAAGGTCCGCGAGGCCGAGCGTGCGCTGGTGGTGGAGGCCTTCAAGGATCGCATCGGGGAACTGCTGACCGGAACCGTCAAGCGGGTCGAGCGCGGCAACATCGTGATCGACCTCGGCGGCAACGCCGAAGGCTTCATTCCGCGGGAGAAGGCGATCCAGCGCGAAAACCTGCGCGTCGGCGACCGGGTCCGCGGATTCCTCTTCGAGGTCCGCTCCGAGCCTCGCGGCCCGCAGCTGTTCATCTCGAGGACCGCCCCGGAATTCATGATGGAGCTGTTCCGGCTGGAGGTTCCCGAGATCAGCCAGGGCCTGGTCGAGATCATGGGTTGCGCACGCGACCCGGGCGACCGCGCCAAGATCGCCGTGCGCGCCCACGACAACCGCACCGACCCGATCGGCGCCTGCATCGGCATGCGCGGCTCGCGCGTCCAGGCGGTGTCCAACGAGCTCAACGGCGAGCGTGTCGACATCATCCTGTGGAGCGACAACCCGGCCCAGTTCGTCATCAACGCGATGGCGCCGGCGGAGGTCCTATCGATCATCGTCGACGAGGAAAAGAACAGCATGGACATCGCGGTCGCCGAGGACAAGCTGTCCCAGGCGATCGGCCGCGGCGGCCAGAACGTCCGCCTGGCCAGCCGGTTGGCCGGCTGGCACCTCAACGTGATGACCGAGAAGCAGGTCCGCGAGAAGTCCGAGGCCGAGCAGGAGGCCGCGCGCCTGCTGTTCGTGGACCGCCTGGAGGTCGACGCCGAGATCGCCGGCATCCTGGTCCAGGAGGGCTTCTCGACCATCGAGGAGATCGCCTACGTGCCCGAGGGCGAGCTGCTGGCCGTGGAGGAGTTCGATGCCGACATCGTCGCCGAACTCCGCTCCCGTGCCCGCGACGCCCTGCTCACGCAGATGATCGCCGCCGAGGAGGAACTCGAGGCGCACCGCCCGGCCGACGACCTGCTCGAGCTGGACGGCATGGACGAGTCCGTGGCCTATGCGCTGGCGGCGCGCGGCATCGTCAGCCGTGAGGACCTGGCTGAAGCGGCGGTCGACGAGATCGCGGATATTGAGGACGTTGGCGAGGAACGCGCCGGCGAGCTGATCATGGCCGCACGGGCGCATTGGTTCGAGGACGGGGTCTGATCCCCGCTCGCCACCTGATGCCGCCCAGCCAACCGTTCCGGGAGTAAACAAAGCATGTCCGAAACCATCCGACAGCTCGCCGCGCTCGTGGGCACGCCGGTCGACACTCTCGTCGAGCAGCTCGCCGCGGCCGGAATGGCCTACAGCGATGCCGACCAGCCGGTCAAGCCGAGCGACAAGCGCAAGCTGCTCGAGTTCCTGCGCGCCCAGCACGGCAAGCGCAGCGAGCCCCTGCCCGATCCGGACAAGACCCCGGCGAAGATCACCCTGCGCCGGAAGACGGTGACCGAACTGACCGTCGCTGGCCCGCAGGGCCGCGGCCGCACCACGGTCAATGTCGAGGTGCGCCAGAAGCGCACCTATGTGAAGCGCACCGAGCTGACCGGCCAGCCGGGCGGCGAGCTCGAGGACGAGCGCGAGGAGGCGCGCCGCAAGCTGGAGGAATCCAGGGCGCAGAATGCCGCCGAGGTCGCCGCGCTGGCCGAGGCCGACCGTCGCCGCCGCGAGGAAGAGACGCGCCGGAAGGAAGAAGAGGAGGGTCGCCGCAAGGCCGAGGAGCAGGCCGCGCTGGCCGCCGCCGAGGAGGCCGCCCGGGCGGTTGCGCCGGAGGCCGACGCCACCAAGCGCAAGGCCGCCGACCAGGCCCCGGCCCGCAAGGACGGCCCGGCCAAGACCCCGGAGAAGGCCCGCGAGGAGCCACGCCGGCACAAGCCGGGGCGCGGTTCGCACCGCATGGCCGAAACCGACGTCTCCGAGGACGTCAAGGCGCCGCCCTACATCCGCGGCGAGCTGCACCTGAGCAACGAACGCCGGGTCGCGCCGGGCAAGAAGCGCATGAAGGCCCGGCCGGCCGAGTTCGGCCGTTCCGGTGGCGACCGCCACGGTTTCTCGCGTCCGACCGCGCCGATGGTCCGCGAAATCGAGGTCGGCGAATCGATCACCGTGGGCGACCTGGCTCAGAAGCTGGCGGTCAAGGCTGGCGAGCTGATCAAGGCGCTCATGAAGATGGGTGTCATGGCCACCATCAACCAGGTGCTCGACCACGATACGGCGGTCCTGGTGGTGGAGGAGCTGGGCCACCGTGCGCGCCGCGCCGAGGAGCGCGACGTCGAGATGGAGCTGATCGCCCACAGTGAGCTGCAGGGCGACCAGGCGACGCGTCCCCCGGTCGTCACCATCATGGGCCATGTCGACCATGGCAAGACCTCGCTGCTCGACCACATCCGCCGCGCCAAGGTGGCGGCGGGCGAGGCCGGCGGCATCACACAGCACATCGGCGCCTACCATGTCGAGACGCCGAAGGGCGTCATCACCTTCCTGGACACGCCGGGCCATGCCGCGTTCACCTCGATGCGCGCCCGCGGCGCGCGACTGACCGACATCGTCATCCTGGTGGTTGCCGGCGACGACGGTGTCATGCCGCAGACCGTCGAGGCGGTGCAGCATGCCCGGGCCGCCGGCACGCCGCTGATCGTCGCGGTGAACAAGATGGACAAGCCCGACTCCAATGCCGACCAGGTCAAGCAGGAGCTGCTCCAGCATGAGGTCGTGGCCGAGGAGTTCGGCGGCGAGGTCGCCTTCGTTCCGGTGTCCGCGAAGACCGGCATGGGCATCGACGACCTGCTCGACGCGATCCTGGTCCAGGCCGAGGTGATGGAGCTGAGCGCCGTCCCCGAGGGCGCCGCTTCCGGCATCGTCATCGAATCCCGCCTCGACAAGGGTCGGGGTGCGGTCGCCACCGTGCTGGTCCAGCAGGGGCTCCTGGAGAAGGGCGACTACGTGGTCTGCGGCGTCGAATACGGGCGCGTTCGCGCCATGTTCGATGAGAACGGCAAGCCGGCGCAGTCGGCGGGCCCCTCGATTCCGGTCGAGATCCTCGGCCTGTCCGGCAGCCCGGATGCCGGCGACGAACTGGTCGCCGTGGCCAACGAGCGCATGGCCAAGGAGGTCGCCCAGACCCGCCAGGCCAAGCGTCGCGAGGCGCGCCTGGCCAAGAGCCAGATGGCCAAGCTGGAGGACATCGTCGCGCAGATGGGCCAGACCAGCGAGCAGCAGACGCTGAACATCCTGATCAAGGCCGATGTCCAGGGTTCGGTGGAGGCGCTGCGGGAGTCGCTCACCCAGCTCACCAACGAGCGGGTCCGCGTCAACGTGATCGGCGCCGGCGTCGGCGGCATCACCGAGTCGGATGCCACGCTGGCGGCCGCCTCCAAGGCGCTGGTGATCGGCTTCAACGTCCGCACCGACGCCTCGGCCCGAAAGGTCGTCGGCGACGCCGGCATCGACGTCCGCTACTTCTCGATCATCTACGACGTCATCGACCAGGTGAAGCAGGCGGTGACCGGCCTGCTCGGCACCGAGATCCGCGAGGACATCCTGGGCATCGCCGAGGTCAGGGACGTGTTCCGCTCCTCAAAGTTCGGCCAGATCGCCGGCTGCATGGTGGTCGAGGGCACGGTCAAGCGCAGCAAGCCGATCCGGGTCCTGCGCGACAACGTGGTCGTGTTCGAGGGCGAGCTGGAGTCGCTGCGGCGCTTCAAGGAGGCGGTCGAGGAAGTCCGCAACGGCACCGAATGCGGCATCGGCGTCAAGGGCTACGACGTCAAGGTCGGCGACCAGATCGAGTGCTTCGAGCGCGTCGAGGTCAAGCGCACGCTGTGAGCCACGGGCCGGGCGGCATTCCGTCCGGCCCGCTGCATGCCGAAGCGGATCGTGCCGGCCGCCGGCCCACGGTCCGGGCCGCAGTGTCGGCCGGCGGCACGCACCCCGGCGGGACGGACGCCGCGCCCGCCCCACCTGACAGGAGTCCAGCCATGGCACGCACCCCCTTCAAGCGTACCGACCGCGTCGCCGCCGAGCTGCGCCGCGAGGTCGGCCTGCTCGTGCACCAGGCGGTGCGCGATTCCGTGCTGCCCGAGCTGAGCGTCTCCGACGTCGAGGTCACCCGCGACTTCAGCCACGCGACCGTGTACTTCACGGTGCTCGACAACGACAGTGCCGGCCCGGCGCTGGCCATGCTCAAGGAGCTGGGCCGCGAGTTCCGGATGCAGCTGGCCCGTCGGCTCCGCCTGCGCACGACCCCGGAGCTGCACTTCCGCTACGACACCTCGGTGGAGCAGGGCGAGCGCATCGACCGCCTGCTGCGCCAGGCCGGCGTGGCGTCGGCCGACGGAAACCCGGAATCCGGTGCGGACGACGAACCGGGCGAGAGCCCGGGCGACGCTGGCACGGCGCCGGACTGAGGGCGTGAGAGCGCATCCAGACGCACGTCGGCCGGCGTGCCGCCCGCCTGGAGGCGTTGCGTACACCGTCCGCGTACCCGGCCCGTGACCGCCGGCGCAACCCGACCCCCGGCCGGCACGGCCGCCGGCGGCATCGTGCTGCTCGACAAGCCGCCCGGGATGAGTTCCAACACGGCGCTCCAGAAGGTCAGGCGCGCCCTGGGTGCGGCCAAGGCCGGCCATGCCGGCACCCTCGACCCCCTGGCCACCGGCATGCTGCCGGTCCTGCTCGGCGAGGCGACCAAGATCGCCGGGCACCTGCTGGGCAGGGACAAGGCCTACCGGGTCGAGGCCAGGCTCGGCGTAACCACCGACAGTTACGATGCCGACGGCAACGTGACCGGCGGCGGGCCGGTGCCGGTGCTCACCGACGCCGACCTGCGACCGGTGCTGGCCGCATTGACCGGTGCCATCCGGCAACGGCCGCCGGCCTATTCCGCGCTCAAGCAGGGCGGCGTCCCCCTGTACCGCCGTGCCCGACGCGGCGAGGTCGTCGACGTGCCGGAGCGGGTGGTGCAGGTGCACGACATCGCTGTGCTCGCACTGGACGGTGATCACCTGGCGCTGGACGTGGTCTGCGGCTCAGGCACCTACATCCGCTCCCTGGTCCACGACATCGGCCAGACGCTCGGTTGCGGCGCCCACGTGACCGCGCTGCGCCGGCTCTGGGTGGACCCGTTCCGCGAGCAGCCGATGGTGCAGTTCGATGCGGTCCTGGCCGGCACTGCCCCCCTGCTGCCGGTGCTTGCCGGACTGGCCGGCTGGCCGACCCTGATCGCCGGTCCGGAACAGGTGCTGGCGATCCGCCAGGGGCGTACGGTCGCATTTCCCGGGGCCGGGAGCGGACGCCTGGCGGTTCTGGCCGGAGCGGACCAGCTGCTGGCCCTGATGGAAGTCGGCGGGGACGGCACGGCGCGCTCCCTGCGGGTGTTCAACCCGGGCCCCTGAAGGCGCGGACGCCGAGGTTTCAGGCTTGTTGCACCCGGCGCGGACCCGCTAGAATGCGGGCTGCCTTCGCCTCGACCCAAACCATTGATCGCGAATCCACAGGGCGGCCCGTCACCGGGTCGCGGGGGTTCGCTTCGTACATCAGGACCACGGAAATGACACTCAGCGTCGAAGATACCGCCCGCATCGTCAACGAGCACAAGCGTGCCGCCAACGATACCGGCTCCCCGGAAGTGCAGGTCGCCCTGCTGTCCGCGCGCATCGAATACCTCACCAAGCACTTCGCGGACCACAAGAAGGACCACCACAGCCGTCGCGGTCTGCTCAAGCTGGTCAACCAGCGCCGCCGCCTGCTCGACTACCTCAAGCGCAAGGACGACGAGCGCTACAGGGCGCTGATCGCCAAGCTCGGCCTGCGCCGCTGATCGACCGGACGGAAAGGATCCAGGAAGTGACCAAGCACACCAAACAGTTCCAGTACGGCAGCCACCTCGTCACCCTGGAGACCGGCGAAATCGCCCGGCAGGCCGGCGGTGCGGTGATGGTCGACATCGGCGGCACCGTGGTCCTGGCGACCGTGGTCGGCAATCGCAACGTCCGGGAAGGAATGGACTTCTTCCCGCTCACCGTCGACTACCAGGAGAAGTTCTATGCCGGCGGACGCATCCCCGGCGGCTTCTTCAAGCGCGAGGGGCGCCCGACCGAGCGCGAGACGCTGACCTCGCGCCTGATCGACCGTCCGATCCGTCCGCTGTTCCCCGAGCACTTCCGCCACGAGGTCCAGGTCATCGCCACCGTGATGTCGCTGAACCCCGAGGTTCCGGGCGACATCGCCGCGATGATCGGCACCTCGGCCGCGCTGGCACTGTCCGGCATCCCGTTCGCCGGCCCGATCGGCGCGGCGCGCGTGGGTTACGCCAACGGCCAGTACCTGCTGAACCCGACCGTCACCGAGCTGGCCGGCTCCCAGCTCGACCTGGTGGTCGCCGGCACCGCCAAGGCGGTGCTGATGGTCGAGTCCGAAGCCAAGGTCCTGAGCGAGGACGTCATGCTCGGCGCCGTGATGTTCGGTCACCAGCAGATGCAGGTCGCCATCCAGGCGATCAACGAGCTGGCCGCCGAAGCGGGCGTCAAGACCTGGGACTGGCAGGCGCCTGCCGCCAACACCAGCCTGTCCGACGCCGTGCGCGGCGCCACCGGCGACCGCCTGGCCGCGGCCTTCCAGGTCCGCGACAAGCTGGCGCGCCGCGACGCGATCTCCGCGCTCAAGCGCGAGGTCGTCGAGTCGCTGGCCGCGCAGGCCGAGGCCAACGGCTGGAGCACCGGGGACCTGGGCAAGGAGTTCGCCGAGCTCGAGTACCAGACCATGCGCAACGCCGTGCTCGACACCGGCCTGCGCATCGATGGCCGCGACCTCAAGACCGTGCGTCCGATCACCGTGCGCACCGGCGTGCTGCCGCGTACCCACGGGTCGGCGCTGTTCACCCGCGGCGAAACCCAGGCGATCGTCGTGATCACCCTGGGCACCGGTCGCGATGGCCAGATCATCGACGCCATCGAGGGCGAGTCGCGCGAGAACTTCCTGTTCCACTACAACTTCCCCCCGTACAGCGTCGGCGAGGCCGGCCGCATGATGGGGCCGAAGCGCCGCGAGATCGGCCATGGCCGCCTCGCCAAGCGCGGCGTCGCGGCGATCATGCCGGCCGATGCCGACTTCCCCTACGTGATCCGCGTGGTTTCGGAGATCACCGAGTCGAACGGCTCCTCGTCGATGGCCTCGGTGTGCGGTTCCTCGCTGGCCCTGATGGACGCCGGCGTGCCGGTGAAGGCGCCGGTGGCGGGCATCGCCATGGGCCTGATCAAGGAAGGCGACCGCTACGCCGTGCTGTCCGACATCCTCGGCGACGAGGACCACCTGGGCGACATGGACTTCAAGGTCGCCGGCACCGCCGAGGGCATCTCCGCCCTGCAGATGGACATCAAGATCGACGGCATCACCGAAGAGATCATGCGTACGGCGCTGGCCCAGGCCCGTGACGGCCGCCTGCACATCCTCGGCGAGATGGCCAAGGCGATCAGCGCGCCGCGCAGCGAGATGAGCGAGTATGCGCCGCGCCTGCTGACCTTCAAGATCCACCCGGACAAGATCCGCGAAGTGATCGGCAAGGGCGGCAGCGTGATCCGCGCGATCACCGAGGAGACCGGCACCACCATCGACATCCAGGACGACGGCACCATCGTCATCGCCTCGGTCAACCGTGCCGCCGCCGAGTCGGCCCGCAAGCGCATCGAGCAGATCACCGCCGACGTCGAGCCGGGCCAGATCTACGAGGGCAAGGTCGCCAAGCTGATGGATTTCGGCGCCTTCGTGACCATCCTGCCGGGCCGCGACGGCCTGGTGCACGTCTCGCAGATCTCCTCCGAGCGCGTCGACAAGGTGTCCGACAAGCTCAAGGAAGGCGACGTGGTCAAGGTCAAGGTGCTGGAAGTCGACAAGCAGGGCCGCATCCGCCTGTCGATCAAGGCGGTCACCGAGGACGCAGTCGCCTGAGTCCAACCGTGCCGGGCGACCGGCAGCGGCGGAACATGCAGAAAGGGCCCCGCAAGGGGCCCTTCGCATTTCTGGAGACTGGCGGAGAGGGTGGGATTCGAACCCACGGTGACATCGCTGCCACGGCGGTTTTCAAGACCGCTGCCTTAAACCGCTCGGCCACCTCTCCGGAAGCGGGGATGATACCCCGCGGGCCGGGGCTCAGGGTGCGGGGCGCAGGTCGACCTCGTCGAGCCAGAGGGTCCCGGCGCCCTGCAGCAGCAGGCCGACCTCGACGCGAGAGACGCCAGCGGGAACGTCGAAGTCCATCTCGACCCGTTGCCAGTCGAAATCGGCGCCGAAGCCGAGGTGGTCCATCTCGACGGGATCGGTCATCGGGCCGTCCCGGAAAGTGGCCATCAGGTGGATGCCGCCAGGCATGGCCCGGCCGCGCGCCATCGCCGAGAGGCGAAGCCGGATGGCATCCGAGTTTCCTCGCGACACCATCTGGACGATGCCCCCCCAGGGCTCGGTGCCATCCCCGGTGATCCTCATGGCGGCGTTTCCTGCGAAGGCCCCGCTGCGGTCCAGCTCGAAGGTGTAGGCATCGGGCGTGGCGTGCACGATCTTCGTCCAGGGCTCGTGGTCGGCAGCCTCGAAGCCGCCGTTGACGATCAGACCAGCCGGCCTGGAGGCTTCGGGCCCAGGACCGTTGGCGGTCGTTGCCGTACGCGGATCCCTGGCACCGCACGCGGCAAGGGCAAAGGCCAGGGATGCAAGCAGGAGGATCGTTGGTGTTGCGTGTTTCATGGTTGCCGTGGTCCTTTGGGTGGGGCCTGTCCGACCCGTCCCGGGGTCGAACAGGCACGCCCGCTTCCAGTGCATGTCCGGAGGCGGTGGCGCGGAATGGGCGCTTGCGCGACCCATGCCGCGAGCGAGCCGTCCATGGCCCGCAGGGAAGACTTGCCGGGCCAGGTACTGGCCGGAATTCAGGCAGCGACGAGCCGGATCAGCCCCTCCTGGGCGGTGGAGGCCACCAGGACGCCATCGTGCCGGTAGATGCTGCCGCGCGCCAGTCCGCGCGCGCCCTGGGCGCTGGGGCTGTCGCACGAATACAGCAGCCACTGATCGGCCCGGAACGGCCGATGGAACCACAGGGCATGGTCCAGGCTGGCCATCTGCACGTTCGGGTGCAGGTAGGAGATGCCATGGGGCAGGGTGGCGGTACCGATCAGGTGGAAGTCCGAGGCATAGGCCAGCAGGCTGCGATGCAGCACCGGATCGTCGTCGACCTGGCCGGCAAGCCGGAACCAGACGTGCTGCAGCGGCGGCCGCTTGGGCGGGTCGACCTCGTCGCGCGGCCAGACATGCCGGAACTCGAAGGGGCCCGCCCGCATCAGCCAGCGGCGCAGCTTCGCGGGCACCTGCTCAAGCGCCTCGGCCGGGTAGGGCGGCTGCGGGGAAAGGTCGTCGGGACCGGGCACCTCCGGCATGCGCTGTTGGTGCTCGGCGCCGTCCTCGACCACCTGGAACGACGCGGTGCACACGAAGATCGGCTTGCCGTGCTGGATCGCCACCACCCGGCGCGCCGAGAAGCTGCCGCCGTCGCGGGTGTTCTCCACCTCGTAGACGATTGGCTTCTCGTTGTCGCCGGCACGCAGGAAATAGGCATGCATGGAGTGCACCACGCGTGCCGTGTCGACGGTCTGCTGTGCGGCCGACAGGGCTTGCCCGAGCACCTGGCCTCCGAACACGTAGCGGGTGCCGATGTCGCGGCTGGCGCCCCGGAAGAGGTTGTCCTCGATGCGTTCCAGGCGCAGCAGCTCGATCAGTTCCGCGGTGACGTCATCGCTCATGGCGGGAAGCAGGGTGGTCAGGGTTGGGGGAGTGGGAAAGGCGCACCAGGCCGCAGCCGGCGATGACCCGCGGCCAGGGGAAGAGCGGTCCGGGATCGATCTTGCGGCGGACCCTGACCTCGGAATCGTCGCTGGCGGCGACTTCCCCGGTGTCGAGCTCCTCGTGCCCGATCAGCCCGTCCAGCGCGGGCAGGATCCGCGGCAACCAGCGCAGCAGCCCGATCAGGGCGTCGATCTGCGCTCCGGCGTACGGCTCCACGGGGCGCTGCCGCCGCGAATGGTACCAGTCGGGCCAGCGTCCGTCGTTGACGAGTTCGATGCCGAGGCTGTCGGCATTGTGGTTGCGGACGTGGTGGGCGACGCGATCGGGCGGCACCCAGCATTCGATGGCGCCATCGCGGTCGATATAGTAGTGGCCGCTGTTGCCCGTACCGCTGGGATGGACGATGCGCTCGCCCCAGTCCCTGGCCATCGCCAGGTCCGGCAGTTCGGTGCAATGCAGGACGATGCGGCGCACCCGGGAGAGCGGGCGCCCGGCCAGACGGTCGACATAGGCCAGGGGTCGCTGGGCGATGGTCGGACCGGAGAGCGGTGGCATCGGGGCATCCTAGCAGGCGCCCCGGCGCGCACCCGGCCGGCCTGGATGCCGGATGGCCGCCGGGGCAGGCGTGCTGCGGAATCGTCGCAAGGACAGCCGAAATGCGTCCGCTGCTGTTCCCGGGTGAAATTCCGGCTGGGCCGATCTCCATGGGCCGCCAGGCGGTGTGCAACCCGCTCGGTGTGCAGCGCCGTCGAAGTCGCGCCCGGGCGCTGCTTTGCCCGGACGTTTCAGCAGGGCGCCTGGCGACGGTGTCGATACCGCACAGGCGCCTGACAGGCGTTCAGAGGATCCCCCCGGAAGCACCATCTTCAACAGGCGGCTGGGTGCGCCATTGCCGACCCACTACACTGCAACGCGATCGCCGCCGCCGGCCCGGGCGGGGATCGCCATGACCGTCGCTGCAGCGACCGGAAACAGCCGCAGCCGGCCAGGAGTCCATCGATGAAGGGGCACGTCCTGCTTTCCCACGGACTGGAGTCCGGTCCCCACGCCACCAAGGTCACCGCAATGGCTGCGCAGGCCGAGCGCCTTGGCTGGCGCAGCACGCGGCCGGACTTCCGGGACCTGGATGCCAGCGGCGATCCGGCGCGCATCGCCGACCGCGTCGATCGCCTGCTGTCGCACGTGCGTGCCGGGGAGCCGCTGGTGCTGGCGGGCTCCAGCATGGGCGCCTTCGGCTCGGCCCTGGCATCCCGCCGTGCCGCCTGCCGGGGTTTGTTCCTGGTCGCGCCGCCACTGGCGATTCCCGGCTTTGCCGGGGACTTCGACCCGGCGGACGTACCGACCGAGCTGGTCCATGGCTGGCACGACGAGTTGATCCCTGCCGAACGGGTGATCGCATTCGCCGCCGGGCGTTCGCTGCCCTTGCACCTTCTGGACGACAGTCACAGGCTCGCCGGCCATGTGGAGCGGGTCGCTGCACTGTTCGGCCTGTTCCTGGAAGGGCTGGATTGAGCACCATCCGCTACTTCGCCACCTGCCCCCGGGGCCTCGAACTGCTGCTGGCGGACGAGTTGCGGTCGCTGGGGGCCGAGCAGGCCCGCGAGGGCCTGGCCGGGGTGCATGTCGAGGCCGCGGACGACTTCGGCCTGCGCGCCTGCCTGTGGTCGCGACTGGCCAGCCGCGTCCTGCTGCCGCTGGCGCAGTTCCAGGCCGCCGACGCGGATGCGCTGTATCGGGGCGTGCAGTCGATCGACTGGGACGCCCACCTGGCCGCCGAGGGCAGCCTGGCGGTGGACGCCGTGGCACGGGCCTCGGCGATCCACCAGGGCATGTTCGCCGGTCAGCGCGTCAAGGACGCCATCGTCGACCAGTTGCGGGCCCGCCATGGCGTGCGTCCGAGCGTCGATACCGAACAGCCTGACGTCCGCATCAACCTGCGCCTGGTCCGCGACCAGGCGGTGGTTTCCCTCGACCTGTCCGGGTCGCCCTTGCACCAGCGGGGCTGGCGCCAGGGCCAGGGTGAGGCCCCCTTGAAGGAGAACCTGGCGGCAGCCCTGCTGCTGCGCGCCGGCTGGCCGTCCCTGGCGGCGCAGGGCGGCGTGCTGTTCGACCCGTTCTGCGGCGTCGGCACGGTTGTCATCGAGGCCGCCTGGATGGCGGCCGACATTGCCCCGGGCCTGCTGCGACCGTTGCCCGGTTGTGCCCGTTGGCGGGGCTTCGAGGCGGCGCGCTGGCAGGCCCTGCGCGACGACGCGCTGCAGCGTCGCGACACAGGCCTGGCCGCCTGCCGGGCGCGACTGTCGGGCTCCGATCGCGATCCGGCCGTCGTGGCCCTGGCCCGGGACCATGCGCGAACGGCAGGGGTGGAGCGCCTGGTGGACTTCGAGACCGCCGATGCCCTGACGCGCGAACCGCCGCGGCCGGCACCGACCCTGATCGCCAGCAATCTCCCCTATGGCGCCAGGCTCGGCGACGCCGCCACGACCGCCGCGCTGTACCGCGGACTGGGCCAGCGCCTGCGCGAGTCCTACCCCGATAGCGCGGCGGCGTTTCTGACCCTGGCCGACGGCCGCGGCAAGGCATTGGGTCTGCGCGCCCGCAAGCGCTACGCCCTGCGCAACGGCGCCCTGGAGTGCCAGTTGCTGCTGATCGATCCCCCGGCGGCGGCCACTGGACAGGGCGTGTCGAAGGGGGAGGAGACCGCGCTGACAGCGGGGGCGCAGATGGTCGCCAACCGACTCGCCAAGAACCTGCGCCATCTACGCCGGCGCCTGGAGCGCGAAGGCATCTCCTGCTACCGCCTCTACGATGCCGACCTGCCCGAGTATGCGGCGGCGATCGACATCTACGAAGGCCATGCGGTGATCCAGGAGTATCAGGCGCCCGCGGAGGTTCCCGAGGCGACCGCCCGGACCCGGCTCGGGGAACTGGTGCGAGCGACCCGCCACGTCCTGGCACTGTCGCGCGATCGCGTGGTGGTCAAGACGCGCCGTCGCCAGTCCCGCGACGACCAGTACCGTGCCTTGGCGGGGGAGGGGGACGCGCTGGTGGTGCAGGAGGGGGGGCTGCGATTCGAGGTGCGGCTGCGCGACTATCTGGACACCGGCCTGTACCTGGACCACCGGCTGGTGCGGCGTTGGCTGGGCGCGAACGCCCGCGGCACCGATTTCCTGAACCTGTTCTGCTACACCGGCGCGGCGACGGTGCACGCCGCCGCAGGCGGAGCGCGCAGCACGACCAGTGTCGACCTGTCGGCCACCTACCTGGACTGGGCCCGGCGCAACCTCGAGCTGAACGGCTTCACAGGTCGCGGGCACCGGCTGGTGCAGGCCGACGTGATGCGCTGGCTGGCCGCCCGGCCAGGGCGTTTCGACCTGATCTATGTCGACCCGCCGACCTTCTCCAACTCGAAGCGGGCCGAGGACTTCGACGTTCAGCGCCAGCACGTCGCCCTGCTCGATGCCTGCCGCGGCCTCCTGGCCCCCGGCGGACGCATTCTGTTTTCAAACCATTTTCGAAGGTTCCGGCTCGAGGAGGCGTCACTGGCGCCGAAGTTCCAGATTCTCGACATGGGTGCGGAAATGCTGCCCTTCGACTTCGCACGCGATCCGCGCATCCATCAGGTCTATCTTCTGCGACCCCGCGACCCCGAGCCCGAACGTGGCTGATCCAGGGGCGGGGCGGATCGGCGAGGCTGTGCGCGGAACGTGATGCCGTCGTGGTCCGTGCGGTTCCGCCAGGCGGCGTCCTGGCGTCCCGTCGCTGCCCACCGTCCTCCTGGCGCGAGCGCGGCGGTGCCGGCGCCAGCGGTCAGGACGGATTCAGTCAGGTTGCGCGAATCTATGTGCGTCGCGACGGGCAATCCGTCGCGGCAGGTGGTCGGGATCCCTCCCTCTCCGGCCACCAACCCCGGCCCCGCACCGTCCCTCCCCGGCGCGGGGCTTTTTCATTTCTGCCGGTCCGGATCGCCCCCGGACGATTTCCAGGATCCCCGACCAATGGCAGGTCGCCGCCGGGGCGGCCAGTGGCTATGATCGACGCCACGCCAAGGAGGTGGACGTGGAGCCCTCGATCAAGCCAGCCCCCCGGAGCAGCCGGGACGAGGTCTGGACGTTCTTCCGGCAATGGCTGCGCAGGCCCCTGTCGACCGCCGCGGTCTCGCCAAGCAGCCGGTTCCTCGCCAGGCGCATGGTTGCGGCCCTTCCCTCCGGAGCGCACCGCATCATCGAACTGGGTGCTGGCACCGGTACTTTCACGCGGGCCCTGCTCGAGCAGGGCATTGCGCCCTCCGACCTGCTGGCGGTGGAGTTCAATCCCGCGCTGCACGAGTACCTGACCGGCCGCTTTCCCGGCGTCCAGGTGGTGCAGGCCGATGCCAGGCGCCTGGGCGAGTCCGAGCCGGTCCAGGCGTTCGCCCGCAGCGGTCCGGTGCAGGCGGTGATCAGCGGCCTGGGCCTGCTGGCCATGCCGAAAGCCAGCCAGCGCGACATCCTGGCAGCGGCGCTGGCGCTGATGGACAGCGACGGAGTGTTCGTGCAGTTCACTTACGGGCCGGTCGCGCCGGTCCATCCTGAGGTCCTGCGCGAGCTGAACCTGCATGCGGTCAGGCGCGGCTTCACCCTGCTCAACGTGCCACCTGCTTCGGTGTACACCTTCACGCGCCGGCGGGCAGTGGCAGTCCCGACGATCAGCGTCTGAACGACGCCAGCCTGGATGTCTCCTGAAGACGTGTAGCGAGACCGTCGGGATCGCTTCGTGGTGCGGGCAGCGGACCGTTGGACATTGAAGGCGGAGGCGGCACTGCGTTGGACTGGCCGACGCGTTCAGTCCGGGCCGCGGCGCGAATATCGGCGGCCGCAGCAGCGGCCTCATGAAGTATCCGGGCCAGGGCACCTCGCGGCTTGTTGATAAACGACCGTCGTGGTCGTGCTTCAAGTCGCCCGTCCGGTGCAGGTCCGGATGCGCTCCCCTCGAATCAACTGCTTACGCAGAGGCTTCGACGAGCGGCCACCCGTGGCCGCGGCCAGCAGGCTGTTTTGCAACAGTCTGCTGACCGGGTGCCGCCGCGGTCAGCCGATCGCGGCGATCGCCGCGCGCAGGCGCTCCGCCATCGGCTCGCGGTCCCGCGCCTCGACACCGGCCACCAGCGACAGCCAGCGTTGCAGCAGCGATTCCAGGTCGCCGTCGCCGTCGTTGCGCTCGCCGCGCAGGTGTCGTTGCAGCCGCTCGAGTTGCCAGTGCCGCCGTGCTTCGCGGTCGGCAGGCGGCGGTTCGATCCCGGCCAGCGACTCGATCTCGAAGACCACGCCCAGGGCGGCGTCGGCATCGCCGCCCGATCCGGACACCGGCAGGGCCTGCAGACTGTCCAGCAGCCGTTGCTGCCTGCGCGCGCGCTCGACGTCCTGGATGGCCAGCCGAACCGCGGCCACTGCCTGTTCCATGCGGCGGCCCAGATCGCCGTCGCGGCAGTCCAGGGACTGCCACTGGCCCTGGAGGTCGCGCAGCCGTGACGCCGTTCGCGCCGACGGGTCGACATCGTCGGCGGCCAGCGCCTCGGCCTCCTCAACCACGGCGAGCGCCTGCTGACGCAGCCCCTCGCGCTGCGACTGCTCGCGCGAGCGTGCCGACTCGAGTTCCGCAAAGGCCTCGTCCAGGGCCGCCCTGAACTCCCGCCACTGCTTCTGGTCGCGTCCCGGCCGGCCCTTGCCCAGCGCCTTCCAGGACTGCATGAGACGTCTCGATTCGGCACCGCGATTGACGTCCGCGCCCGCGCCCACCAGGCGCCGGGCCGCGTCCACCAGCCTGGCGCGTGCCTGCTCGCTCTCCGCGAAGGCGGCTTCCACACCGGGCCGCAGGGTGTCCAGTAGGCCGGTCAGCCGGCGGGCGATGCGCTGCCGCAGCGCGGCGGGCAGGTCGGCGAGCGAGCGCAGCCTGGCGCTGGCTTCGGATTGCAGACGCAGCAACTCGGCGATGTCGGCGGAGGCGATGCGGTCGTTGGCCTCGGTCAGGAAGTCCTCGATCGCCTGCTCGCGCTCCTTGCGCAGGGCATCGCGCTTCTCGAAGAAGCCACGTGCGGGCTTCAGCACGCGGGCGCAGATCGCTCGGAAACGTCGGTCCAGGCCGCTGGGTTCGGCGCCCTCGGCGCGCCCCTCGAGGGCATCGAGCCGCTTCCATTCGGTCTGGACCTCGCGCACCCGGGTCGCCAGGGCGTCGGGATGCAGGCCACTGCCGGCGAGCGTCTCCAGGTCGTCGCACAGGCGGGCGCGGACCTTGTTGTTGGCCCAATGCTCCCAGTCGCGCAACTTGCGCAGCTCAGGATCCAGCGCCTGCCGCTGGCGCCGCAGGGACGCGTCGAAAAGGTTGGAATCGAGCTGCGCCTCCGCCTCGCGCGCCCGGCCCAGGTCGCCGGCGGCAAGTGCCTCGGCCAGGGCTTCCAGATGCTGTGCCTGCCGGGCGCGCTGGACGGCACGTTCCGCCTCGCGCTCCTGCAGTCGCTGCCGCTCCAGTTCCCGAGCCTGGGCGAGAGCCGCCAGTTCCGCCTGCAGACGCACCTGTGCGGCCAGCTCCTCCGGCGAGGGTGGCGGCGCACTCGCGACGTCCGCGCCGTCCTCGGCCTGCCCGGCCTGCGCCGAAGAGGTGGCCACCGGTTCGGGCTCGACGTCTGCCGGCGGCGGCGCGAGCTGCGCGCGCAGCGTCTGGCACAGGCCCCGGAACCGGATGGCGAGGCGATCGGGCAGGGCGTCGGACGCCAGCGCAGCCCAGTCGCGCTCGGCGAGCGCCAGGGCGGATTCGCGCTCGGACACCGGACTGCCGCCGCGCAGCCAGGCGTCGAGATCGGCGCAGATCGCCTCCGCTCGTGCCAGCACGGCGGCAGGGTCTCCGCTGGACAGGCGCAGGCGCTGGGCGCGTTCGCGGGCGGCGCGCGAGACCTGCTTGTCGCCGCGCCGGGCCTTGTCCGCCAGGCGGTCGAGCGCCTCGGCGGAGTCCAGTCGATCGACCAGTGCCAGGCGCAGGCCGGCATCGGCGTCCTGGACGGCGCGTTCGGCAAGGAAGGCGGGACGGCGGCACAGGGCCAGGGCCTGGCTGCGCGTCGCTGTCGCTGTCGAGCGGCTCGCCAGGTGTTCAAGCTCGGCTGGCTGCAGGGTCTGCAGGGCCGCCTCCTCGAGCGGGCAATGTCCGGCCACCACGGCGGACAGCCAGGCTTCGCGGGCCCACTTGCGAAGCCCGGTATCGGCGTCGGCCGACATGGCCCGGGCGAGCAGCACCGGATCGTCGAGTCGCCGCAGGGCATTCCTGCGCACGCCGGGGTCCGGATCGTCGACGGCCAGCCCGGGCAGGGCCTGGAGCAGGGCAGGGTCGGTCTCCGACGCAACGGCCTGGGCCCGGCGGCCGGCGTCCTTGGACTGCCAGCCGGGTTTGCGGAAGGAATCGAGCAGGCTCATGCGCTGAACAGGGCCTTGATCATCCGGGCGCCGGCCAGGTAGACGCCCAGCACGGTCCCGAGGTTGGTGAGGAAGAAGTTGAGCAGGATGCGGGCGACGCCGTTTCGCCACCAGCCCTTCCAGGACACGAGGTCGGTGCGAAGCGCCGCGAAGTCGGCGACCCGCGGCTTGCGCAACCACAGCTCGACGGCCGCGCTCACGGTACCCGAACTCAGTACCGGATGCAGCGGCGTGAGCGGCGAGGCCAGCGCCGCGGCGGCGATGCTGGCCGGGTGGCCACCGGCCAGCGCGCAACCCAGCGCGCCCAGTCCGGCCGTTGCCAGCACCCAGGCGACGACCAGTTCCATGCCGACCGCACCGCCCTTGCTGAATCCCCAGGCGAAGCCGCCGACGATCAGCAGCAACAGGGTCCAGCCGAGCACCTTCGGCCAGCGTGCCGGCGGCGGCGGCTGTGACAGCCGGGCCGCGACCAGCGCAGGCGCCTCCTGCTGGCTGCCGAGCTCGTCGGCGAGGCCACGCAGGTGGCCGGCGCCGATCACCACCAGCACCTGCGCGACGCCCTCGGCGCGGCCGGCCTGCTCGCGCAGGCGCGCGGCCATGAACTGGTCGCGCTCGCCGATCAGTGCCTGGTAGAGCGAGTGCGACTGCGTCGCGAACTCCCGGAAGGCGCTGTCCAGCATGTCGCCTTCCTTGAGCTTCTCGATTTCCGACTCGTCGATCCGCTCGCGGCTGAGCAGGCTGCCGAGCAGGCCGCCGACCAGACCCATGCGATGCCAGAAGCCCACCGCCCGGTAGGCGCGGCCCACGGTGAGCCCGACCTCCCGGTCGACCAGCCAGACCGGCAGATCGCGGGCCTGGGCGCCGGCCATGGCCGCCTTCATCTCGGCCCCGGGTTCGATGCCCAGCTGCTCGGCCAGGCGGGCCTGGTAGCCGGCCAGCAGGAGCTGGGCGGCGACCATGCCGGCCTTGCCGTTGCGCAGCACCGCGATCAGGTCCATCTGCTGCAGGCGTTCCGGTGCGGCCAGCGCCTGGAAGCGGCTGTCGCACAGTTCCACCGCCACCGCATCGAAGCGCTCCCGTGCCAGCAGGGCCTCGACCGCAGCGACGCTGGCATGCGAGACATGGGCGGTGCCGAGCAGTGTGTAGCGCACACCGTCGCGCTCGATGCGCTGGATCGGCTGTCCGGCAAGGGCATCGGCCGGCACAGCCGGAGACAGCTCAGCCATCGCGGTAGCGCTTGAGAAGGTCGCCATAGGCGTCGATGCGCCGATCGCGCAGGAACGGCCAGATGCGCCGCACCGCGTCGGTGCGGGCGCGGTCGACACGGGCCATCAGCAGTTCCGGGTCGTCGGTTCCCGCCTGGGCGACGAACTCGCCTTGCGGACCGCTGACGAAGCTGCTGCCCCAGAACCAGGCGCCGCGGCCGACGCCGTCGGGATCGGCCTCGAAGCCGACCCGGTTGCAGGACAGCACCGGCAGGCCGTTGGCGACGGCATGGCCGCGCTGCACGGTGATCCAGGCATCGCGCTGGCGCGCCTGTTCGGTTTCGTCGTCGCCGGGATCCCAGCCGATCGCAGTGGGGTAGATCAGCAGTTCGGCGCCGGCCAACGCCATCAGGCGCGCGGCTTCCGGATACCACTGGTCCCAGCAGACCAGCACACCCAGGCGCCCGACCGAGGTGTCGACGGGCTCGAAGCCGAGGTCGCCGGGAGTGAAATAGAACTTCTCGTAGTAGCCCGGATCGTCCGGTATGTGCATCTTCCGGTAGCGGCCGAGCAGCCGGCCATCGCGCTCGAAGACGACGGCGGTGTTGTGGTACAGGCCGGGCGCGCGGCGCTCGAACAGCGAGCCGACCAGCACCACCCGGCACGCCGCGGCGAGCTCGCCCAGGCGCTGCGTGCTTGGGCCGGGAATGGGCTCGGCCAGGTCGAACTCGTCGACGTTCTCGCGCTGGCAGAAATACGGGCCGTTGTGCAGTTCCTGGAGCACCACCAGCCCGGCGCCCGCGGCTGCGGCCTGTCGCACGCGCTCCTCGATCACCGCAAGGTTGGCGTCCGCATCGCCGTGGTTGCGTTCCTGCACCAGGGCGACCACCAGCTCAGTCATTGGCAAGCACTCCGTGGGGCAATTGCATGGTGACACAGTGCAGTGAGCCGTTCTGTTCGATCAGCGGCCGGCACGGCACGATCTCGATGGCGCGGTCCGGGAACGCCTGGGCCAGGACCCGTGCGGCCGCGGCATCCGCCGGATCGCCATAACCGGGCATAAGCACGGCGCCATTGACGATCAGGAAATTCGCGTAGGAGGTGGCCAGACGCCGGCCATCGGCGGCATGGACCGGCTGCGCCCAGGGCAGGGCGAAGCGCCGGTACGGGCGGCCGTCGCGGTCGCGCAGTGCGGCGATCTCGCCGGCCATCGCGGCCAGCCTCGCGTGGTGCGGATCGCCGGGATCGTCGCAGCCCTGGTAGACGATCGCATCGGGCGCGGCGAAGCGGGCCAGCGTGTCGATGTGGGCGTCGGTGTCGTCGCCCTCCAGCGCGCCGTGTTCGAGCCACAGGAAGCGGTCGACGGCGAGGGTCCGGGCCAGCACCGCCTCGACCTCGGCGCGCGACCTGCACGGGTGCCGGGCGGCCAGGCAGTGCCATGTGGAGAGCAGGGTACCGGCACCATCGGTCTCGACGGCGCCGCCTTCAAGGGCGAAGTCGATCGGAATGCGACGCGCCGTTGGCACGAACAGGCCGCGCTCGAACAGGCCCTCGACCAGGCGGTCGTCGCGCCCGGCCTCGAACTTGCCGCCCCAGCCAGTGAACCGGAAATCCAGCAGGATCGGCCCGTCGGCGCCGAGCAGGGTGATCGGCCCGCTGTCGCGCAGCCAGGTGTCGTCGTACTCGATCAGGACGGTCCTGACCCGACCAGGCAGCGCGGTCGTCTGCGCCAGCAGTGCCCGCATGCGCTGGCCCACCGCGACATCGGGCACGCAGACGACGGCCGGCTGGTGGCGGCTGATCGCCGCGACCAGGGCCGCGTAGGTGAGTTCGACATCGGCCAGGTTGCCGGCCCAGTCGGTGCCGGCATGAGGCCAGGCCAGCAGGATGCCGTCCTGGAGCGCCCATTCAGCCGGCCAGAACGGCGATCTGCTCATGGCGTGGCGGTTCGCGCTAGCGCGACTGCCCGGTGGCAGCGGTGTCGAGCACCGTGCTGATCACACGCTGGTGCTCGAAGTAGACCGTGTAGCCGGCGTAGCGCCAGCGCGTGATCGGCGGGTGGGCAGGCTTGTTGCCGGCCACGGGTGCCAGCTTCTCCAGGGGCGCGCCGAAACGACGCTCGACCTGGGCCATGGTCTGGCCATTGGCGGGCATGCCGGCGCGCTGCGCCTGTTCGGCGCGCTCGATCAGCAGGACATCGGCGGCGGCGGGCAGGGCAAGGCCCAGTCCGAGCAGGCCGGCGAGGAGCATGGAACGGTTGCGCATGGAAGCCACCCCTGTGTTCGTGGTCCGCCAGTTGTAGCAGAAGCGCCCGGTGCCCGTCATGATGGCCGGCACGGTCGCCGAGGGTGCGGCCCGGCGTGGCATGGCACGGGTGCCGCAATGCACGAGGCCGGCATGCGCCGGCCTCGTGGTCCGCGGATACGGGCTGCCCCGATCAGCGCTGGCGCGCCTTGAAGCGGGGGTTGCTCTTGCAGATCACGAACACCTTGCCGCGGCGACGGACGATCTTGCAGTCGCGGTGCCGGGACTTGGCGGACTTCAGGGAAGACAGGACTTTCATGACACGAACCTCGGAACCGGACGACGTGAAGCGCGCGAGTATAGCGGGAGTTGAAGGGGAGGGGAAGGTGTTGTTCGGACTGGGGACTGGGGACCGGGGACCGGGGACCGGATGCCGGATGCCGGGACTTGGGACTCGGGCTTCGGACTCGCAACGTGGATTGCTTTTTCGCGCAGCGCAGCCTGGGCTTGGAACGCGGGGGTCGTGGGCGGATCCGGGGGATCGGTGGCGTCCGTGATCGGAAGCAGGGGGCAGAGGCGGTGACCGGGCGATACGGCCGTGCGGCGGGCGGCGAGGCGTGATCCGGGCGGATGAGGCACTCGGCGACTGCCCGCTCTGCCAGGGGCCGGCATGGCCGTTTGCGCGGGTAGGGGCGCAGGCGTACGGACGCTGCGGGCGGTGCGAGCTCACCTGGCTGGCGCCTGGGCAGCGGCCCGCGCAGGGTAGGGAACGGGCCGAGTACCTGCTTCACTGCAACGATGCCGATGACCCCGGCTACCGCAGGTTCCTGGGGCGTCTGGCCGCGCCGCTGCTGGACCGGCTGGCCGGACGAAGCCAGGTCCTGGACTTCGGCTGCGGTCCGGGGCCGGCGCTGGCCGCGATCCTGCGCGAGGCCGGTCACGAGGTGGCCGTCCACGACCCCTGGTTCGCGCCCTACCAGGCCGTACTGGCACGCCGCTACGACGCGGTCACCTGCACCGAGGTGGTCGAGCACCTGCACGAACCGGCCAAGGCGATGGCCAGCGTGCGCAGCCTGCTGCGCCCCGGCGGCATCCTGGCGGTGATGACCTCGATGCTGGATGACGGCATCGATTTCCAGCGCTGGCACTACCGGCGCGACTGCACCCACGTGGCGTTCTGGCGCCCACGCTCCTTCGAGTGGCTGGCGCGTGGCTGGGGCTGGCGCTGCGAGCCGGTGGCGCCGGGCGTGGTGTTCCTGCATGCACCCGCGGATACGACCGCCAGACGGTAGCCGGGGCAGGGTGGCCGTGCTAGAAACCGCTGCCCTGTGCAGCCCGGATCACTGACGTGGCAGCGTCCCTTCGCATTTCCCACCTGGCCACTGGCCTGACCGCGGTCCTGGTGGGCTACGCGGGGACCGTCGCCATCGTGTTCCAGGCCGCCGCTGCGGTCGGTGCCAGCCAGGCGCAACTGGCCTCCTGGCTCTGGGCGCTGGGCATCGGCACCGGCCTGAGCACGCTTGCCCTGTCCCTGGCGCACCGGGCGCCGGTGCTGACTGCCTGGTCGACGCCGGGTGCAGCCCTGCTGGCGACCTCGCTGCCGGGGCTGTCCATGGCCGAGGCGGTCGCCGCCTTCCTGTTCTGCTCCTTCCTGTTGACCTGCGTCGGCCTGTTCGGCTGGTTCGACGCCATCGTCCGCAACCTGCCGCGCAGTCTGGCCGCGGCCATGCTGGCCGGGGTCCTGCTGCGGTTCGGGCTGGACGCCTTCGCCGTGTTGCCCACGGAACCCGTGCTGGTGCTGGCCATGCTTGCCGCCTGGCTGGCCGGCTGGGTGTGGGCGCCGCGCCTGGCGGTGCCATTGCTGCTCGGCGTGGGTCTATTGACCGCCGTGCTGCTGGGCCAGGTCGATACCGCCCTGATCGAGCTGCGCCTGGCGATGCCAGTGTGGACTACGCCGGTGCCCTCGGTTGCGGCGCTGCTGGGTGTCGGATTGCCGTTGTGCCTGGTCACTCTGGCCGCGCAGAACCTGCCTGGCATCGCTGTGCTGCGTGGCAACGGTTATGAACTGCGTGCCAGCCCGTTGATCGGCTGGACGGGCTTCACCGGCCTGGCGCTGGGTCCGTTCGGCGGCTATGCCTTCAACCTGGCGGCGATCACCGCGGCGATCTGTGCCGGGCCGCAGTCCGACCCCGATCCGAATCGGCGCTGGCTGTCCTCGATGAGCGCGGGCGGCTTCTACCTGGTGGCAGGCCTGATGGGCGCGTCGGTCGCCAGCGTGCTTGCCGCCTTGCCGATCGCCCTGGTCGCGCTGCTGGCCGGTCTGGCCTTGCTGTCGACGCTGGCCGGCAGTCTCGCGTCAGCGCTGGAGGATGCCGGGCAACGTGAGGCTGCAATCGTGACCTTTCTCGTCACGGGTTCCGGCATGGCCTGGTTCGGGCTGGGTAGCGGGTTCTGGGGGCTGGTGTTCGGTCTGGGGGTGCACTGGGCGGGCCGATGGCGCGTTCGAGGTGCGCAGGACGGGCGTTAGGCCGACCCTGCCCGATCCCGACGTAACTGCGCATAAGGTATATTATGTAAAGCTAGGTATCGGGGTCCTGCACGGGCACCCGTGCCCTGCCGCTACCCGTCGGGCGAACGGCGGCAGTCCGGCCTCAATCCGATGCGTATCGTCCGTCACGCTGGATCAGGGCAATCGCCGCAGTTCGGCCTCGGCGGCGATGTAGCCGAAAGCGTTCCAGCCGGCCCCGGCGAGCACCCGCTCGAACATCGCCCGGGCACTCGGGACATCGCCACTCACCAGGCGGTGATGGCCGATGCCGAAGCCCTGGGTGGCGACGGCCACGGGGTCGTCGCTGTTGGCAGCGAGCAGGTCCTCGGCATGCAGGCGGCCCTGGTACATGAGCAGACGCCGGTGGTAGCTGTGGTTCTCCAGGATCTCCATGTCGGGACCGATCCGCTGCAGCAGGATGGCGGCCTCGTCGCGACGGCCCAGGCGCATCAGGGTCATCCAGGTCCAGTCGGTGGCGGCGACCAGGGCGTCGTCGTTGCCGGCCAGCTCCAGGGTGTGCCGCCAGGAAGCGAGCGCAACCTCGAAGTCGCCCTGCAGGAACTGCGCCAGGGCCAGGTGGTACCAGATGTTGTAGGCAAGCGTGGTGCGCGGGATGCCGGCCGGGTTCGGCGCACCGTCCGGCTCGATCGGATCGGGGCGTCCCTCGACCAGGTCGGTGGCGCGCTGCAGGTCCGCCTGCGCATTGGCGAACTCGCGAACCGTGATGTACCTGTGGCCGCGATGGCGCAGCAGCCGCGCGTCGCCTGGCCAGCGTTCGATGCCGCGCCCGAACACCTCGATGGCCTCGCGGTAGCGCCACAGGTAGCCGAGCCGCCGGCCCAGCCAGATCAGCGCCTCGGGATCGTCGGGGCGTGCCTGGACATCGGCGCGCGCCTGCGCCAGGTCGGCCTCGAGCCGGGCCTGGTCGGGCACGGTCGCGGGCGGCAGCAAGGCCTGGCCGGCCAGGGACAGCACCGGGCCGTGCGGCGCGCCAGGAACGGCCGCGGCCGGGTCGTCGGATCGTGGCGCCGCACCGCAGCCGGCCGCCAGGGCCATGCCGAGCAGCCCCGGCCAAAGGTTCGATCGCATTAGGGATGGCCTCCGCTGGTCAGGCAGGTAGGGTACGCGCGGTGCTGGCGCCCTGCCCGGCCGGCCAGGCTCAGGACACCGGATGCGGTTCGACGAGGCCCGGCGGCAGCGGATCCGATCGCCAGCGCTCGAGCAGAACCTTGGCGACCAGGCCGGCAAGCACCCGGTAGCCCGCATCACCGGGATGGAAACCGTCGCCGCTGAACAGCTCCGGCCCGACCGCGGGCCCGATCGGCACGTGCAGCAATCGCCTCTCGCCGGCGGCCAGCTCGGCCAGGCCGGCGTCGAAGGCCCGGGCGCGGCCGCCCAGCACCCGTGCCAGGGCCGGCGGCAGCAGGGGAAACCGGTCCAGCGGCGGCAGGCCGACCAGGGCGATCAGGGCGTCCGGCGAATGCCGGCGCAGGGCGACGGCGAGCGTCGCCAGGTCGCGCTGCCAGCGCCGTCCCAGGTTCAGGCCGATGACGTCATTGACGCCGACTGAGACCACCATCAGGTCCGCGGACGGACCCGCATCGCCGGCCAGCACCTGGCGATGCACCGCCCGGGCATCGGCCCCCGATCGCGCCAGCGTCCGCCAGGCCACCGGGTGCGCGAGCGAGTGCGCCAGCGCCCGGGCCAGCGAAGCGACCAGGGCCGAACCGCTGTCGGTGGCCCCGACACCGGCAATGATGGAGTCGCCGACGCCCAGCAACTGCAGGAGCCGCACATCGGCCAGCGACGTCCCGACCGGCACCTGGCCGCAGCTCGGCCCCGGTGCGGCGGGGAGCCGCGGCGCCCGGGCGCGCACCGCCATCGCCTGCGGCAGGCACAGTGCCATGCGTCCCCAGAAGGCCAGCCCGCGCATCGGACGCCGTTCCCTCCCCTGCCAGATCAACTCGACCGATTCGCCACGTGCGTCCCCTGGCCTGGACACCTGATGAGACGCCCGAAGCGGCCTCATTAAGTGTCCGGCCCGGGACGAGGCGCCGCCACAACGGCACGGCGTGCGCCTGCCCGGAAGGTGGCGCCGTGCCAGCCACGCCGTCAAGCCGGCGGGTCGCGCACGCCGCGTTCCGGCGGATGGGCCGGGCCTGCGGTCCGGGTCAGCCTGGAGACGAAGCCCATGCGCTTGCCTGGCCCGCCCGATCCGCTGCCGGCAGGTGGCCGCGGCCCGGCGGTGCGTCCAGGTCCAGCACCGGTCCCAGCGGCACGATGCCGTTGGGGTTGATGGTGTCGTGGCTGCGGTAGTAGTGCTGCTTGATGTGGCCGAAATCCACGGTCTCGCGCACGCCCGGCCACTGGTACAGCTCGCGCAGGAAACCGGACAGGTTCGGGTAGTCGGCGATGCGGCGCAGGTTGCACTTGAAGTGGCCGTGGTAGACCGCATCGAAGCGCAGCAGGGTGGTGAACAGGCGCCAGTCGGCCTCGGTGATGCGCGGGCCGGTCAGGTAGCGCTGGCCGGACAGGCGCTTTTCCAGCACGTCGAGCGCCTCGAACAGCGCGGCGACCTCGCGCTCGTACACGGCCTGGTCGGTGGCGAAGCCGGCCTTGTAGACGCCGTTGTTGACCTTCTCGTAGACGAAGCCGTTGATCTCGTCGATCGCCGGCAGCAGGTCGCCGGGCGCCAGGTCGAGCGGCCGGGCGCCGAGGCCGTCGAAGGCGCTGCCCAGCATGCGGATGATCTCGGACGACTCGTTGCTGACGATGCTGTCGCGCTCCAGGTCCCAGAGCACCGGCACGGTGACCCGGCCGCTGTAATCGGGACGGGCGCGGGTGTAGACCGCGTGCAGCCGGATCGCGCCGGCGACGGGGTCGGCGACCACGCCCGGTCCGGGCTCGAAGGTCCAGCCCTCCGACGCCATCAGCGGATTCACCACCGACACGCCGATCAGCGCGTCGAGTCCCTTCAGACGGCGCACGATCAGGGTACGGTGCGCCCAGGGGCAGGCCAGGGAGACGTAGAGGTGGTAGCGGCCGGCGCGTGCCGGGAAGCCGCCCTCCCCGCTTGGACCGGGCGCGCCGTCCGGCGTGATCCAGTTGCGGAACTGCGCGTCGGTGCGGACGAACTCGCCGCCGGTCGCGTCGGTGTCGTACCAGACGTCGTGCCAGACGCCCTTGATCAGCATGCCCATGGCAGGCTCCTCTTCATCGATGGTCGGCCCGCACCTTGGCACATGGCCTGCCCACGGGACGTGACCGGCGTTGCAAGGACTTCAGAAGCGACGGGTCAGTTCGATGCCCAGTTGCCAGTGCCGGCCAGGGGCAGGCTCGAAGTAGCGGGCGTTCGCCTCGTTGACGATCACCGATCCGACCACGTCGCGGTCGCCGAGGTTGGCCAGGCGCAGCCAGCTGCGCCAGGCCAGGGTGGCGGTGCCGCCGCGATGCTGGATGGCGAAGTCGACGGTGGTCGCCGACGGGGCGAACGCGCTGTTGGCGTCGTTGACGGCGACCCTTCCGGTCCGGCGTGCCTCGAGCAGCGCTTCCAGGCCGGTCACCGGCCGCCAGGACAGCTCCAGCCCGGTGTCGTGGCCGGCCAGGCCGGGAATGCGTCGGCCGGCCGCGATCAGCGGCGAAGGACACGGCGGCTCGTCGCAGGCCGGCGCATCGCGGCGGTGGCGGGCGTCCATCAGCGTCCAGCTTCCCGCCAGCGACCACTGCCCGGAAAGTTCGGCTGAGAAGGCCAGTTCGGCGCCCTGCCGTCGCGACAGCCCGGCATTGGTGAACACCGTGCGGCCGCCCTGACTGGTCAGCACCACCAGCTCGTCCCGGGTATCGCTGCGGAACAGCGCCGCCGAGGCCTGCACGCGCGCGCTGCGCCACCTTGCACCCAGCTCGCCGTGCCGGCTGCGCGCCGGGCGCAGCGCGGTGTTGAGGCCACTGCTGCCGTCGCCGCGGTAGGCCAGTTCGGCCAGGGTCGGCGTCTCGAAGCCGCCGCCCAGGTTGCCATACAGGCTCAGCGAATCGCTGGCGCGGTACAGCAGGCCGGCGACCGGGGTCAGGCGGCGATAGTCCTGGCCGCCGCTGTCGTCCGGATTGGCGGCGGTGACGTAGCGGTCGCGGGAATCGAAGTCGATCGCGCTGTGCCGTGCGCCCACGGCCAGGCGCCAGCGCGGTGCCAGCCAGAGATCGGCCTGGGCGTAGGCATCTCGGCCGCGCACCCGGTTGTCCTCGTCGCGGCGCAGGGCACCGACCACGCCCAGCGTCTCGCCGCGGAAGTTCTCGAAGCCAAGCCGCCGTTCCTCAGCCTGCTCATGCTGGACACCCACCGTCAGGCTGGCGTCCCGGCCCAGCCATAGACCCTGGCGACGCCAGCGCAGGTCGAGCCCGTGGTAGTCCCGATCGAGGTCGATCACACCGCCGCCGCTGAGTGGATTGGCCTGCGCAGCAACCGGCACCGAGAGCACCTGGAAGGTCTGCCGGCGGCCGGCCCAGGCGGTGACGGTCAGGGTGCCGGCCTCGCCGAGCGGCTGGCCCAGGCGCGCTCCGGCCTGGTCCTGGCGCACGGTCTTGCGCGTGTCGAACAGGCCGGCGCCGGGACTGGCGGCGCGGCGGTCGCCGTCCAGCTCGGCGCGGGTCAGTCCCTGCGGATCGAGCGCCGAGAGATCCATGTGGTTGGCCAGCACGGTCCATTCGCCCTGCCCGCCCAGGCCGCCGCGAACCAGCACCTGGGCCTGGTCGCGCCGGCTGCGGCTGTGCCGGCGGAAGCCATCGCTGCGGATCTGGCCGAGATCGACCAGGGCATCGCCCTGCCCCGTCGCGCCCCACTGGCTGCGCCAGCCGGCCGTGGCGTGGCGCAGGCCGAAGTCACCCAGCGCCAGTCCGCCCGATGCCTCGGCCGGGTCAGGTGCGGTCGCGGTGGTGACATCGATCACGCCACCGGCGGCATTGCCGTACAGCGCCGAGAACGGTCCGCGCAGCACCTCGATGCGGCCCGCGGCCGGCAGCACCAGGTGCGAGACCTGGCCCTGGCCGTCGGGCATGGTCGCCGGGATGCCATCGCTGTAGATGCGCACGCCGCGCACCCCGAAACTGGCGCGGGCGCCGAATCCGCGGATCGAGATCTGCTGGTCCTGGGCCTGGTTCTGGCGGTCGCGCGCGACCACTCCGGGCAGTTGCTGCAGCGCCTCGGACAGGTTGGCGCGCGGCCGCGCCCTGCCGATGTCCTCGTCGGTCAGCAGGTCGACGGCGGCCGGCACGGTCAACGGGTCCTCGGCCTGGCGGGTGGCGGTGACCACCACCGGCGGCAGGGGTTGCCGGGGTTCGGTGGCCGCGGCGTCCGGCAGGGACAACAGGAGCAACGCGGTGGCAGGGAGCAGCGTCATCGCCAACGAAAGCAGGAAGGGTCAGGCAGTGTGCCGTACCCGCCGGCAGCTCTGCGACCTGCGCGCCTGGATGCGTTCAGGCAATGTGGCGAGCGCCTTGGTCAGGACGTGTCGGATCGGCGCAAGCGACCGCGACACGCGTGCCCTTGTGAAGCAAGAACCGTTGCGGCGCGGGCCTGGCGACTTTAGGACGGCCCTGCACACGGTTTGGAGCAAAGGGAGCCCCTACAGCCAGCGACGCACCCGCGCGCGGTAGGCCTGCCAGTCGGCACCGAAGCGCTGCGCCAGGGCGCGCTCCTCGGCGGGAATCTGCGCCCGGTCCAGCCACAGCACGAACCCGGCCAGCGCCAGCAGGCCCAGGGGCTGGCCCAGCCAGACCAGCCAGGCGCACAGCAGCAGGGCGTCGCCCAGATAGATGGGATTGCGGCTGAGCGCGAATGCGCCGACAGCGATCAGGGTCGAGGCGCGTTCCGGATGCAGGGGGTTCAAGGTCGTGCGTGCGGCCAGCAGGGACAGGGCGGCGGCCAGCATCAGGCTGGATCCGGCCACGGCCAGCGCGAGGGCGACGCCCTGCTGCCCCGGCAGGACCACCTGCCAGGCCGGAAACGCGCGCGCGAGCAGCCAGGCCAGCAGGCCGGCAAGGAAAAGGGCAGCCGGCGGCGGCAGCAGGCGATGCATGGCGACGGCTCGGCCTCAGTGCGCCATCAGCACCGGCATCCGGGCATGGCTGAGCACGTGCCGGGTGGCGCCGCCCAGGATCCATTCGCGCAGCCGGGTATGGCCCCACGCGCCCATCACCAGCAGGTCGCAGCCGGCGGCCTGGCTGGCCAGCAACAGCGCCTCGCCTTCCTCGCCGGTACGCGCCTGCAGGGGTTGGGATTCCGCGAGGATGCCGCGCTCGGCCAGCCAGGCAGCCAGGTCGAGCACCGGACGATCCGGGGTGAGCGCGCTGTAGCGGCGCGACTGGCCGGTCAGCAGCACCACCCGTTCGGCCCGGCCCAGCAGCGGCAGCGCGCCGGCCACAGCGCGCAGGGCTTCGATCGAGCCGTTCCATGCGATCGCGATGCGGGTCGGCGGCCGTCCGGGTTCGGCGCAGGCATCGGGGACCACCAGGCAGGGGCGCTGGCACTGCAGCACCACTTCGCTGATGAAGCCCGGCGCCAGCGCCTGGTCGTCCTGGCCGGCCGGCAGCACCAGCAGGTCGTGGCAGGCGGCCAGGTAGTTCAGCACGATCTCTGGATTGCCCTCGAGCACCCGCCAGCTCGCCTGCACCTGACCGTGGCCGGCGACGAACGCGGCGAAACCTTCGCCCGCCTGGGTGGCGGCCAGCAAGGCCTTTTCCGCATCGCGGCGCAGCGACTCGGCGAGATCGGGGAGGCCGGCGGCGCCGACGGCAAGCACCGGCCAGCGCACGTGCAGGCCGGTCAGCCGGATGTCCTGGCGCTGCGCCAGGGCGGACGCCATCGCCAGGTGCGGACCAAAGCGCACGAATTCGGGACAGAGAACCAGCAGGTCGTGATAGTTCCTCATGGGCGGATCCTCGGCAGGGACCCCACCAGCCTACTCCTGGCGCTTCGCCGCCGGCTTGACCCGGGTCAAGCCGGCGGCCGCTGCCTGATTCACGGCACCGGGCAGCGCGGCGTGTGCAGCATCGGCGGTCCGCCCGGGTCCGGATGGATGACCACGGTGTTGACGTTGCCGTTGGCCTGCGCGAAATCCTGCTCGAGCCGGGGCGCCTGCCAGTCGATCGCCGCGGTGCCGGCATCGGCGTGCGCGGTAAGGCTCACCTGGATGCTGGCCGGCGGTCCGCTGACCGGTCCCGTCGACAGCACCAGACGGCGGGTGGCGACGTCGACGCTGGCCTGGATCGGCACGCCACCGTCGATGCTGGCCTGCGCATGGAAGGGTTGCGCCAGATCGACGCCGGTCGGAATCTGGACCACCACCCGGGTGTCCAGGCGCGGTCCGTAGGTGTCCGGCAACAGGGCAGTGATGGCGCCGCCTGCGACCACCGAGAACGCCTGTCCGGCGCGCACCGGGGCGGCATCGATCTCGAAGTCCAGCCGGATGTTGGCGCGGGTGACGAAGGTGCCAAGGATCGACACATAGTCGTAGCTGGTGCCCTGGCGGATGCCCGCGCAGGCGGGCTGGCCGACGACCACCAGGCTGCTGGTCGCCGAGCCCGACACCGTCTGGGTGCCATCGCTTGCCGACCAGTGCGCGGTGAATGCGGCGTCAACTGCGGCGGACTGCGACGCCGAGACCGTGTACAGCTCATGGTTGGCCAGGGGCTGGCCAGGGTCGACCACCGGCGCCAGCCCGGAGTCGATGAGCTGGTGGCCGTTGAGGATGCTGGCGCCCATCGTGCTGACGCTTTCGTTGCGGGCCCGGAAGCAGTGGTGCACCGGGGTGCCGGGTGCCACCGTGAGCCGCGTGTGGCCGCTGGCCAGCGGCGCAGGGAAGAACGGCAGCACGCCTGGCGGACAGCGCGCCGGGTCGGTCTCCACGAACCGGTAGAGGGCCAGGGCCGGGGCGACGTTGACCTTGAGCGCGCGGTTCTCCTCGCCGACCAGACCGCCGCCGGCGGTGCGCCAGCGGGTGAACAGCCAGGTGCTGCGCTCGAACGTCCGGGGGCCACCTGCGTCGGCGACGACCAGGGTCTGGCCGGGCGGGATCGGCTGGTTGCCCTGGTGCACGAGGCCGAACACGCCGTCGACCAGTTCATGGTTGTCGAGCACGACGCTGCTGCGGTTCTCGAGCCCGTAGCACAGCAGTACGGGCGTGCCGGGGCGAACGTTCAGGGTGGTCGGGCCGCTGGCCGGGCAGCTGGCCTGTTCGGTGGCGAAGGGGCGCAGCAGGATGTCCTGGAAGGGCCGCAGGATGGCCTGCTGGAAGCCGTTGGCGAAGATCGGGTCGGGCAGGCCCGTCGGCGCCGCCTGGCCGGCGGTTGTACTGGCCAGTAGCGTCATGCCGGCGATGCGCCAGCGGCGGTAGCGGCAGGTGGCAGGGGGCGTCGGGCAGGACCAGGGCTTGGACGACATGGCGGGCTCCGGGGATCGGCTGGGGTGGTCGGCGGCAGGGTCGACGTGGAGTGCAGGCGCGCAAAGCGTCGCAACCGGCTCAGGTGGGCTGCCCATGCCACCGGTCGTCCGATCGGCCGGGCCACAGACCGTCCTGCACAGTGCCCGCGGGTGCTGGTAGATTGCGGGCATGCCGCGGCGCCCGGCGCCCGGAGGGGGCGCCGGTCCCGGTACAGCGGAGGAGTTCCAATGAGCGATGCAGCACGTCCCGACCAGGCCAGGCCAGCGGCAGGCGGTGCCACCGTGGTTCGTGCGGCGCCGCCCAAGCTGGCGCTGCGCGGCGTGACCGGCGCCTATTTCGGCAAGGTCATTCCGCTTGCCGGGCGGATCACCATCGGGCGCGATCCGGCAAGCGACCTGGTCATCGACGAGGCCGAGGTTTCCCGCCACCATGCCGTGATCGATGCCACGCCGGCCGGCATGTTCCTGCGCGACCAGGGCTCGGCCAATGGCACGTTCATCAACGGCAGCTGGGTGAAGGATGCCGAGCTCAAGGTCGGCGACCAGATCGGCTTCGACCGCAACCGTTTTCTGGTTGAGTCGTTGAGCGACGCCCGGGCCCGGGTGGCCTCAGCACCGCCGGCATCGGCCGCGCCGGCCGCGGCCGGCGGCGGCGCTGGTCTGCGCTGGGCGATGCTGGCCGTGCTGGCCATCGCCGCGGCTGCGGTCGCCTGGTTCGTTCTGACGCGCTAGAGACCTGGCGCACGCGGCCCGGTGCCGCAGGGAGTTTGCCATGAAGCAGCGATTGGGCCACTACGAGATCGTCGCCGAGCTTGGGCGCGGCGGCATGGGTGTCGTCTACAAGGCGGTCGATCCGGCGCTCGACAGGATCGTCGCCATCAAGGAACTCGCGCCGGCCCTGGCGGACGACCGCACCCTGGTCGAACGTTTCCTGCGCGAGGCGCGGGCCATGGCGGCGCTCAGCGATCCGCACGTGGTGAACATCCACTTCATCGGGCAGAGCGAGGATCAGCCGTTCTTCGTGATGGAGTACATCGAAGGCGAGTCGATCTCGGCCCTGCTCAAGCGCCTGGGCCGGATCGAGGTCGGAGATGCCTTGAAGCTGGTGCAGCAGGCCGCGCTGGGGCTGGCCAGCGCCCATCGCCGCGGACTCGTTCATCGCGACGTCAAACCGGCCAACCTGCTGGTGGACACCGCCGGCCGCGTGCGCGTCGCCGATTTCGGAATCGCCCTGCCGACCCGCGATGCAGCCAGCAAGCTGACCGGCACCGGCGAGTTCGTCGGCACCCCGGGCTACGTCTCGCCGGAGATCTGCAACGGCCAGCCGGTGGACGCCCGCTCCGACGTGTTCTCGCTGGGCGTCGTGCTTTTCGAGATGCTCACCGGGCGGTTGCCGTTCGCCGACACCAGTCCGCTGCGACTGATGCTGGAGGTCGTCAACGCCCAGATTCCCGATGTCCAGGAACTCAACGGCGCGGTCGATGCCGAGGCCGCTGCGATCCTCGCGAAGATGGTCGCCAAGGATCCGGCGGACCGCTTCCAGCACGCCGGTGAAGTCGCCGAGGCGCTGGCGCGGCACCCCCTGGTCGCCTCGGGCGTCCCGCTGCGCCTGGTGGTGCGGCCGCCGGACCCCGATACCATGGCCGCGAATGCCCTGCAGGCGGCGCGCGTACCGACGCCGCCGCCGGTGCTGACACCCGCCTCGGCGGCGACGCCGATCCGCCCGGGTGTGGCGGCACAGCCTCAGGCCGGCGGCACGGTGGTGCGTGGCCAAGCCGGCGCGAGCGCCTCGCAGGTGCATCGCGATCGCCGTCTGGCCGTCGCCGCCCTGGTGCTGCTGCTCCTGGCCGGCACCGGCTATGCGTTCCGCGACTACTTCCGCGGCTTCGCGAACGGCTTCCGGGACGGCTTCGTGGCCGGTTCGGTCAGCAACCCGGTGCCTGCAGGGCAGGCCGCAACCGGGGCATTTCCCGCCACAGCCGCGGCCGATCCCGCTGCGGCGTCGACAGGCGCGGGCCCCGCGTTGGACGACGGTCGCGGCGCCGATCCGGTTGCCGGCGAGGCGGGCCTGGCAGCCACTGCGCCGGCCACCGGCGAGCCGACGCCTGCGATGGCGGTCGCCGCCTCGTCGCCGTCCCCGGAGAGCCCCTCCGGCATTGACTCCCCGACGCTGATCGCGGGGGGCGAAGCCGCGCCGTCGGCGACGGCCGACCAGCCTGCATCGACACCGTCCGCTGTCGATGGCGCTGCCCCCGCCGCCATCGCCACCAGCAGCGCGGCGCCTGCGCAGGCCGCCGCTGCGGCGCCTGCACAAGCGCCCCGCGTTCCCGCGCAGGCGGCGCGTGCGCCTGCGCCGCCCAGACTGGCACCGGCTCGCATCGTGGTGGTTGCGCAGGGCGACCGCCTGCTCGCCCTGCCCGCCAGGCAGGCGGTGGAGCAGTACCTCGCCGACTCGGGCCACGACCTGGCCGATGCCGAGGCGCTGGCCATCGACGAAGGCGTGGGAGTCGCGGGACTGCTCCGGCAGGCTGCCCGCCACGCTCGTGTCCTGGTGCTGGTGCGTGCCGAGCCGGCGGGCAGCCGCGAGCTGTCCTTCCACGGCCAGCGCGACGTGGCCTATACGGCGGCCCTGAGCGTGCGCGCCTACGACACCGCGACCGGCCAGCCCTTGGGTGTCGGTCTCAGCGAGCAGGTGGAATTCGCCAACCTCAACGCCCGCGCTCGCGCCCAGGAGGCGGTCGCACCCGCCCTGCCCGGCCTGGCCCGAACCGTCGCCCCGGTCCTGGCGCGACGCGGCTGAGCCCTGCCCACCTGGGCCGTCGACGGCCCAGGTTTCCGCAATGATGGGCGGCGGTTCAGGCTGCGCTGCAGGTCACCGATCCGACGCCGGTTCAGCGCCGGCCCGGGTGCATCGCCGTGCGGTCCTGGATTGCTGCAACCCGCCCGGGGGTTCTCGACAGCCCGCCCGGCGCACGATCAGCTCAGCCGTTCCAGACCATGGACATGCAGGTCGAATCCGCCCCGGGTCCAGCGCGTCGGCGGGTGCAGGCTGACATAGAGCCGGCTACGGGCCCCGGTGCCCGGCAGAGTCTCGGGGTCGGCACGGAACCAGACCGCTTCGGTGGCCTCGCCGGCGCCGGACAGGTTGAGGCGACGATGGCTGCCGTCGCCCAGGGGGCGGCTGCCGGTGACCTGGCAGTCCAGCGCCAGGACCGGCGCATCGAAGCCACGGCCGAACGGTTGCAAGCCATCGAGTGCCGTCAGATGCGTGGCGGACAGCGGCTCCGGGGGCGCTGTGTCGAACCAGCGCCGCGGCGGTTGCGGCGGGCGTTGTGCCCGCACGGCCGCTTGCCAGGCCGTGCGCAGCGTGGCCAGCTGCGCCGCCTCGACGCTGAGCCCTCCAGCCGCGGCGTGGCCGCCCCAGGTCAGCAGCAGACCGGGATGGCGGGCATCGACATCGGCCAGGGCGGCGTGGATGTCGACAAGGGCGCCGCCCCACTGGTCGGCGACGGTGCGCAGCGAGCCGGTCAGCAGGTCCGGCTGGCCGGCCCGTGGCGACAGGCACAGCGCCGGCCAGCCGCTGTGCTCGACCAGACGCGACGCGACGATGCCATGGACCCCTGCATTGCCTTCGTCGAAGGCCACGCACACCGCGGCATCCTCCGGCCGTGCGGTGGTCTGCCAGGTCGCCAGAGCCTGCCGCGTCAGGTCCTGCTCGACGGCGCGCCGCGCCGCGTTGGCGGCGACCAGGCGCTCCACCTCGGCGCTGGCCTGGCCAAGGTCCGTGGCGGTCAGCGCGCGCACACCGGGCATCACGTCGGCCACCCGGCTGCCGGCATTGATCAGCGGGCCCAGCCCGAACGCCAGGTCGGTGGCCTGCCAGGGGCCGGGGCGTACCTGCGCGAATGCCTGCCAGGCTGGCCGGGACAGCTGGTTCATGCGCTGCAGGCCGGCTTGGACCACGGCCCGGTTGCTGGCGCTGCTGCCCAGAGACACGGCATCGGCCACCGTGCCCAGGGCGACGAAATCGAGCAGGTCGCCGAGTCGCGGCGCGGCCTCCGGCAGCCGACCCAGGGCGATCAGGTGCCGTCGCAGCGCGCACATCAGCAGCCAGGCCACCATGCAGCCGGCGATCGCCCGGTCCGGGTAGCGACTGTCCGCCCGCTGCGGATTCACGCAGGCGACGGCGGCGGCCGGCCCCCTGCCCGCCACCTGATGGTGGTCGGTGACCACGGTGTCGATGCCCTGCCCGGCAAGCTCGGCGATCCGCTCGCCATCGCAGCTGCCCTGGTCGGCCGTCAGCACCAGGCCGACCGGTACCGGCAGCGCGCGGATCCGCGCGCTGAGTGCCGAGCTGAGGCCGTAGCCCTCGCGGACCCGGTGGCTGATCACCGTGTGCAGCCGTGCCGGCGGATGTCCGAAGTGCCGAACCAGGGCGCTCCAGAGCACCGCATGGCTGGTGACGCCGTCGACGTCGTGGTCGGTTGCCAGGACGATGTGCTCCCGGTCGGCCAGGGCGCGTGCCAGGCGATCGCAGGCCGGGTCCACGTCGGGCAACAGCGCCGGTGGCGGAATATCGGCCAGGCGACCGGCCAGGCCCGACAGGCCGCCGTCGCTGCTGCGGATACGCCCGGCCAGGATGCCGGCGAGAAAAGGCGAGTGGCCGTCGGACAGTGCGAGGTCGAAGACCTCCGCGTCCTGTTCGCGTGGTTGCCAGATCGGCCGTGGGCGGGGTGCCGCGCTCAGATCTGGCATGCGTGGCTCGGTGGCATGGGAATCCGGGGCATCCTGGGCGGTGGCAGCCGGATTGTGCCGCAGCCCGGCGGTGCGCGGCCAACGAAAACGGCCCGGGCTGGAAGGCCCGGGCCGCTATCGAAGAGCTTTCAACTCAAGGGCTTGCAGGGGTTTCCTCAGAAGAGACCTGCAAAAATTGGCGTCCCCAAGGGGATTCGAACCCCTGTATCCACCGTGAAAGGGTGGTGTCCTGGGCCTCTAGACGATGGGGACGCAAGCGAAATATTCGCTAACGAGGAGCTAAGACCTTGAAATGTAACGTGGTGGAGCCAGACGGGATCGAACCGTCGACCTCTACAATGCCATTGTAGCGCTCTCCCAGCTGAGCTATGGCCCCACGAGGGACGCGCAGCATAGCCGCGCCCGGAACAGGCCGTCAACACGAATTTTCGTTGGGCCGACGACCAGGCTGCGTCTTGCACACACGGACTAGTTCTGTCAAATCATTCAGATACACCATTAATCTCAAGTATTTACCTCTCTGAGCGACGGCACTGATTGCGTTGGGGCTTCAGGAGGGGCGGCCGGGCACGATGCCGGCCCGGCCCGCCCGGTGCTGGATGGCCGCCACCAGGATCGGCACCCCCGCACGTGCGGGCAGAATCACCCCGGACACTTCATGAGGACGCGTAGCGAGGCCGTCGAGATCGCGCCGTGGTGCGGGCAGCGGACCGTTGGACGGCGAAGGCGCAGCCGACGCTACGTCGACCTGGCCAACGGGAGCAGACCGTGCCACGGCGCGAAGACCGGCGGCCGCAGTGGCGGTCTCATGAAATGTCCAGGCCAGAGCAAGGCGAAAGAGACTGTCCACAGGCATCTCGGCACAGGGCGCCGCACCCTCTCCGGATACCCTTTGGGCGCGCAGGCGCCGTCGCCTGCCCTCAGGCGCGATCGGCCAGGGTCAGGGTGTGCCAGCTGTGACCGTGCTCGCCCAGGTAGTCGAGCCAGCGACTGAGGAAGGAGTTCATGCGCAGTCGGTGGTCGACAACCGCCCCCGGCGCTGGAAACGGCCCCAGCACGTCGATCATCTGCCGGCCCGGCAGGCAGTGGGTGGCTTCCGCCAGGCGCGCGTCCTCGTAGATGCGCAGCACCGCCGACGGCGTTGCCAGACCGGTCGCGGGATCCAGCAGGTCGTAGCTCAGTCGCAGGTCGGTGGTGTGCCGGTGCCGCTGCAGCAGATCGAGCTGAAGATCCATGCCATCGCCGACGCTGGACAGGTAGCGGTCGGGGACCAGCCGCGACACCTGGAACAGCCGCTCCAGCCGGGCGTGGTTGTCCTCGTACAGTTCCATCAGCCAGGCCAGGCGGCGAGGCTTGAGGGCGGCAGCGGTCAGGGGCGGTCGCATGGCACGAGCATAGCCTGTTCCGGGCTTCGTCCCGCGGATCCTCGGGGGTCGGGGCGGTGCGGCGGCGGCCGTCACCAGACCAGGTCGTCGGGCACCTGGAAGCGGCGATAGTGATCGTCCACCTCGGGCTCGTCCGCGCTGGCATCCGCCTGGCCGTGGTCGACCACGAGCAGCCCCGCATCGCGCTCGCGCACCCGGTCGGCTGCCGCGCGCGGAAGCAGGGCATGGCCATCGCCGTCGCGGACGATCACCAGGGCGCCGCGGGCGAGCTGTCCGCGCTGCGCGGTGTCCACCGTCAGGGAACGGATCACGCCGCCGTCGGCGAAATGGTAGGCGCTGTCACCATTGCCGGCGACCCGGTTCGTGGCGACGATCTGGCCGGCCTGCGCGCGCAGCTCGGCCTGTCGCGCCTGGGCGTTGCGCTCGGCAGCCAGGGCGCGGTCGCGCTCGGCCTTTTCGGCCTGCAGTCGGCGGGCGGCGACCTGGGCCGGGTCCGGAGCGGAGGGCGCCTTGCCCTGCCTTCGCCGGGCCTGCTCGCGCTCGACCTGGGCGACCTGGCCCTTCTTGACCAGGCCGGCCTTGAGCAACTGCTCCTGCAGGGGATTGCGCATCGTGCGAACTGTCCTGGGGGCGCGATCGGCCCCGGTATTCGGGATTCTACGCACGCTGGCGGGGACCGGACGAGCAGGTGTCCGCGGCGGCGCGACCTGCGCCTGCGGCGACCGTCCTGTCCGGTGGCGGTCAGAACATGTGACGGTCGATGCCCAGCGTGTTCAGGATCTTGCTGGCGATCTCCTCGATCGAGGAATGCGTGGTGCTGACCACCGGCAGCCGCTCGGCGCGCAGCAGTTTCTCGGCGGCGGCGACCTCCCAGCGGCACTGCTCCAGGCGCGCGTACTGGCTGCCGGGCCGGCGCGTCTCGCGGACCTGGGCCAGGCGCGCCGGATCGATGGTCAGGCCGAACAGACGCTTGCGGTGGGGCAGCAGCCGGCGCGGCAATTCCTGGCGCTCCAGATCCTCCTGGATCAGCGGATAGTTGGCGGCCTTGATGCCGTAGTGCAGGGCCAGATACAGGCAGGTCGGCGTCTTGCCCGAGCGCGACACTCCGACCAGGATCACGTCGGCATCGTCGTAGGTGAGGTCGATGCCGTCGTCGTGGCTGAGCGCGTAGTTGGTGGCGTTGATCCGCGCCTCGTACTGGTCGTAGTCGACCAGGCCGTGGGCCTGGCCCACCCGCGGCGAGCGCTGCGTTCCCAACTCTACCTCCAGCGGCGCGATGAACGGCGCGAACACGTCGAGCACGAAGGCGTCGGCGCCGGCCAGCACCTCCCGGACCTGCGCATCGACCACCGAGCTGACCACCACCGGCCGGCCGGCACCGCTGGCGCCGCGGTCGGCGATCCGCGCCACCGCCTTATGGGCCTGCTCGACGGTGTCGACGAACGGCAGCCGGAAAGTGTCGAACTCGACGTTCGAGAACTGCGTGAGGATGGCGTTGCCGATGGTCTCGGCGGTGATGCCGGTGCCATCGGAAACGAAGAATACCCTGCGCTTCATGAGCTCTCCCGTGGCTGCGCGGCGGGACCGGCTTCCTTGCCCGCGGGCCGGCCGGGCCTCATCATACGCGGCTGCGCCCCCGCGCCCGCCCTGCCCCACCGCCTTCCCGAGGAGAACCCGCCTTGTCCGAGCTGATTCTGTGGCTGGATCGACTGCGCCTGTCCGACCTGCCGCAGGTGGGCGGCAAGAACGCCTCCCTGGGCGAGATGATCGGTCACCTGGCGCAGGCCGGCGTGGCGGTGCCCGGCGGGTTCGCCACCACCGCCCATGCCTTCCAGCGCTTCCTGGCCGATTCCCGCCTGGAGCAGCGGATCGCCGATCTGCTGGCGCCGCTGGATGTCGACGACGTCGACGCCCTGATGCGGGTGGGCCGGGAGATCCGCGAGTTCGTGGTGGCCTCGCCCCTGCCCGCCGAGCTCGACACCGCGATCAGGGAGGGTTACCGGCGCATGTGCGCCGAGGCCGGCACCGAGGTCGCCGTGGCGGTGCGCTCTTCGGCGACCGCCGAGGACCTGCCGGACGCTTCCTTCGCCGGCCAGCAGGAGACCTTCCTGAACGTGGTCGGCGAGGACGCCGTCGTGACCCGGGTCAAGGAGGTGTTCGCCTCCCTGTACAACGACCGCGCGATCGCCTATCGCGTCCACCACGGCTTCCGGCACGAGGACGTGTTCCTGTCCGCCGGCATCCAGCAGATGGTCCGCTCCGACCTGGCCTGCTCCGGCGTCCTGTTCACCCTGGACACCGAATCGGGCTTCCGCGACGTGGTGTTCATCACCGGCAGCTGGGGGCTGGGCGAGCTGGTCGTGCAGGGCGCGGTCAACCCCGACGAGTTCTTCGTGCACAAGCCGACCCTCGCCGCCGGCCGCCCGGCGATCCTGCGCCGCACCCTGGGCAGCAAGCAGCAGCGCATGGTGCATGCGCCGGCCGGCGCCGCGGCGCGGGTCGCGGTGGAGCCGGTCCCGGAGGCGGACCGCAACCGCTATTGCCTGGACAACGCCGAGATCGAGGCGCTGGCGCGCATGGCGATGACCATCGAGGCCCACTACGACCGGCCGATGGACGTCGAATGGGCCAAGGACGGCGTGACCGGCCAGCTGTTCATCGTCCAGGCGCGGCCCGAGACCGTGAAGTCGCGCGCCCGCGCCACCACCATCGAACGCTACCACCTCGACGGCGCCGGCGAGCGGGTCTGCGAGGGCCGCGCGATCGGCCAGCGGATCGGCCAGGGCGTGGCGCGCGTGGTCAAGTCGATCGCCGAGATGAACCGCGTGCAGGCCGGCGACGTGCTGGTCACCGACATGACCGATCCCGACTGGGAGCCGATCATGAAGCGCGCCGCCGCGATCGTCACCAACCGCGGCGGCCGCACCTGCCATGCCGCGATCATCGCCCGCGAGCTGGGCATTCCCGCCGTGGTCGGCTGCGGCGACGCGACCCGCGCGATCGCCGATGGCAGCGAGGTCACGGTCTCCTGCGCGGAAGGCGACACCGGCGTCATCTACGCCGGCATCGTGCCCTTCCAGCGCACCGAGGCCGAGGTCGGCTCGATGCCGGAGCCGCCGCTCAAGATCATGATGAACGTCGGCAATCCCGAGCGCGCCTTCGATTTCGCGATGCTTCCGCACCGCGGCATCGGACTGGCGCGTCTGGAATTCATCATCGAGCGGCAGATCGGCGTGCACCCCCGGGCCCTGCTGGAGTTCGACCAGCAGACGCCGGAGACGCGCGCGCGCATCGTCGAGCGCATGGCCGGCTACGACGACCCCGTCGAGTTCTACGTCGACCGCCTGAAGGAGGGCATCGCCACGCTGACCGCGGCGTTCGCGCCGCATCCGGTGATCGTCCGCCTGTCCGACTTCAAGTCCAACGAGTACGCCGGCCTGGTCGGCGGCGACCGCTACGAGCCGCACGAGGAGAACCCGATGATCGGGTTCCGCGGCGCCAGCCGCTACGTGGACGACAGCTTCCGCGCCTGCTTCGCCCTGGAATGCCAGGCGATGCGCCGGGTCCGCGACGAGATGGGCCTGACCAACGCCTGGGTGATGATTCCCTTCGTACGCACCGTCGCCGAGGCCGAGGCGGTGATCGAAGTGATGGCGGCGAACGGCCTGCGCCGGGGCGAGAACGGCCTGAAGCTGATCATGATGTGCGAGGTGCCCAGCAACGCCCTGCTCGCCGACCGCTTCCTCGACCTGTTCGACGGCTTCTCGATCGGCTCCAACGACCTGACCCAGCTCACCCTCGGCCTGGACCGCGATTCCGGCCTGATCGCCCACCTGTTCGACGAACGCGACGAGGCGGTCAAGGCCCTGCTGTCGATGGCGATCAAGGCCTGCAAGGCGCGCGGCAAGTACATAGGCATCTGCGGCCAGGGCCCGTCCGACCACCCCGATCTCGCCGACTGGCTGATGGACCAGGGCATCGAATCGGTGTCGCTGAATCCCGACACCGTGGTCGACACCTGGCTGCGCCTGGCCCGCCGCGCGAACTGAGCGCGTGCGGGCCCTTGCGCGCCGGGGCCGGTCATGACCGGCATCGACCGACGGGGCTCGGGATCGCCGGACCGGGCTTGCCGGTGGTGGCGGGCACCCCTCCCCATGGCCGGGGTCCTTGCGGCGCGCGGATCACCCGCGGACCCGGAGTGTCCACGGCTCAGGGCTGTGCCAGGGCCGCCATGTGCCTGCGGTAGTGGCGCAGCTCCGCGACCGAATCGCGGATGTCGGCAAGCGCGGTGTGCGCCGACTCCTTGCGCGCCGACTCGGCGACCTCCGGTGCCCACCGACGCGCCAGTTCCTTCACCGTGGACACGTCCAGGTTGCGGTAGTGCAGCCAGCGCTCCAGCGCCGGCATGTGCCTGGCCAGGAAGCGCCGGTCGTGGCCGATGCTGTTGCCGCACAGCGGCGACTTTCCGGGCACCGTCCACTGCGCCAGGAAGGCCAGGGTGTCGGCCTCGGCGCGCGCCATGTCCGACTGCGATTCAACGACCCGCTGCCACAGGCCGGAGCGCTGGTGCTGGTTGCGGTTCCAGTCGTCCATCAGCTCCAGGCGCCGCGGGCTCTGGCGGATCGCGTGCACCGGGCCTTCGGCCAGCACCTGCAGATCCTTGTCGGTGACCAGGGTGGCGATCTCCAGGATGGTGTCGCGCTCCGGCTCCAGCCCGGTCATTTCCAGGTCCAGCCAGACCAGGTTGTCGCTATGCTTCATCGGGTCGCCGCAGCCAACGCAGGAAGGGAGCGCAATGATAGCCCGCAGTCCATCGCACCGAGCGTCCGGTGTTCGGCGCTGATCCGGGCGGCCACTACGGCATCCTGCTGGCGATGCTGGCGCCCGCCCTGTTCATGACCGCCAGCGCCTCGTTGCTGCAGTCGGCCAACAACCGGCTTGCGCGGGTGGTCGACCGCCTGCGCACGCTGATGGCCGACCAAGGCGCCGCCGACCTGCCGGCCGCCCGCGTTGCGCTGCAGCGACGGCGCTGCAGCTTGATCCTGCGCGCCTGCCGTCTGCTTTATCTGGCGCTGGCCGCCTTCGTAGGCACAAGCCTGGCGGTTGCCGCCGACACCGTGCTCGACCATCGCCTGGTGCACTTGCCGACGGTGCTGGCCGTGTGCGGCGTCCTGCTGGTCCTGTCGGCATGCCTGTACCTGTCCCGTGAGGCCGGGCTGGCGGTGCGCGCGCTCAATCAGGAAATCGAGGCCAGCGCCGGCAGCGCGAGAGCGCCTGATCCGGCAACGTGATGGCTTCGGCAAGGCCGCGTGAAGCGCGCGTGGAGAGGCCACCCATGCAAGTGCCCTTCAGCCTGGCGGTGGCAGCCTGAACCTCCCGATGCACGTTTCTGGAGGCTGCCATGGGCAACAACGAGAACAACAGACGCTGGTCGTGGTTCAAGGACGGCGACTCGTCGTTCGGGATGTTCTATCCCAAGCACTACACCCTGGCCGGGTTTGCCGGCATGGACGCTGCCGACGCCGCTGCGCGTGAACTCGTTGCAGCGGGTTTCGAGGCCAGCGATGTGCGCTCCGTCTCCGGCACGTTCCTGGTCGAGGAACTGGAAGCCCAGGAAGACGCGGGTCTGTTCGACCGCATCAAGGCTTCGATCGCGGAGTTCATCGGCACCGAGACCTATTTCATCGACCAGGACCTCGAGCTGGCCCGCAAGGGCGGTGCCTTCGTGTTCGTTTACACGCCCGAGGAGAGCGATGGCCAGCGCGCCGAGGCGGTGCTGCGCCGGCAGCCCACCGTGCATGCCCGCCGTTATCTCGCGATGGCCATCGAGCGTGTCATCGAGCCGCGCGTCCACGACGCGCCGCCGCGCGAGGTCTGAGGCCCCTGCCCCGCCGTTGCCGCGCGGATTCCCCAGGCGAGATCTCAGCGCCGGGCGCGAAAGAAGCGTCTGAGCAGCTCGCCGCACTCGTCGGCAAGCACGCCGCCGCGCACCTCGACGACATGGTTGTGCAACGGGCTGACCAGGGTGTCGAAAACGCTTCCGGCGGCGCCCGTCTTCGGATCCGCAGCGCCGAACACCACCCGGGCGATCCGGGCATGGATGATGGCGCCGGCGCACATGACGCAGGGTTCCAGCGTCACGAAGAGCGTCGCCCCCGGCAGCCGGTAGTTGCCGGCGGCAGAGCCTGCGGCGCGCAGGGCGCCGATCTCGGCATGGGCGGTGGCGTCGTGGCTGGCGATAGGACGGTTCCAGGCCTCGCCGAGCACCGTGCCGTCGGCGGCAACCACCAGCGCGCCCACCGGCACTTCGCCCTCCGCCTCGGCGCGGGACGCCAGTGCCAGCGCGCGGCGCATCCGGTCGGCGTCGCCGGGCGGGACGGGTTGGGTCTGCTCAGGCATCGGGGCGTGGTCCTGGGCGCCGTCGGTTCGCACTTCTTCGAACGGATTCGATCAGACCGTGCACCGACCGGGGTCATGGCGGGTGGCGGCGGGCCGAGCGTCCGCGACCGGCCACCGCCTTTGATTCTACCGGACGATGACGGTCGACCCTGTCGGCAGCGCGCCCCCGGCGGGTCGATGACGCCGGACGCCTCAGGCAGGACCCCGTCTCGCGCCGGATCGCGCGGCGATCACGGGCAGTGCGCGTAGGGTGGCGGACCCTGGCTGATCGCTCGGTTCTGCAGCTGCGCCCGGTAGTAGGCCAGGTAGTAGCTGGTGCCGCTGTGGTCCGAATCTGTGGTGCCCGGGAACATGTACAGCGAGCCGTTGGTATCGGTGAGAGTGGCCGAGGCGTCGCCCTGGATGCCCTTCCAGACGGCCCGGGTCACCGGCGTGTCGAACAGGGACGGATCGATCACCAGGCGGCGCGCGAACAGCAGCCAGTGGCGCACGCACAGGGTCGGCGCCACGTGCCACCCCCAGTACACCTCGCAGTTGGGGCTGTTCCGGGTCGGGGTGCGCAGCGCGCCATGGATCCAGATCTTTCTGGAAACATGGCCCAGCGCCAGCATCAAGCGACGCATCTCGTGGGCGCGCGCCCAGCAACCATCTTCCGGATACAGGAACGGTATGCAGGGCGCCGGCACGGTCAGGGGTGGGCAACTGGTCGCCTTCATGGCGTCGAAGAGCTGCTGCGCGCGGGCCGGTGTCACGCAGCGCCACCACCAGCACCACCACCAGGGCCACCAGCGCCAGTACCACAGCCGCGCCAGCAGGTCGCGGAGGCTGCGCAGCGGGTGGCGCCAGTCGAACCTGGTGGGCACCGGCAACCCGGGGAGGGGCAGGTCCGGCCCGTCCGGCGAAGGGCGGAAGGCGCGCACGTCGACCAGGACGCCGTCGTCGTCCCGGGTGACGGCGACGAGTTCGCCGCTGCGCTGCGCGCTACGCAGCGCCCGGGTGAGTTCCTCGCGGTCAGGGTGGCCGGCGGCCAGCCGATGGCGGGCGTGGGAGGGATGCAGCCCGATCTCGAGGGCGCCATCGGCCCCAGGCCGCAGGTCGACGACCCGGACCAGCAGGGGAATCAGCACGCGGGTGACCAGGCCCTGCCCGGGGTCGATCTCCAGGTACACCGGAATGCCGCGCTCGCCCAGGTCCAGGAGCAGGCCAAGGCGCGGTCCCGAGCGCGGATCGGCGGGATCCAGCCGCACGCGGCGGCCGTCCGCCAGCGCGATCTCGAAGGGCGGCTGTCCCTCGGCCGCCCCGGCAGGCGCGCGCCGGTCGACCGGAAACGGCAGGACATGGGTGACGACGGCGTTCGGGTTGGCCATGTGTGCAAGCCCCTGGTCGGGCGTGCCTCGCCATGGAGGCACCGTTATCAAGGGTGTACGGGCTTCCTGGTCGGCGCCGGACAAGTTTCCGTGATGACGAGCCGGCAGGTCCGGATCGCACGGGAGGAACGTACGGGAGGGTCCGGCTTTTGCGGGCCCGGCGCGGCCGGGGTCAGGAGAGTGGGATCGCGCGGATGGCGGGTGCGATCAGTCCCTGGCGAGCCTTGGGGAGCGTCGGCGAGCGCGGACGCGCAGTGGCCAGTGCCCTGGACCGACCGGCTCCCTCACTCCCACTCTATTATAAATAGAAGAAAAAAGTCATTTAAATTCAATACTATAAAATCGATCATACCAAGGGTGCCATGACAAATACCATGAACGACAGCCACCTTTGGCTACATCGGAATCTACTGCCTTCACCTCTGATTTTGTTAGACTGCCCGCAGGCAGAGGTATGCCCACGCAAAAGATTACCCGCCTTACGACTGCTGAATCTCCGTATCCGGCACTCCTTGATCGGAAACGGTGCTGTCTGGCGATGAACGCTTCTGACCTCGCCAAACATGCGGTGGTACAGGCATGCGATAGTGGCGGCAGGCCATAAGAAAAATTGGAGTCAGGTGATTTCGGACAGCGCTTATCCGCTCATCCAGCGGATACTCCTTCATCACACGGTTCAGTAGGCTAAAAACGGCCTCTAGCGAGTCATTGAGTGGCAGACCTGGTACCGACACCCCGTGATCTCGATCCCCATCCCAGAAAACTTCATCCGTTCGTGCGTCGGGAATCCAGATTTGGTGGGTCATGTGCGGAGCATACTCTAACAGCGTGCTGCGCAACTGCTCTGCTCGCTCCTGATCCCCTATCATCGCAAGCCAAGCGAGCACGAAGGTGTAAAGAATCCCCGCGCGTGTATGTTCTTCGAAGTATGCATCGCTGCGGTCCCTGGGATGTGAGAGGACATCACGATATTCTGTCGTCGGCGTCGGATAATGCCGCCGAGCCCTCAGTCCGTAGCAGAGATGGTCGGACATGCTGCGGATGTAGTCAGCGACATTAGATAGGCGTCCGCGCACAGCTGCGAGACGCATAAACAGAGCCAATTCAATCGTGAAATCGTCACGAACGGGAACGGCAAGCGCCGGATTCGCATTCAGCATCCCAATCGCTATGTTAAGCACCTTGTCCGCCCTTTCACCCATTGCCTGCGCGAATGACTCGTCCTCCCCAGCACTCATAGCATCCAGCCATAGCCCGTGGAGAGACAACCTTCCCAGAATCTCGAATAGCGCGATGTTAATGTCTACCGCGTTGCGTGAATTTACGGCCATTGAAAGCGCATAGCGTTTGTCAGCGAACGGGCCAATCTTCTCGACAAGTAGAAGGTGAGCGATGATGAAGTGCAGTTGCAAGACTTGATCGAAATGAGCTAACCGCTCATGTTGCGTCGCTCCCTTGCGCAGATGGGTACTATCGCAGTGGGGCCAACTGCGTAGCAGCACCAACTCGGATGCTCGATACGCGGCCTCAAGGTTACCGGCATCGCGAGCCCAAACAAAGAGTATCCAAAGGCACAGGTAGGCCTTGCGTAACTGGCGCGTGCGCTCTGTCTGGTTCTTCGGCTTAATAAAGATGGCATTGAGCAAGTGACGGAAATGCCGATAAGCAACGTCGGGCTGATCAAGCATCGCTAGCGCTTTCTGAAACAGCCCCCTGTTTTCACTCTCTATTAACTCAGCACGCAACATGCCACTCAGAATTAAATCTGAAAGGCGATCCCCGTTCCATTCGGCAAAGTGGATGTCGGCTTTCTCGTTCGCCCGACAGTAACCGCTCCACTGTGCCCGAACATCCTCACGCATCTCACCGCCCATACAAACGCATATAACGACGGGCAGACCCGAAAAATGGGGCGGAATACGGTTCGGAATATAGTCATCCAAAACCTCATTTAGCGACGGACGCACGGCCTGCTGGCCGGTATCCCAATGCTCTCGTGTCAAATCACCGGACTTGATCGTGAATAGGAACAGACTTCGAGTGCCATCACGATCCGGGTTGGGGCCGACTGCCGCTACGTCAACACCAGCTTGCCGTGTGCCACGACGAGGACGAGTTAGAACTTCGAAACCACTCTCAGCCAAAAGATCAGGCAGAATAGCGTCGAGTTCGTCACGCTCGCGTAGCGAGCGCAGATAGTGCATCACGACAAGTTTCATCTCTGTTCTCGCTGCTCAAGCTTGAAGTGGAGAAGCATCTGATCGAGTCCAACTGGGTCAACGATGTCGAGGATGGGCAACTCGGACGAGATCGAGAACGAATGCATCGGAGTCTCGGTGAGATGTGTGGTGCCCTCTCCAGTGTGGATCGGCGTCAACGACGTTCGGCCATACAGGATGTATTGTTTGGCGAAGAGATCCTCAAAAATAGATCTCCGGCGCCCCTGCTCCATGCCCCGCTCCATCTGTCCGTGCCATTGGACATGTGCCGCCTCGCGCTGCATTTCACTTGGGTGCAGCTCAACTAAACGCTCAATACCTTCCATCGCATCCTGAAGTGCTGCCTTTCGTGTGAGCAATTCAGCAAGGTCCGGAATACTCTCGACGTAACGCTCAAGATAGTCCTTCAACTTGCCCCCATAGCTCACGAGTAAGGGGTGATAGATCAGATCGAGGACATCATTTTTGATATCTGAAGACCCATCGCGAAGTACCGCTAACGGAATGACAACTGCGACCACTGGATCAATGAAGAACCACCCGACGGCCTTGTGGCAAAGATATAGTTGATCCGATGGCTCCAATGGAAGAGATGACGTGGGAACGGAGAAAGGAGGATCGTCATTTCCGACACCGCAAACTTCGCTAGCCAGGCATTTGTGGGTATGCGTACTCCCGTTCAGCAGCCAGTACACAACTGCGCTACCCAGCACCTCTGAGCCGGAATTTTGCAACGCGTGGTAGGCACTCTGGAACGCGTCTAGCGTAATCTGACCCTTTGAGCGATCAAATAACTCACTAAGCAGACAAATTACTTTTTCAGCATGCCCGGCACCCACGAGCTGATATGCTGCATGGTCGAGATGTGAAATCGTTCCTGCACTCTCAGGGTCAACATCCGCAGCGGCATCAAGGCACAGGTTCATAGCGTTTTCTGTGAGACCGACCCAGTGACGCCACAGCAGGTCCACTGCCAAGTGGATCGAGAAGGGACTCCTCGTCTGAAAGACCCGATCAAGTTGTTCGTCAAAGCCGGCTGGTGCAAGTGTTTTTCGCTGTGCAGCAGCTCGATAGCCCGCTTCGAGGGACCGGAGTGCGATGTCTTCGTCATTGCTGGACGCTCCTTGGAGCAGGATGTCGAGTACCTCACCGTAGCGTTCACCCAGTTCCATAGCCCCCAAAGCTGAGAGGGCAGCGAGCTTCGCCTCCCTCTCATGAGCCTGCGCGAAAATGAGGCCTTCTTCGATATCGGCGTTCATTACGAGAACCGTGAATAGTTGACGCAGAGCCAGGTTATCGCCGGCGCGTGCGGCACCGTAGACCTTGGAAGCTCTGGCTGGGTTCTTCTTCGTCCATTCTCCAAAAGCAGTACTAGGGGTGCCTGCAGCCAAGTCGTTGCCGCCCGCATCAAGCAGGCGCGTGATGAAGGCAAGAAGGACATCCTGATCTACGTTCAGAAGGGGTATCAGATCGCATAGAACATGCTGAACAAAGAAGAAGCGTGGCCCCTCCAACTCCGCCAGCGCTTCTTCGATATGAAGATCAATCGGTGGCGCATCAGTAGCGTTCAATATTGTTGCAAGAGTCTCAAGCAATGCAGAATGGCTGTCATCCAAGCGACGATACCCACGATCCGCAACCGTACGAACCAAACCGCATGTGCGAAGCTGCGCAGCCAATTCCGTCTCGTCTACCGATGTCTCCTCCGCTCTCATTACTTTACCCATTGGATCCGTAGAGTGAGGACTGCGCGCTCTGCCGGTGCTTGCGCTCTTGGTCGGCGATCTCGCCCGGCTGCAATGCCAGCTCGGCATCGCTCATACGCTCTAGCACGTCACGCAGACGCCCCGTGCAGGCAATGGGCGGTGGCTCGAAAGCGTAGCCGGCGGCGATCATCTCGGCCTCAACCTCTTCGGTGAGAAAGAATGGATCGTTTTCGTCATGTTGTTTCATACTTTCTCCCTAGCAGCCTTCTGGGTCAGAACGGAATGCTGTCATCCCACACACTGACTGCTCTTGTAGCCGCCGCCTTGGCCTTGATCTTGGCCTCCAGCGATTTGATAAACCGGATCGAGGCTGCGACATGATTAAAGATCAACAGGCTTTCCTCGTAATTGAGGATCGGATTGTCATGCGCGAGGCTTTTGTTGTTGCGCACATCATTGAACGCCTCTAGCACTGAAATTGAAGATTTCAAAATGCGCTCGGTCATGGCCGATTCGAGGTAACCACCGTCGCGCAGGGCGCGCACGTACTCGCCGAACACGCTGTGCAGCGGCTTGTCGCGGTTGACCTCGATGCCATGAGGCTCACAGGCGATGCGCACGAACTTGATGACGAAGGTATGCAGCCGATCCAGCGCACCTTCCGGCTGGTTCTTCTCGATGGCTTCGCGGACATGCTCTGCCACCACCTCGAAGTCGCGCTCGTCGGCGGTCGCTGCCAGCGCGTCCAACTCGGCTACGGGCTGGTCGCTGAGCAAGCGTTGTGCGATCTTCCGGCAGTCCTCGATCAACACCGGATTGCTATCGCCGAAGCAGCTCTCGTCGGCGGCGTAGTCGATTAGGCCACCGATGACGCGACCGACAACATGGTTTGCGTCCAGCTCCCAATGTGTGCGCATGCGATTGGCTTTGGATGTTCCCCGGGCACGGTAGCGCTCGGCGTCAATCTCCACCCGATACTCGTCAAAGAAATCGCCGAAGGTGCGGTCGGAGAAGTTGAGGACGTACCCGCCGCCCATGCCAAGCAGCTTTTCCAACTTCCGACGTTCACTTCCGCTGAGGTCTGACATCCGCTTGCCTCACACCGTCGCCAGCCCAGCGCCGGTAATCTCCTGCGCGTCACTCGCATCTCTAGCCTTTGGGCCAACAACCTGCCGGACTGCCTCCAGATCAACCTTGATTTCGTCGAATCCCAGGTCATCAGCGGCTCGCGCAATCAAGGTCTGCGCCGCTCCAATCACGAAGCGGTCGCCCGCCGAGATACGAAGTCCAGCGGCTTGTAGCCGCTCGGCCAGCATATCAACGACCCGGCAAACATCTTGAAGGGCGGGCGACTGATGCAGAGCAAACGCTTTCTTGCGACACACTAGGATCGCATCAAGGCTGATCGGGTCTTTGGCCGCCGTCTTGGGACTCGCTGCGCGCAACTCAGCATGGACTGGATGCGCGGCGACCACGGCCAGACCTGACTTATTGATCGCTTCGTAGATGGCCGCCCAACCCTCTGCACGCGAGTGGTGGAAGCTGAACGCCAACACCCCATCATCTTTGAGCACACGGCATGCCTCGGTAAAAACCGATGCAAGCTGCCGGGTGAACACGCGCGGATCTTTGTGTTGCACCTCGCCCTGGTCAGACGAGTCCTCGCGGGCCATCCAGGGATAACGCCGCCGCAGCGCAGGGGAAAGCCACGCAAAGAAGAAATCACTCAACTCCGAGTAATGTACGAAGTCGAAGTAAGGCGGATCAGTCACGACGGCATCTACTGAACCAGCAGGAAGCGGGAGCTTGGAACTGTCACCATTAAGGATCATGAGACCATGATCTGAGGTCACCAATTCCTGCCAAGTTTCGACGCGACGGGCACGGATTGGATGGCTAGCCACCGTCTTGCGCGAGCCTACACGGTTACCGTCCTGGTCGTGGTTCAACGCGATCTCGAACGGTTCATCGAGGTAGCGCTTCGCCCGCAACAAGCGAGATTCGAAGAGCGTGCTGAAGGTTCCACTGCTCTTGCCGGTCCCCCACACGGAGTTCTCCAGCGGAGTACGCTCCGGCTTAAGGATGTGGTTCGAGAACATGTGCCGCACAGCACCTGTTCCCTCCCCCTTGAAGCTGCAAAACAGGTTATTGAACTCCAAGGTGCTGGAAAACAAGCACAGCATCTGCTCTTGGATGGCCAGGTCGTCGATGGTCAGAATTTCCCGCAGCAGCAGGCCGAGACACAACAGTTGACGCGCATTGAAGAACTCGCGCCATTGGGTGTAGTTGTAGCCCCGTGCCTGGTCGGTGTTGTGACCTGGCCGAACAGAGGTTTCCGGCAGTGGCAGCGCCTCGGCTGCAAGGCGTTCCTGGGCTTCTTCGTAGAGGGCCAAGTCCTCATCCCGCACTGGCAAATAAACTTTTGACCCGTCGGCCCGCAAGGCCATCATCGCGTACATGCGATGAGCGGGTGGCGTGCCATCTTTGGGCAGCAGCTCCTTAATGCGATAACGGTGGCCGTTCTTGGCAGTGATGTACTGGCCTGCGGCCGGGCCATCCTGCGGATTGAATTCGTGGCCGCAGTGCTGGCAACGCGTGGCGGTCGCATCATAGCGATCCTCCAGTACGCTCCAGCAGCCAGGGCACACAATCTGCGCTCGCGGCTTTTTCTTCGGGTAGGCGTCCTGCGAAAACACATAGCGCGACAGCAAGGGTACGACCTCTCCCTCAGGCGTCGTCACCGTCTTCACCCAGAAGTAGTACAGAACTTGGATCAGCTCGCCCGTCAGGGGATCACGCGTCTGATAGTAGCGTCTAATCTCCGGCGCCACATCGCGCTCCAGTCGCTCGAAAGCGGCGCGCAGTTCGGCCTCAGACACCGGCGTAAACGCCTGGCGCACGAGAAAGGTACTGACCGGATTGATGTCACAGCCGACAGCCTTGGCGCCTAGCTTGACGGCCTCGCCGAGCGTCGTGCCACTGCCCATGAAGGGGTCGAGCACCACCTTACCTGCCAGGTCGTGCGTCTTGTAGAACTGCGCCCATGTGTCTGTGCCAGGCTGGCTCAATGCACCAAGGACGATGCCACGAAACACCGATCCGAGCCGGGTCGCCCACCACTTATGAATGTGGTAAATCGGCCGATTGATCTCCTTTCGCCAGCTTTCTTGCTCGGCGATCTGGCTGATCTCGACCAGCGGGAAGTCGCACTCCAGCGCCGTTGCTGCGGCCGGACGATCGAGCCCAATCTTGTCGGTAATGATGGTCATTCGCACCCGTCTTCAGGCTGGTAGTTCTCGTCGGGCTGTACCTGCGTGCCCGTCATGGAGACAGGCTTGCTCGTTTGATCTTTGAGCCGATAGGCCACGAAGCGGTGCTGAGTTCCCTTGTTGGGATTGGGCACACGCTCTGCCTTCAGCTCATTCGTGCGCAAATCGAAGTTGTAACCAACCACCAGTGTTTCGGCTTCGACGCGCGTGAGGTTGCCGACGACTTGATAGCGGTCATCGGTGCCGAAGTCCTCCGGCAGAATCAAAGTCATCAGGCCCGTGGTGCCTTCGGTTAGCGCAAAGGGTGTTGGCGCGACGTACATCTTGCGGTCGCGGATCATGATGTCGCCGTAGGTGCCAAAGCCCTTCACGCTCTTGTTCTTGTGAACGTAGTTGTGATCAGCGTTGAGGAAGTCGCCGTGGCAAACGACGAGATCAACCACCGGGTATTGCCTGCGGCCGTTGCCCTGATCAGCATAGCCAGATAAGTCAGCCGGGTAGCGGCCAAACACGTAGAAGATTTGGCGGCCGTTGTGAAAACCGGTCGGCACTTGGCTATTCGAATCGTAGTCGCGTTCACGGCCAGGCCATGCCAGGCCCTTGATCTCGTATCCCTCAGTGTGCTCCACCAAGCAGAAGTCGGGGTAGGTGTTGCGGCCCGACCCCTCGAAGTGCATCGACAGGCTTTGAAGTCTCTTCTGAAACCAGTTCTGGAAATGAAATTCCTTGTCCTTCGCAGAGACAGATTCGATCAGTTCTCCGGCTTGGACTGCTTGGACGCATTTCTCAAACACGTCGAAAGCGGTTGTCTTCTTGGTCATGTTGCCCCTTCAATCAGTTCGCTCGGCGGCACTACGCCGCAATACTTATAAATGGTTGTTCTCGACACGCCATAGTCACGGGCCACCTCGGCAACGCTGGTATTTGGATCGCGCAGCAATACCTTAATCTGGCGTATCTGTTTGGCGTCCAGCTTCGGCTTGCGACCTCCCGCCCGCCCTCGTGCACGAGCTGCGGCCAGGCCGGCTTGGGTGCGCTCCCGAATCAAGCCTCGCTCGAACTCGGCCAGCGCCGCAAATACATGAAAAACCAACTTGCCCGCCGCGCTGCTCGTCTCGATTTTTTCTGTCAAGCTCTCAAAGCCAATGCCTCGCTGCTCAAGGTCAGCGATGATCTGCACTAGGTCAGGCAAACTGCGACCAAGGCGATCCAGGCGCCATACCACCAGCGTATCCCCTGCCCGCAGGGCCTTGCGGCACTGTTCAAGCTCTGGACGCACAGCGCTCTTACCGCTGATCGCTTCCTCATAGATCACGCTGCACCCAGCCTGCGAAAGCGCGTCGCGCTGCAACTCCAGGTGCTGGTCATCGGTCGATACGCGAGCGTATCCTATCCGTTGATTCATGGACGCAACCAGTACATTGAAAATTTGACGAGTATCTTAACACTCAATGACCACAACGGCGATCAGAAAACATCGCATGGCAGAGTGTCTAGAAAACCACCGTTTTCTGAACAGGTTGAGCATCTCAGCCTGCCGTGACAGTACGGTTCCCCCTGGGACTGTTCCCATGGCGAGGCAACACCCATGACAGCTACCTGAACCTTTGAGGCCAGGCGACTGGAAGCCCGCAATGAGGGTGGCAAGCTGCTGCGATGCTGGGTTGAACACCGGCACCCGCAGGTGCCGCCGGCGGCCGTGTTCCTTCTCGTCGTTCTCCATGCCTCGCCTCTTCTCTCTCGCCGGCGGTAGCCGGCTGCCTCGCAGAGCAGGATGACCCGTTGAGCGCCCCTGGTGCGAATAAGGGACAGTGAAGAAAGATAACCGGCTCGCCGGTTAGCTAACTTCACACATCCTGCCCCGTGTTCAGCATCCAATCTTCCGCTTACGCTCAGATCATATCACCGCTATTTTGTCGTCACTGGATCTCACTTCAGCGTAACGCTCATGGAATTGCGGCAGAATGTTCAGTAACAGCGCATCGACAGCGTTCTAGTTGTGCTCCAACAGCGCAGAAATAGCGCTTCAACAGTAGTGCTTTCCCATAGGCATGCTGTGCATGCCGAACGCAAATCACAATTCGCATTTTCGATTTTCATCTGTACCGTTTACCCGCCCCTCAAGTGTCAAATAAACAAGGAAACCCTGCCCCGGCTCGGTCTGGCGAGAGATGGCCATCTGAAAATTTATAGTCCTTCGGTCTTGCTGACTGTCTGCGACTCCCAAAGCATTCCTTACCTTTATCGGCTCGGTGACTAGGTTGAACGCCAAGGGGGGTGCCCTGTTTCCGACGCCTAGTGACGTCCTGTGCATAATCGACAATGCGGCGGGCTATTGATATTTGAGGGGCGCTTGGCGCTTTTTACGATTGTTGTATGTTGTAGTGCGCTACATACAACATACAACACGGGTAGAGCCGTAACGCGTGTCCCTTTTTCGGTCCCGACATGACCCTACCAAACAAAGGAGAAAGCTACCCTCCTGAGAGACTGCTCCGACCCATCCCCCTTCCCTTGGCGTTCAACCATCGGCCGAAGGCCGATTGATAAGCACGGCCGAAGCCCCTCCTGGGGCCTTCGGCCCTAGAAGTTCTTAGTAACTTCTTAGTACGGATTTTTGCGGAGTCGCCAAAAGCCGGACAGGACGCGGCTTTCAGCGATTTTTTGATCGGCAGAACGTCCCTGTTAATACGGTAGAGCGTCCCCGTTAATACGGGAAGGCGTCTCCGTTAATACGGTACTATCCGAGGGTCAGCGGGCGCCTTATAGTTGCCTTGGCTCCACCGCCTCGGCCCTCTATTTTCACTTGCCAACCCTCAAGCCGTCCTATCTCCTGCAACGCCTTGGCAATGCGCTCCCGGCGACTCCTGTTGGTGGATGCACTCTTGCTGGGTGGCCCCCAAACCTTTTCAGCCAGGCGGTCAAGCCGGATGCTGTTGCTAGCACCCTGCCGCAACCAAGCCGACAGCCAAGCATGGGCAAGCTGGGCCGTATCGCCGCGTAGCGCTCGGCGCTCAGTTAGGGATACATGGACGTGATGCCCGGAAAGAGCCTCGGCAAAACGAGGGTTTAGGGCTATGTGTATCTGGCCTTCCGGAGTTTCAGCGTAGGACAGCAGACGCATGGACCAGTCGTAACCATCCTTGCGGGCACGACAGCCAACCATGCTCAAGCGTTCCAGGCAATCTTCTAGCCTGTCATACTCGGCCTTGCCGTCTGCCATACCTGCGGCCTGTAGCATCGCGTAGCGGCTCGTTTTAACGACAATGGCGCGATCCATTACGGCCTGCTCAGACGGCTCCAAATCGAGCCATAGCTGCTGCCCCCTGGGGTGGGTAACGTCTTGGCCCAAGCCTTGGGTTTCGCCCACATGAGCCATCATACCGGCCAATCCCACAGCAGCGAGCAATACGGACTGGTCGCGGCTATCCAGCGACTGCCAAACATTGAACTTTAGGCGCAACCCGTTATGCTCGTGCTCAATGGCGAGGCCGCCAGCACGACGCCCACGGCAAACAGGCCGAAATAGTGATACCAACGCCAAGGCAGGGTCATGTCTGGCGTGATCTACGTCGCAACCACGATGCTCAACCAGCGTAGCCATTGAACACCCCTTTTACCCTGCGCTTTTCCAGCACTGCGGGCTTTAATACGCCGCCCTCATGCCGTCTGAACCAACGCTCCGGGAAGGGCGCGCCGTAATTGGCCTTGCTCACGCCGTAGCGTACGAAGTACCCGCGCTGACTATCTTCAACGCCACATTCTTCAGCCTCGGCTTGTGTCATTCCGGACAGATAGGACTGCCAGCGGATGTTATCGACCAGCACGGACGATCCTCGGCTGGCCTGCTGCTGGTCGCCAGCCCCCATCATGGCGGCACCCTTGCTAGCGTGATGAAGAAACACGATTGAGCACCCGGTTTCGGTAGCGATGGCCTCCATTCGGCCAATCACCTGCGCCATTGGGCCGCTGGCGTTTTCCTCTTCTATGTGGAACCGCCGCAAGGTGTCCAAGATCATCAAGCGGCGACCGTCAGCAGCTCGCTTGAGGCCATCGAACCAGCCCAAGTTCATGATGTTTGGGCATCTACCGATAAGAGGTTCTATTACCAAGCCCTCAGCCACTAATTGCCGTTGTTCAGAGGTCAGATATGCCCCCAAAGCGTGCAGTCGGTGATGGATAGCGATGGGGGGATCTTCGGCTGGCAAATAAATGACTGGACCGGTGGGCAGGTCACCCACTTCCAGCAAATCAGGGCCGCCGGCAATCTGCGCAGCCAATTGCAGGATCAGCATGGACTTGCCTGCCCCGCCAGGTGACACCAGTGCGCCAACCGTGCCGGCAACCATATTGGGTAAAACGTAATCAATCGGCGGCGGCGGCTCGGTGAACGCCACCATCAGGTCAAGGGCCATATCAACCCCTCACGTCGCCGGGCCGATCAGCCTGAATACCCGACGATTTACGCGCCTCGATCCACTCTTCGACTTCCGATAAATCCCATGCGACATTCCTGCATGTGAGGGCGATACGGCGTGGAAATTCCCCTCGCTGCTCCAGGTTGTAGATCGTTCGCGTCGAGAGCGGAATGATCTCCAGGAGCTTTTTTCTGTTGATGAGTATTTTTCTGGTTGCTGCCTGCATGGCCCGGCCTCCAATTGCTAACGAGTGCCTTATGGTGCCTAGCAATTCATACTGCGACAGCCTTATAATTACCCAAATAGGTTGACACCATGAAAAAAGAACAGGCCATAACCATCTGGGAAGGATGCGACCCCGACATATCGGAAGCCATCGAACGCTTTCAGGAGCGCTGGCGCCCATACTCCACTGCCTCGCGGCGCTACCCAATCGTGCGATTGATACAGGAAGTCATTGATCCCGCCGTAGCCACTTACATGAACGCCCTCCCCGCACGCTATGCGGGCTTCGTCTCCGGCGTCGGGGCGGGAATGGACTTCAGTGAGACCATTCGATTGCTCGGATTTGATACGATGGTTCGCCTGCAACGACAGTTACTGCGCCATTTCATCAAAACGGAAGACAAGCAGGATTCAAGGGATAAGCGATTTGTTGCAACCATCGAGTCGCTAACCGGCTTGGTTTGGGATTGCGCGTGCAAGCGCCCTAAAAAATCGACCACCACAACGGGCGTCAATCTAAACGCACAACGCAAACACGGCTTTTGCGAACTATGTGGAGAGCTGACCGAGTTCGCCGACTTCATGGCAACGGTCGCTGACGACCAAGTCAATGACGTAGAGCTGCAAGACCGCAAGAAACTCGAACTCAGCCACCAGTACTGCGCCAGGCATAGACCGATCTTGGCGAATGGCAGCCGGAACCCCGCTTATAGGCAAGCAAAGCGATCCCTCGCGCAATTCAACCTCGAACTTGACCGGCTCAACCGTCAGTGCGCGAAGCGTGCCACGCCGCAAGCCGCCTCTGGCGACCCGCTGGTGGATCGCTACTTCTACCACCTCATGTTGAGCCAGACTGTACAGTCAGCCGACAAAGGAGAGCTGCGCAACCAGGCGCGCTTGATGGTGGACTCGAAGCTATCAGACCGCAAAAAGCAAATACTGATACTCCAGTGGGATGGACTCAACCAGTCTGAGATAGCGCGAAAACTGGGCATCGAACGTCAGGCAGTATCGAAAGCACTGAAATCATTGGCCTCGACGCCCCGAATACTCCAACTGAAGGAGTAAAACACCACGGAAAATTTTAGCGGCTAAAAAATCATCGACTCCCAACAGTCCACTCATCGATCATGTCCGCCCAATCCTGCAACATCGCCGCCCGCTGCTCGCGGTACTCAGCTTTGTTGTAGACCGCCCTCACGCCCTTCTGCTCGTGCGCTAGGCACTTCTCAATCCAATCGGTGTTGTAGCCGGCCTCATGCAACAGCGTACTGGCTGTGCGCCGCAAATCGTGCGGCCCGAACTTGGCAAGTGACTTCCCATCTTTCTGCGCCGCCTTGTAAGTCAGCGTCAGTACCTGGTTGAGTGTGGCGGCGCTCATCGGCGCATCCGAGTCGTACCGTGATGGCAAAACGAAGTCGGAACCACCGGCAAAGGTTTTCAGGGCAATGAAAATATCCAGGGCCTGCTGGGACAGGAATACCAGGTGCGGGTTACGGCGCTTCATCCTCTCCTTTGGAATCGTCCACAGCGCTTCACTGAAATTGATCTCGCTCCAGGTCGCATTGGTCAGCTCGCTTTTGCGTACCATGGTCAGCAAAAGCAGCTTGGCCGCCGCACGATTTGTTGGGCTTGTACCCACCCGCTCCATGTACTGGTACATCAACCCGATTTCTTCTGGCGTCAACGCTCGATCGCGTGGCTCGAATCGGGCAATGCTGGTTGGCCGCACCAGCTCCGCCGGGTTTTCGACCTTCTGCCCACGCTCGGTTGCCCAGCGAAACACTTGCATAACGATTTCACGCACATGAACGGCGGTGGCCGGTGCGCCTCGCTCGACGATGGCATCGGTCAGCGCTCGCAAGTCCTCATGGGTGATCTCCACCAGCTTCTGATTGCTGAATTTCGGCTTCAGCTCGCGCTCATAGACCGAACGGCGCATGTCGCGTGTGGAGTCGGCCATCTGGTAACCGCGCAGCCACTTCTCCGCCCAGGCACCGAACGTCTCCGCATCTTTCACCCGCGCCTTGTCGCGGGCCTTCTCCTTGGCCGGTGACTTGCCCGCCGCAACCATCTTCTTGGCGTCATTCAACTGCTCACGGGCTTCAGCCAAGGTGATGCCACCGACGCCATAGCGACCAAAGGTGATGGTCTCCTGGCGTCCGTTTATTGAGTAGTTGTAACGGAACGAGATGGAGCCGGCTGGAGTCACGGCCACATAGAGACCTTCTCGGTCGTTCACCTTGTAGAGCTTGTCCCTGGGCTTGAGATTTCGCAGCTTGGTATCAGTCAGCATTGTCCTTCTTCTTTCTCAATTTTGATACCATGCTAAAAAACACCTAAAAAATGCGCAACTTTTCCATATAAAACAACTGGTTATTAAATCTTGATACCATGCTCTCGCAAAAAAATTCAGCATGGTATCGGGATCTGCCATGGTATCGCCAGCCGATAGTACCAGCTTTAATGCCATGCTCAAACGGTGCTTGACACTTCCTTCTGTTGCCAGACCATGCCAGACAAAAATACAAAAAAGCCCGCAGTTACGCGGGCTTCAGAGCATTTCATGCCGTCAGGTGCCTATCTTTGCCAGACGCGGGATCATTCCCACTCGATGGTCGCCGGCGGCTTGCCGGAGATGTCGTAGACCACCCGGGAGATGCCGCGCAGCTCGTTGATGATGCGCCGCGAGACGGTGTCCAGGAAGGCGTACGGCAGGTGCGCCCAGTGCGCTGTCATGAAGTCGATGGTCTCGACGGCGCGCAGGGCGATCACCCATTCGTAGGCACGGGCGTCGCCGACCACGCCCACCGACTTCACCGGCAGGAACACCGCGAAGGCCTGGCTGGTGCGCTCGTACAGGTCCCAGCGACGCAGTTCCTCGATGAAGATGTGGTCGGCGCGGGCCAGCAGCTCGGCATACTCGCGCTTCACCTCGCCAAGGATGCGCACGCCCAGACCGGGGCCGGGGAACGGGTGCCGGTAGACCATCTCCCGTGGCAGCCCCAGCGCCACGCCCAGCCGGCGGACCTCGTCCTTGAACAGCTCGCGCAGCGGCTCGACCAGGCCCAGCTTCATGTGCTCGGGCAGGCCACCGACGTTGTGGTGCGACTTGATGACGTGCGCCTTGCCGGTGCGGCTGCCGGCCGACTCGATGACGTCCGGGTAGATGGTGCCCTGGGCCAGCCAGCGGGCATTGGCGCGCTTGCCGGCCTCCTCGTCGAAGATCTCCACGAACAGCCGGCCGATGATCTTGCGCTTGGCCTCGGGATCGGCGACGCCGGCCAGGGCCTGGAAGTAGCGGTCGGCGGCATCGACGCGGATCACCCGCACGCCCATGTGCTCGGCCATGGTCGCCATCACCTGGTCGCCCTCGCCATGGCGCAGCAGGCCGGTGTCGACGAACACGCAGGTGAGCTGGTCGCCGATCGCGCGGTGCAGCAGCGCGGCGACCACCGAGGAATCGACGCCGCCTGACAGGCCGAGGATGACCTCGTCGTCGCCGACCTGCGCGCGGACCCGGGCAATCTGGTCCTCGATGATGTTCTCGGCGGTCCACAACGTGCGGCAGCCGCACAGGTCGACCACGAAGCGGCGCAGCAGGGCCTGACCCTGGCGGGTGTGGGTGACCTCGGGATGGAACTGCACGCCGTACAGGCGTCGGGCATCGTCGGCGAAGGCCGCCACCGGGATGCGGTCGGTGCGGGCGGTCACGGCGAAGCCGGGGGGCGCGGTGGCGACGTGGTCGCCGTGGCTCATCCACACGTCCAGGCGCGGCACCGGGGCGTCGGCGTGGTCGTTGAAGCCGGCCAGCAGGCGGTCGCTGCCGGTCAGCTCGACCTCGGCATGACCGAACTCGCGCTGGTCGGCGGCCTCGGTGCTGCCGCCGAGCTGCACGGCCATGGTCTGCATGCCGTAGCAGATGCCCAGCACCGGCACGCCGGCCTCGAACACCGCCTGCGGCGCGCGCGGCGAATCCGGCAGCGTGGTCGATTCCGGCCCGCCGGACAGGATGATGCCGCGCGGCGCGAAGCCTTCGATCTCCGCCGGCTCGTGGTCCCAGGCCCAGACCTCGCAGTAAACCCCGAGCTCGCGCACCCGCCGGGCGATCAGCTGCGTGTACTGCGCGCCGAAGTCGAGGATGAGGATGCGGTCGGTGTGGATGTCCTGCATGGGGACCGGGGACCGGGGACCGGGGACCGGCGGTTGGTTGCTTGTCATTGCCTCGTGCTCGTTCAAGTTCTCAGGTGCCGAGGGACCGCAAGCTGTCCCACATTCCTTGCAGCGCGCCAGGACGCTCCGGTTCCCAGTCCCCAGTCCCCGGTCCCCGGTCCCCAGTCCCCCAAGCAGTCAATCCAACCGGTAATTCGGCGCTTCCTTGGTGATCTGCACGTCGTGGACGTGCGACTCGCGGACGCCGGCGTTGGTGACCCGCACGAACTGCGGGCGGGTCTGCATCTCGTCGATGGTCGCGCAGCCGACGTAGCCCATGGCGGCGCGCAGGCCGCCGGCGAGCTGGTGGACGATGTGGCGCAACGGCCCGCGGTAGGGGACGCGGCCCTCGATGCCCTCGGGGACCAGCTTGTCGGCGTCGGTGGCGTCCTGGAAGTAGCGGTCCTTGCTGCCCTGCTGCATGGCGCCCAGCGAGCCCATGCCGCGGTAGGTCTTGTAGGAGCGGCCCTGGAACAGCTCCATCTCGCCGGGCGATTCGTCGGTGCCGGCGAACAGGCCGCCGATCATCACGCAGGAGGCGCCGGCGGCGATCGCCTTGGCGACATCGCCCGAATAGCGGATGCCGCCGTCGGCGATCAGCGGCACGGCATCGCCCAGGGCCTCGCGGACCATGGCCACCGCGGTGATCTGCGGCACGCCGACGCCTGCGACCATGCGCGTCGTGCAGATCGAGCCGGGGCCGATGCCGACCTTGACGCCGTCGGCGCCGGCATCGACCAGGGCGCGCGCGGCGTCGGCGGTGACGATGTTGCCGCCGACCACCTGCACCGCCGGGAAATTGCGCTTGACCCAGGCGACCCGCTCGAGCACACCCTGCGAATGGCCGTGGGCGGTGTCGACGATGATCACGTCGGTGCCGGCCTCGACCAGGGCCGCGACCCGCGCCTCGGTGTCGCCGCCGGTGCCGACCGCGGCGCCCACACATAGACGCTCCTGGGCATCCTTGGCGGCATTCGGATTGTCGCGGGCCTTCTGGATGTCCTTGACGGTGATCAGGCCGCGCAGCTCGAAGGCGTCGTTGACCACCAGCACCTTTTCGATACGGTGCTGGTGCATCAGGGCCAGCACCTCGTCGTCGCTGGCGCCCTCGGCGACCGTGACCAGGCGGTCCTTGCGGGTCATGATGTTGCGGACCGGGTCCTCGGGTCGGCGCTCGAAGCGCAGGTCGCGGCTGGTGACGATGCCGACCAGGGCGCCGGCGTCGACCACCGGCACGCCGGAGATGTTGTGGGCGCGGGTCAGCGCCAGGACCTCGCGGATCGAGGTGTCCGGACCGACCGTGATCGGGTCGCGGATGACGCCGGCCTCGAACTTCTTGGCGGCGCGCACCTCGGCGGCCTGGCGCTCGACGCCCATGTTCTTGTGGACGATGCCGATGCCGCCGAGCTGGGCCATGGCGATGGCCATGGTCGACTCGGTGACCGAGTCCATGGCTGCCGACACCAGGGGCAGGTTGAGGGTGATGCCCCGCGCCAGGCGGGACCTGAGCGACACGTCCCGGGGCAGGACGCTGGAGTAGGCGGGAACGAGCGAGACGTCGTCGAAAGTGAGCGCCTCTGCCAGGATTCGCATGCGCGGGGCTCCGGGGCCTGGTAAAGACGCGGAATTATAGTCGATGCCGCGGGTTCCGCGGACGTGTCCGGTGGCCGGAATCTGCATCGGCGCGCAGGGGCGCTATGCTCGGCGCCGTGAAGACCGGCACCGTCAGGCTGTTCCAGACCCTCGACCACCCGTGCGGGTACTACGAGGACCGTAGTGCCCGCAACCTGGTGATCGACCCCCTGGATCCGCGCCTGCCCGAGGTCTACGGCACCGCCCTGGCCTGGGGCTTCCGGCGCGCCGGCGGCCACGTCTACCGGCCGCACTGCCGGACCTGCCAGGCCTGCGTGCCGTGCCGGGTTCCGGTGGCGGATTTCCGGCCAGACCGCAGCCAGCGACGCTGCCTGGCGCGCAATGCCGACTTGCGGGTGCGCTGGCGCACCGCGCGTCCCGACACGGCGATCCATGCCCTGTACGAGGAATACGTGGCCTGGCGCCATCCGGGTGGCGGCATGGACGAGCCAGGCGGCGACGACTTCCGGCGCTTCCTGATCGCCCCCTGGGGCATCAGCGACTATCTGGAGGTCTGGGAGGGCGAGACCCTGGTCGCGGTGGCGGTGACCGATGTCGCCCAGGACAGCCTGTCGGCGGTCTACACGTTCTGGCGTCCGACACATGTCCGACGCGGCCTGGGGGTATTCTGCGTCCTGCAGCAGGTGGAGCAGGCGCGCTGCATGGGCCTGCGCCACCTGTATCTTGGCTACTGGATCCCGGGACATCCGAAGATGCACTACAAGGCTGGATACCGCCCCATGGAGGTGCTGCGCGAAGGTCGCTGGCAGCCCCTGATGCCCGATACCGACGCCGGCCCGATGGCCGGACCGGCGGCATGAGGGCGCTGTGCATGGTCGCTGCCGTTCTGGCCGCGGCGGCTGCCGCGACGGCCAGCGCCGACCCCGGCAGCACCCGCCTGCGCATCGCCTCCTTCAACGCCTCGCTGTTCGGCGACCGCGAAGGCGCGGTGGCGGAGCGTCTGCGGGGGCGTCGCGACGAGCAGTTGCGCCAGGTCGCCGCGGTGATCCAGCAGGTCCGTCCGGACATCCTGCTGGTCAACGAGTTCGACTGGGACGGCAGCGGACGCGCCGCGCAGGATTTCCAGTTCAACTACCTGATGCGCCGGCAGTACGGGCGTGACGGCATCCGCTACCGGTTCAGCCACGTCGCGCCGGTCAACACCGGTCTGGACAGCGGCCTCACCCCTCGATGGCGACGGCCGCCGCGGCGGCCCCGGCGATGCCTGGGGCTACGGTGCCTTTCCCGGCCAGTACGGCATGCTGGTGCTCTCGCGCTACCCGATCGTCAAGCGCGAGGTGCGCAGCTTTCGCCGTTTCCGCTGGGCCGACATGCCGGGCAACCTCCTGCCGGTGCGGGAGGACGGCGGTTCCTGGTATCCGGCCGCCGCCCTGACGCTGTTCCCGTTGTCCTCCAAGAGCCACTGGGACCTGCCGATCCGAACGCCGGCCGGCCGCCTGCACCTGCTGGCCTCGCACCCGACGCCGCCGGCCTTCGACGGCGAGGAGCGTCGCAACGTGCGCCGCAATCACGACGAGATCCGTCTGTGGGCGGACTACGTGTCCCTGGAGCCGGGCCAGGCCGACTACCTTTACGACGACGAGGGCCGCCACGGCGGCCTCTCCCCCGACGCGCTGTTCGTGATCGCCGGCGACCTCAATGCCGACCCCCTGGACGGCAGCTCCCATCCGGGCGCCATCGACCAGTTGCTGCGCCACCCGCGGATCCAGGCCACGCCGGTGCCGGCCAGCGAGGGCGGCGTCGAGTCGGCGCACCGCCTGGGCGGGGGCAATCTGGGCCATCGGGGCGACCCCGGTCACGACACCTCGGTGTTCGGCGATCCGCCCGGCAACCTTCGCGTCGACTACGTGCTGCCGTCGATCGGCATGCGGGTGGTGGATGCCGGCGTGTTCTGGCCGCTGTCCACCGAGCCCGGCGCCGAGCTGCTCGACGCCAGCGATCATCGCCTGGTGTGGATCGACCTCGAGCTGGACATGCCGCCGGCGCCCGCGCCGCGGCGCAGCCCGCGTACGGCACGCGGTTATTGAGCGTGCGGGCCGGGGCCCGTGCGCCCTGCCCTGCCCGGCTCAGTCGCCCAGGGGACGCACTTCGCCCAGGCTGTCGACATCGCCGACCAGGTCGACGCCGGCCGGAGGCTGGAAGCGGAACAGGGTCGCCTCGAGTTCGACGTTCCTGCGCCAGTCGCTGAAGGCGATGGTGGTGCGGCCGCCCAGGCTGTCGACCAGTTCCATGCGGGCGACGCCGGTGCCGTCCAGGCCGAGTTCGGCGCGGCTGAAGGCGCCGTCCTCTTCGAGCGGCTCCAGCCGCAGCCAGTCCAGGCCGTCGCGCCGGCCCGCCTCGCTGACCCGGTAGCGGGCCTCCAGGCTGGCCGGATCGGTCAGCACCACCAGCGGGCTCTGTGCCTCGGCATCGGCCTGGCGGCGGACGCTGACCTGCTCGAGGTCGACATCGTGCAGCCAGACATGGGTGCCATCGGCCACCACCAGTTGCTCGTAGGGGGTCACGTAATGCCAGTGGAACTGCCTGGGCGCCTTCAGCGCGAGGCTGCCGGTGGCGGTTTCCCGCAGGCTGCCATCGCCGTTGTAGACCCGCTGCTCGAAGCCGGCGCGCACCGACACCAGATCGGCGCTGGCCCGGGCCAGCGCGGAACGGGCGTCGCCGGCCCAGGCGGTGGGAGCCGCGGAGGCCAGCAGTGACAGGGCGAAGAGAGACAGGGACGATCGGTTCATGGCGGTCCTGACGATGCGGTTCGGGGTGTGCATGGGTGCAAGAAATAGCGGCGGCTGGCTGAAGCGGACGCGAACCGCCTGGTTTGAGGGGTTCGGATCAGGCCGAGCGCACGACCAGCAGGCGCGGCCAGGTCATCTGCGCGATCGCATAGCGGAGCGACCTCGCGCCTCAGCCCCGACTGCTTCACGCCGCCATAGGGCATGTGGTCGATCCGCCCGGACGGCACCTCCCCGACCAGCACGCCGCAGACTTCCAGCCGGTCCCAGGCCCGGAAGGCGTGTTCCAGGGAGTCGGTGAATATCCCGGCCTGCAGGCCGTAGTCGCTGTCGTTGACGCGCGACAGGGCGTCGTCGAAATCTTCGAAGGGTTCCAGCACCGCGACCGGTCCGAAGGCTTGCTCGCGGTGCGGGCCCGCGGCATGCGCGAATCCTTCGGGCAGGGTCGGCTGCTGCCGGCCACCGTCGCTCACGCGCTGGCCATCGCAGCATCCATGGGATCGGCATCGCCCAGGGCCACCCGTGTTGTTTCACTCCCGCGGTGGTGGCGGCGCCAGCACCTCGCGGTTGCCGTTGTGGGAGGGCGGCGATACCAGGCCTGCGGCCTCCATCTGTTCGATCAGCCGGGCGGCTCGGTTGTAGCCGATCTTCAGGCGCCTCTGGACGCCCGAGATCGAGGCGCGCCGGGTCTCCAGCACGCACTGCACGGCCATGTCGTAGAGTCGGTCGGACTCGGGGTCGTCGCCGTTGCCCTCCTCCGGCAGTCCGGTCGGGCCCACGTACTGGCCGTCGCCCATCATCTGCACCTCCTCGAGCACGCCGTCGAGGTAGGTGGGCTCGCCGAAGCGCTGCTTGAGGAACTCGACCACGCGATGCACCTCGTGGTCGTCTACCCAGGCGCCATGCACGCGCTCGGGGGTGGCGGTTCCCGGCGGCAGGTACAGCATGTCGCCGCGGCCGAGCAGGGTCTCGGCACCGCTCTGGTCGAGGATGGTGCGGGAATCGATCTTGCTGGACACCTGGAAGGCGATCCGGGTCGGCACGTTGGCCTTGATCAGGCCGGTGATCACGTCGACGCTGGGCCGCTGCGTGGCGAGGATCAGGTGGATGCCGGCGGCTCGCGCCTTCTGCGCCAGGCGGGCGATCAGCTCCTCGACCTTCTTGCCGACGATCATCATCATGTCGGCGAACTCGTCGATCATGACGACGATGAACGGCAGGGTGTCCAGCGCCGGCGGTGCCGGGCCGTCCTCGGCGCGGAACAGCGGGTCGAGCACCGGCTGGCCGGCGCTCTTGCCGTCACGGATCTTCTTGTTGAAGCCGGCCAGGTTGCGCACGCCCAGCGCCGCCATCAGCTTGTAGCGGCGCTCCATCTCGGCCACACACCAGCGCAGGGCATTGGCCGCCTCCTTCATGTCGGTGACCACCGGCGCCAGCAGGTGCGGGATGCCCTGGTAGATGCTCAGTTCCAGCATCTTCGGGTCGATCATGATCATCCGCACGTCGCCGGCGGTGGCCTTGTAGAGCAGGCTGAGCACCATGGCGTTCAGGCCCACCGACTTGCCCGAGCCGGTGGTGCCGGCGACCAGCAGGTGCGGCATGCGCTGCAGGTCGACGACGATCGGCCGGCCGCCGATGTCCTTGCCCAGGGCCAGCGACAGCGGCGAACCGGCGCGCTGCCAGGCTTCGGCGCCCAGGATCTCGCCCAGGTAGACGGTCTCGCGCTGGGCGTTGGGGATTTCCAGGCCGATCGTCGACTTGCCGGCGATCACCTCGACCACGCGCACGCTGACCACCGAGAGGCCGCGGGCGATGTCCTTGTCGAGGCTGGAGATCTGGCTGGCGCGCACGCCGGGCGCAAGTTCGAGCTCGAAGCGGGTGATAACGGGTCCGGGATAGACGCCGACCACCCGCGCCTCGATGCGGAAATCGCGCAGTTTGAGTTCGACCTGCCGGGACAGCGCCTCCAGGGCCTCGGGCGAGTAGCCGGGCGGCTGCGGCTTTGCTTCGTCCAGCAGCGACAGCGGCGGCAGGTCGCCTTCGCCGCCGGCGCCCGGAAACAGCGGCATCTGGACTTCCCGGCGCGGCCGCTCGGCCTTGGCCGGAGGCTCGAGCGGCCGCTCGATGCGGACCGGCTCGCGCTCGGCGCGGCTGATGCGGTCGGCCTTGCGCACCTGCTCGCGTTCGACCCGCGCGACCCGCGCCGCACTGCGGTCGTCGCGCTGCCGGAAGCGCTGGGCCAGCCAGGCCAGTACGGCCAGGACCCAGCCGCCGACGCGGTCCATCACGGCCGGCCAGGCGATGCCGAAGCCCAGGGTCACCGCAGCCAGGAACAGCGCCAGCAGCAGCAGGCTGGCGCCGACCTGGCCGAAGGCGCCGACCAGGCTGACCCCGACCAGCTGGCCGAGCAGGCCGCCCGGCGAGGCCGGAAGGCCGGTGGCCGGGGCCAGGTGCAGGTAGGCCAGCGCGCAGCCGGTCAGCACGAACAGCAGCAAGCCGACCAGGCGCAGGCTGGGATCGAAGCGCGACTCGTCGGCGCGCGGGCGGACCATGTTCCAGCCAAGCCACATCAGCAGGAACGGCAGTGTCCAGGCCACCCGCCCGAAGAAGTACAGGCTGAGGTCGGCCAGCCAGGCCCCGGCGACGCCACCGACGTTGCGCACCGGGCCATCGCCGCCGGCATGCGACCAGCCCGGATCCTCGGGGTGGTAGGTGAGCAGGCAGATCAGCAGGTAGATCGCGACCGGCAGCAGCAGCAGGAAGGCGACGTCGCGCAGGTGCCGGTGCATCGAGGACGACAGCAGCGGACGGCTGCCGTCGCCATCGCCGCGGGGGGCGTGCGCGGATCGACGCTCAGTACGCGCCATGGAGGTTCCTGTTGGGTATGCCGGCGATCATGCCACGTCGAAGGACGTCCGGGCCCCGGCAACGATCAGGCCATGCCCTCCAGCGCCGGATGCACGAGCTTGCCCGCCTCGACGTTGATGCCGCGTGCGAGCGGCGCGAACTGCCGCCAGCCCTCGCCGCCGGCGAGCTTGGACACGAACGGCAGGATCGCCGCGCAGATCGCCTCGGACGAGGTCTTGGGCACCGCGCCCGGCATGTTGGTGACCGCGAAATGGGTGACCCCGTGCACCTGGTAGGTGGGCTCGGCCCAGGTGGTCGGCCGGGTGGTCTCGAAGCAGCCGCCCTGGTCGACCGATATGTCGACCAGCACGCTGCCGGCCTCCATGCTGCGCACCATGTCCTCGGTCACCACGCGCGGCGCCTTGGCGCTGGGGATCAGCACGGCGCCGATCACCAGGTCGGCATCGGCGACCTCGCGGGCCACGTACTCCTCGTAGGGATACAGCGCGGTCACGTTGGTGCCCAGCGCCATCATCTCGGCCAGCCGGTCCTGGCGCTTGTCGAACACCACCACGTTGGCGCCGCCGGCGGCGGCCAGCGCCGCGGAATTGCCGCCGGCTGCGCCGGCGCCCAGCACCACCACCTTGCCGCGCTCGGTGGACGGCAGGCCGCCCAGCAGCTTGCCCTTGCCACCCATCGGCTGGTGCAGCAGGTGGGTGCCGACCTGGGTGGCGATGCGGCCGGCGATGATCGACATCGGCGCCAGCAGCGGCAGCGCGCCGTCGTCGAATTCGACGCTCTCGAAGGCGACGCCGGTCAGGCCGATATCGAGCAGCTTGCGGGTCAGCGCCGGTTCGGCGGCCAGGTGCAGGTAGCAGAACAGCAGGTGGTCGCGGCGCAGGTGCGCAAGGTCGCCGGCGATCGGCTCCTTGACCTTGACGATCAGTTCGCCCTGAGCGTACAGGGCGGCGGCGTCGGGGGCGATGCGCACGCCGACCCGGGTGTAGGCCTCGTCAGGAAATCCGCTCTTGATGCCGGCGCCGGTTTCCAGCCAGACCTCGTGGCCGCGGCGGACCAGGTCGGCGCAGGCGGCGGGGACGAGGGCGACACGGCCCTCCAGGGTCTTGGTTTCGCGCGGGATACCGATGCGCATGGCTGCTCCGGGTGGCGGTTCGGGTTCGGATGGCTTGATCGACCGGCAGCGCGGCCCCATGCTGTGTGCGGCTTCGCGTTCGCGAAGGACCGCATCCGACACCACGAAACGACGCCCGCCGGCAAGCGGGCAAGGATACTACATGAGCGCCCGACACTCCCGACTGCTGATCCTGGGTTCCGGCCCCGCCGGCTACAGCGCGGCGGTCTATGCCGCCCGCGCCAACCTGAAGCCGCTGCTGGTCACCGGCCTGCAGCAAGGCGGCCAGCTGATGACCACCACCGAAGTCGACAACTGGCCCGGCGACGTCGAAGGCCTGATGGGCCCGGACCTGATGGACCGCATGCTGCGCCACGCCCAGCGTTTCGACACCGAAGTGGTGTTCGACCACATCATCGAGGCGGACCTGGCGCAGCGGCCGTTCCGCCTGCGCGGGGACGGCGGCGAGTACACCTGCGACGCCCTGATCATCGCCACAGGCGCCACCGCCAAGTACCTGGGCCTGCCCTCCGAGCAGGCCTTCATGGGCCGTGGCGTTTCGGCCTGCGCGACCTGCGACGGCTTCTTCTACCGCGACCAGGAAGTGGTGGTGGTTGGCGGCGGCAACACCGCGGTCGAGGAGGCGCTGTACCTGGCAAACATCTGCAGCAAGGTCACCCTGGTCCACCGCCGCGACAGCCTGCGCGCCGAGAAGATCATGCAGGACAAGCTGTTCGCGCGGCAGCGCGAGGGCAAGGTCGAGGTCGTCTGGGACCATGTCGTCGACGAGGTGCTGGGCGACGACAAGGGCGTCACCGGCGTGCGCATCGTCCCGACGCGCGGCGGCACGCCCCGCGAGATCGCCGCCAGCGGTCTGTTCGTGGCGATCGGCCACAGTCCCAACACCGGCCTGTTCGACGGCCAGCTCGCCATGCGTTCCGGCGGCTACCTGGTGGTCCGCTCGGGGCTCGACGGCATGGCCACCCAGACCAGCGTGCCCGGCGTGTTCGCGGCCGGCGACGTGGCGGATTCGGTCTACCGCCAGGCGATCACCTCCGCCGGGTCCGGCTGCATGGCCGCGCTCGACGCCGAGAAGTTCCTGGACCACGGCTGAGGCCTGCCAGCCTGGCCAGGCCGCCCCCGGGCAGGGTCTCCCCCGCCCGTGCAGAACCTCCCCCGCTGCCGGAATGCCGGCAGCGGCCGGATGAACCGCAGCGCACGCGCCGCGATGCGACGACGGCGCCTGTACGGCCGTCTTCGTACACTGACTCCATGGCCCTGACCCTGCGCATCCACCCCAGGATCGACGAGATCCCGGCAGCCGACTGGGACGCCCTGCGTCCGGACGGCAACCCCTTCCTTGCCCATGCCTTCCTGGCCGGGCTGGAGGCGCACGGCTGCGTCCGCGAAGACCTGGGCTGGCAGGCCTGGCACCTGGCCTGGTACCGCGAAGGTCGCCTGGTCGCGGCCGCGCCGTGCTATCTGAAGGGCAACAGCCACGGCGAGTTCGTTTTCGACTGGACCTGGGCCCAGGCCTTGGAGCAGGCCGGCGGGCGGTACTACCCGAAACTGCTCTGCGCCGTTCCCTACACGCCGGTGACCGGCCCGAGGCTGCTGACCGGCGCCGTCCCGCAACCGGCCCTGGCGCGCGCGCTTGCCGACGCCCTGATCGCCCAGGCCCGGCAACTGGGTCTTTCCGGGGCCCACATCAACTTCCCCGACGCCGCCCAGGCGGCGCAACTGGCCGGCGACGCACGCTGGCTGCCGCGCATCGACCTGCAGTTCCACTGGCACAACCAGGCCTACCCGGACTTCGATGCCTTCCTTGCCCGGCTCAGCCACAAGAAGCGCAAGAACATCCGCCAGGAGCGCGAGCGCCTGCATGCGGCCGGCTGGCGGTTCGAGCGCCTGCGGGGCGGGGCGCTGGCACCGCGCGACTGGCGCTTCATCCATGCGCTCTATGTCGGCACCTTCGCCGACAAGGGCAATTACCCGGCGCTGACCGAGGACTTCTTCATCCACCTGGGCCGGGCAATGCCCGACAACGTGCTGCTGGTCCTGGCCCGGGCCCCGGATGGCCGGCCCGCGGCCATGGCCCTGTTCCTCGAAGGCGGCGGCCGGCTGTACGGCCGCTATTGGGGCGCCCTCGCGCAGGCGCCGGGGCTGCACTTCGAATGCTGCTACTACCAGGGCATCGAGCACGCCATCGAGCAGGGCCTGACGGTCTTCGAGCCGGGCGCCCAGGGCGAGCACAAGCTGGCACGAGGCTTCCTGGCCACCTATACGCACTCCTTCCACCACCTGCTGGCCCCTGCCCTGCACGCACGGGTCGGCCAGGCCCTGGAGCAGGAGCGCCAGGCCGTGGCGCACTGGGCCGAGGCCCTGGCGGCGCGCAGCCCCTATGCGATCGCTGCCGCGGCTTGACGACGATCCGGCGGCGCCGTTCCCGCCGCTGGCGGCGGCCCTGCGCGCGCCGGACGGCCTGCTTGCCGTCGGCGGCGACCTGTCGGTGCGGCGCCTGGCCAATGCCTACCGGCATGGCTGTTTCCCCTGGTTCGGACCGGACGATCCGCTCCTGTGGTGGGCCCCGGATCCGCGCTGGGTGCTGCCCACCGACGGCATCCACGTTTCCCGCAGGTTCGCGCGCTGGCTGCGCAGCTGCGACTGGACGATGTCCTTCAACCGGGACTTCGTTGCCGTGATCGCCGCCTGCGCCGAGGCACCGCGGGCCGGCCAGGACGGCACCTGGATCGTGCCGGAGATGGTCGCGGCCTACTGCGGACTGCACCGGGCCGGGCATGCGCACGCAATGGCCGTGCACGACGCCAGGGGCGACCTGGTCGGTGGCATCTACGGCGTCGGCATGGGCCGCATGTTCTTCGGCGAATCGATGTTCAGCCGGGCCAGCAATGGCTCCAGGGTGGCTCTGCTCGCCTTGTGCCGCCACCTGGCCAGCCACGGCGCGCCGGTCGTCGACTGCCAGTTGCACAGCGCGCATCTGGCCCGCCAGGGCGCACAGCCGATGGCGCGGAGCGAATTCGCCGCGCTGGCCGCGCGACTGTGCGATGCGCCGGCACCGGCGACGCTCTGGCAACCCTGGCAGCAGCCCCGGGCAGCCAGCACCCTGGTGCCCTGATGCCTCGGCGCGGCCCGTGACCGGCGGTCGCGCAGGATTCGAGGAAGGACAGGTCCGGCGCTTGCCTGCGCCCGCCTGGCCCCCATCTGAAGGACAATCCGCGGCCCGGTTCCTCCGATACCGACCGAAGCCGATGCCTTTTCACCTGCCGGCCCGTGCCGGCCTCATCTTCCTGGCCTGCCTAATGACCGTGTCCTGCACCAACCCCTCCCAGCCCCTCGGTGTTGCGGGCGACAGCCACCGGCCACCGCTGGCCGAGCGGCGAACCCACACGGTGACCTCGGCCAACGGCGATCGTGAGGATCCCTGGTACTGGCTGCGCGACGACAGCCGGCAGGATCCGGCGATGCTGGCGTACCTGCAGGCCGAGAACGCCTGGTTCGAGCGCCACATGGCGCCCCTGGCGCCGTTGACCGGGCGCCTGTACGACGAGATCGTCGGGCGCATCAAGCAGGACGACGCCACCGTGCCAGCGCGCCATCGCGGCTACTGGTACTACGCCCGCTACGAGGAGGGTCGCGAATACGCCATCCATGCCCGCCGCAAGGACAGCATGGCGTCGCCCGAGGAGGTGCTGCTCGACGGCAACGCCCTGGGCGAGGGCCTGGACTACTTCCAGATCGGCAACTATGCGGTCAGCGACGACGGCCGGCTGCTGGCCTGGGCACAGGACACCGTCGGCCGTCGCCAGTACACCCTGCGCTTCCGCGACCTGGCGACCGGCAAGGAGCTGCCCGACACCATCACCGGCGCCAGCGCCGACCTGGTCTGGGCGGCCGACAACCGCACGGTGTTCTACATCGAGAACGATCCCGACACCCTGCTCGGCCGGCGCGTCAAGCGCCATGTCCTGGGGACGCCGGCCGCGCAGGACGTCACCGTCTACGAGGAGGCGGACGACAGCTTCTACCTGGGCGTCGACCGCAGCGGCGACGAGCGCTACGTGGTCGTCCACAGCGGCAGCACGGTCACCGACGAGGTGCGCTTCCTGGATGCCGGTACGCCTGCGGGCGAGTTCGAGGTGCTGGCACCGCGCGAGCGCGGCATCGAGTACTCGGCCGACCACATCGACGGCCGGTGGATCATCCGCACCAACTGGCTGGCGCCGAACTTCCGGCTGATGGCCGTCGACGACGCGGCCACCGGCAGCCGGGACGCCTGGCAGGAACTGCTGCCGCATCGCGACGACGTCTACCTGGAGGAGTTCGAGCTGTTCCGCGAGTTCCTGGCGATCGGCGAGCGCAGCGAGGGCCTCAAGCGCGTGCGCATCCGCGCCTGGGACGGCTCGCGCGAGGAATACATCGGCGCCGATGAGGCCGCCTACGTGGCGGAGATCGACGACAATCCCGAGCAGGACACCCGCTGGCTGCGCTACCGGTACAGCTCGCTGACCACGCCCGGCACCGTCTACGAGGTGGACATGGCGACCGGCGAACGCCGCCTGCTCAAGCGCGACCCGGTGCTGGGCGGCTTCGACAGCGCCGACTACGTCACCGAGCGAACCTGGGCGATCGCCGACGACGGCGAGCGGATCCCGGTCAGCCTGCTCTACCGCAAGGGCCTGGCGCGCGACGGCAGCGCCGCCCTGTACCAGTACGGCTACGGCGCCTATGGCCTGTCGATGGACCCCTACTTCAGCTCGGCCCGGCTTTCGCTGGTCGACCGGGGCGTGGTGTTCGCGATCGCCCACATCCGCGGCGGCGAGGAGATGGGCCGACGCTGGTACGAGTCCGGCCGGCAACTGGCCAAGCGCAACAGCTTCACCGACTTCATCGCGGTCACCGCGCACCTGGTCGAACAGGGCTATGGCGCCGCCGACCGGGTGGTCGCGGCTGGCGGCAGCGCGGGCGGCCTGCTGATCGGCGCGGTCGCCAACATGGCTCCGGATCGCTACCGGGCGATGGTGGCGCACGTGCCCTTCGTCGATGTCGTCACCACCATGCTCGACGCCAGCATCCCGCTGACCACCAACGAGTACGACGAGTGGGGCAACCCGGAGGAGAAGGCAAGCTACGACTACATCCTGTCGTACTCGCCGTACGACAACGTCCAGGCCGGGGACTACCCGGCCCTGCTGGTGACCACCGGGCTGTGGGATTCCCAGGTTCAGTACTGGGAGCCGGCGAAGTGGGTGGCGCGGCTGCGCGCCACGGCCACCGGCAGCGCACCGCTGCTGTTCAAGACCAATCTGGAGGCGGGCCATGGCGGCAAGTCCGGCCGTTTCCGGCGCTACCGCGAGATCGCCGAGGAATACGCCTTTCTGCTCGACCAGCTTGGCATCGACGACTGAGGCAGCCGGACTGCGGACCCGTCCCCGGCTCGAGCGGGACTGTGACTGTGGGCAGGACCGAGCCGATCGCCTGACCGGTCGCCGCGACGTCGCTGCGGACCGGTGAGGGTCCGGCCGGCAGCATGAACCATCCGGCCAGGGAAGGCCCGGTCGATACAGGCCTTGCCCCGGCCTGTGGCTGGGCCGGCGGGAATCCCGCATGCACGTGCCTGGTTCATCGGAGTCGGACCCGGGCAGGGGCCGGGCCCGGCGAGCCTGACCAAGGCCAGGATGGCCTCGATGGGACCTTCCCTGGCAGGCTGTTGAAAAACAGCCTGCTGGCGGCGGCCGTGGATGGCCGCTCGGCGAAGCAAGTGCGTAAGCAGTTGATTCGACGGGAGCCCGTCCGGACCTGCGCCGGACGGGCGACTTGAAAAACGACCAGGAAGGTCGTTTTTCAACAAGCTGCTAGTTCGGGCTCATCACCCCGGACGAGCCTGGGTAGCCATCTGCGTGGATCGCCGGCGAGACGCTGACCCGGATGCGCAGCCGATCGCCGGGGTCGAAGTCGAGCCGGGACATGTAGACCTCGCCCCGGTAGCGATACTCGACGTCATAGCCGGTGACCTGGGTCTCGACCACGTACTCCTCGACCAGATGGCAGCGCTGCTCGTTGCTGATCCGGGTCTCGCTGCCCGCCGCGTGTCCGATCGCGCCGCCGGCCACGGCCCCGGCGACCGTGGCCGCACGCCGGCCGCTGCCGGAGCCGATCTGGTTGCCGATCGCGCCCCCGATCAGGGCCCCGAGCACGGTGCCGCCGGCGCTGCGCGGGCCGTTTCGTTCCACGCGGTCGTAATTCTCGCAGTACTCGACGGCCCTGGGCACCTCTACCTCGGCGTACACCGCCTGGACGCGAAGCACCTGGGCGTAGGCGAAGTTGACGTGCTCGGCGCCGGGAATCTCCAGCGCCCCGCCTGGCTGGCCAAGGGCGGGTGCAAGCGGCATCAGGAGGCAGCAGGCGGCGGAGGCCAGGCGGCCGGACAGGAAGGCTGCGTCGCGCATGATCGGTCCGTGGCTTACCGGAGGGCGGGCGGGTTCGGGCAATTTAACGTGAAGCCAACAAACGGCAGATGAACCCGGCGCCGGATTTTTCCAGTGCCGGCGGTGCTTTGCTAGAGTTACCGTTGCTGCTCTGCACAAGAATCCCATGCGTCTCAATCTTTTCAACAGCTTGACGCGGAAACTTGAAGTCTTCGTTCCGCTGGATCCCCAGCGGGTCACGATGTACGCCTGCGGCCCGACGGTCTACAACTACGTGCACATCGGCAATGCCCGGCCGCCGGTGGTGTTCGGCCTGCTTGCCCGGCTGCTGCGGCGCCTGTACCCCGGCGTGGTCTACGCGCGCAACATCACCGACGTCGACGACAAGATCAATGCCGCGGCGGCCGCCCTGGGCGTGCCGATCGGCGAGATCACCACGCGCTTCGCGGCCGCCTACCACGACGACATGGCGCGCCTGGGGGTCGATCCCCCGGACCTTGTGCCGCATGCCACCGACCATATCGGCGCCATCATCGCCATGTGCGCGGTGCTGCTCGAGCGCGGTCACGCCTATGCGGCGGAAGGGCACGTGCTGTTCGATGTCGGCTCCTTTCCCGCCTACGGCGCGTTGTCGCGCCGTTCCACCGACGAGATGCTGGCTGGCGCCCGCGTCGAGGTCGCGCCCTACAAGCGCAACCCGGGCGACTTCGTGCTGTGGAAGCCCTCCACCCCTGAACTGCCCGGCTGGGACAGCCCCTGGGGACGCGGCCGCCCGGGCTGGCACATCGAGTGCTCGGCCATGGCGCAGGCGCACCTGGGCGAGACCATCGACATCCACGCCGGTGGCATCGACCTGCAGTTCCCGCACCACGAGAACGAGATCGCACAGAGCACCTGCGCCCATGGCGGCAAGGTTTTCGCGCGCTACTGGCTGCACAACGGCCTGCTCAACATGGGCGGCCGCAAGATGTCCAAGTCGCTGGGCAACGTCACCCTGGTCCACGACCTGCTGGAGCGTCACCCTGCCGAGGCCCTGCGCTACGTGCTGCTGTCCGCGCACTACCGGCAGCCGCTTGACTGGTCGGAGGCGGCCGTGGAGCAGGCGGTCCGCACCCTGGACCGCCTGTACGGCACCCTGCGCGACCTGGCCGAAGTCGATGCCGGTCAGCCCGGCGATCCTCCGGACGCGGTGCTGGCGGCGCTGTGCGACGATCTGAACACGCCCGAGGCCCTGGCCCTGCTGGCCGGCCTGGCGGGGCAGGCGCGCCAGGCCACCGACGCGGGCGACCGCTCCGCCGCGAAACGCGCCTTGCTCGATGCAGGTGCCCTGCTCGGTCTGCTGCAGCAGGATCCGGAAGACTGGTTCACCGGCGCCCACGGCGGCGGCGAGGCGGTGCGCATCGAGGCCCTCGTGGCCGAGCGCCAGCAGGCGCGCAAGGCGCGCGACTTCACCCGCGCCGATGCCATCCGCGACGAACTGACGGCCCTGGGGGTGGTGGTCGAGGAAGGGCCGGACGGCGCCCGCTGGCGGTGGAACCGGTGAACGCCCAGGCCAGCCAGGCGCAGCAGCGGATCGCCGAGGAGTTCGCCCTGTTCGGCGACTGGAGCGAGCGCTACCAGTACCTGATCGACCTTGGCCGGGCCCTGCCGCCGTTCCCGGAGGCCTGGCGCACCGAGGAGAACCGCATCCACGGCTGCCAGTCGCTGGTCTGGCTGGTGGCCGAGGGCGACGCCTCGGCCCTGACGCTGCATGCGGGCAGCGACTCGGTGATCGTCTCCGGACTTATCGCCCTGGTCCTGCGGGTCTATTCGGGCTTGCCGGCCGAGGACATCCTCGCCACCGAGCCGCAGTTCATCCACGCCATTGGCCTGGGCAACCACCTTTCGCCGACGCGCAGCAACGGCCTGGCCGCACTGCTCGCCCGCGTGCGGGTCCTGGCCGGGCAGGCCCGCGGGGGCGCGGTGCTACGGGCGCCGCCGACGGCCTGAGACGGGTGCGCGGCGCCGCGCCCGCGTTCCACCCGGGCGCACTGATCGTCGTCGCCCGGTACGCGGCCACCGGTCATCAATCGTTCGGTTGGCCCAGCGCCCAGCTGTGCTAGCGTCCGCCGGTCGCCGTCACCCTCCTGTCATGCACGCGCCCTGGACCCCCGAGGACATCGACTGGTCCGCGTTCGACCCGCATCGGGTCGACGCCACCCAGCTGGCCGCCGTCAAGGCCGCCGCGCTGGTCGAGTTCAATGCCGACGACTACGTCGACTACCTCGGCCGCGTGTTCGCCGACGCGCCCGATGTGCTTGCGCTGATCCGCCAGTGGGGCGAGGACGAGCGCCGGCACGGCCTTGTCCTGGGGCGCTGGGCGGTCCTGGCCGATCCGTCGTTCGATTTCGAGGCGGCCATGGCGCGGTTCAGGGAGGGCTACCGGATCCATCCGGATGCGGCGGCCAGCGTGCGCGGCTCGCGCGCCGGCGAGATGATCGCGCGCTGCATCGTCGAGTGCGGCACCTCGTCGTTCTACTCCAGCCTGCGCGATGCCGGCACCGAGCCGGTGCTGCGCGATGTCGCAGGCCGCATCGCCCGCGACGAGTTCAGTCACTACCGGCTGTTCCACGCGCTCTACCAGCGCTATGCGCCGGCTGACCGGGTCGGTCTGTTGCGCCGGCTCCGGATCGCCCTCGGCCGCGTCTCGGAGGCCGACGACGACGAACTGGCCTATGCCTGGTGGAGCGCCAACGTCGCCCCGTCCGGCCAGCCCTACGAGCGCACCGCCTGTTTCCGGGCACAGCAGCGCGCGGCGCTGGCTGGTTTCCGCAAGGACCATGTCCGCCGCGCAGTGCACATGATCGCCCGGGCGGTCGGTCTGCGACCGCAGGGTCGGCTGGCCCGGGCCGCGACCGGCCTGGCCTGGTGGCGCCTGCGCGGCCGTGGCGCTGGCGCCTTCTTCCCACCCTCCCAATGAACAAGGATCGCACCATGTCTCTCCTGCGACAGGCCTGCCTGAGCCTGGTCCTGCCTGCCCTCCTGGCCGGCACCGCGGCCGCCCAGGACGAATCCGATATCGGCTTCCCGTCCGTCGAGGCCGCCCGCAGCGCCCTGCAGGCGCGCGACGATGTGCGCATGTCGCGCGCCGACGGCTGGCTGAGCATCGAAGACCCGGTGAACCTGGCGATCTGGACCTTCGCCCCGGAGGACGACCCCGCGCACCCGGCCGTGGTCCGGCGCAGCGTGCTCGAGCGCGATGGCCAGGTGGTGATCCGCATGGACATCCGGTGCGAAGGTGACCCCGCGGCCTGCGACGCGCTCGAGGAGCACTTCCTCAGTCTCAACGCCGGTGCAGGAGACGCCCTTCCCTCACCGGACGACGCCGACCCGACCCGCTGAAGTCCTCGGAGGGGCGGCCGCACGGCCGATGCTGTTTCCGGACCGGTTGCCCTGCGGCTACCCTGTGCCTCGATCCCGAACCCTGGAGACGCCATGAAGGTCAAGGCAGCCGTCGCCCATCGCGCGGGCGCCCCGCTCAGCATCGAAACCGTCGACCTCGAAGGGCCACGGGCGGGCGAGGTGCTGGTCGAGATCAAGGCCACCGGCGTGTGCCACACCGATGCCTTCACCCTGTCCGGCGACGACCCCGAAGGCCTGTTCCCGGCCATCCTCGGGCATGAGGGCGCCGGCGTGGTTGTCGATGTCGGTCCAGGCGTGACCTCGCTGCGCAAGGGCGACCACGTGATCCCGCTGTACACCCCCGAGTGCCGGCAGTGCGAATACTGCCTGCACCCGAAGACCAACCTCTGCCAGGCGATCCGAAGCACCCAGGGACAGGGGCTGATGCCCGACGGCTCGAGCCGGTTCTCGATCGCCGGCGAGCCCATCCACCATTACATGGGCACCTCGACGTTCGCGCAGTTCACCGTGGTCCCGGAAATCGCACTGGCGAAGATCCGCGAGGACGCGCCATTCGACAAGGTCTGCTACATCGGCTGCGGCGTGACCACCGGGATCGGGGCGGTGCTGTTCACGGCCGGCGTCGAGGTGGGCTCGAAGGTGGTGGTGTTCGGGCTGGGCGGCATCGGCCTGAACGTCATCCAGGGCGCGCGGCTGGCCGGCGCCGACATGATCGTCGGGGTCGACCTGAATCCCGCGCGCAGGGACATCGCCGAGCGTTTCGGCATGACCCACTTCGTGAATCCCGCCGAAGTGGAGGGCGACCTGGTCCCCTACCTGGTCGACCTGACCCGGGGCGGCGCCGACTACACATTCGAGTGCATCGGTAACGTCAAGGTGATGCGCCAGGCCCTGGAATGTGCGCACAAGGGCTGGGGAACCAGCGTCATCATCGGGGTGGCGCCGGCAGGCGCCGAGATCGCCACCCGACCCTTCCAGCTGGTCACCGGGCGCAACTGGCGAGGCAGCGCCTTCGGCGGCGCGCGTGGCCGCACCGACGTGCCGCGCATCGTCGACTGGTACATGGAAGGCAAGATCGAGATCGATCCGTTGATCACCCACACGCTGCCACTCGACCGGATCAACGAGGCCTTCGATCTCATGCACGCCGGCGAATCGATCCGCAGCGTGGTGATGTACTGACGTCCGCCGGGCCGGGTCGCCTCAGCCCAGGCGGCCTGCCAGATCGGCGAGACGGTCGTCCTTGTCGCGCCAGAGTGCGTTGATCCAGTCGCGGGCAGCGGCCTGTGCGGTGTCGCCGGCCATCACCTCGCCGGACATCAACGCCGGCGGCACCGGCAGCGTGCGCACCAGCACGTCGACCCGACGGACATCTCCGGCCAGCAGGTCCGACAGACTGGGCGCGGCACCCTGATAGGCGACGGTGACGTCGAGCACGGTGTCGATCGCCTCGCCCATGGCGCCGAGCACGAAGGCGACGCCGCCCGCGCGCGGCCTGAGCAGGTACCGGTAGGGCGAGCCCTGCGCGGCGTGCTTCTCCGGGGTGCGCCGGCTGCCCTCGGGGAAGTTCATCACCGACACCGGAATGTCCCGGAACCGCTCGCAGGCGCGGCGGGTGGCTTCGAGGTCGCGTCCCGCCAGCGCCGGGCGCCGGGCCACCTGTTCGCGCGTGTAGCGGCGCATGAAGGGAAAATCCAGCGCCCACCATGCCAGGCCCAGCAGCGGCACCCAGAACAGTTGCCGCTTGAGGAAGAAGCGCAGCAGCGGTATTCGGCGGTTGAAGGCCTTCTGCAGCACTGGGATGTCGACCCAGCTCTGGTGGTTGGCGAGAACCAGATAGTGACCGTCCCGGCGCAACCCGGAAGGCAGCTCGACGTGGATGCGCAAGGGCGTGAGACGGTCCAGCAGGAAGGCGTTGACGCCGATCCAGCTCTCCGCGATCGCCATCAGGACCCGGTCGAGCAACCGTCGCAGCGGCCGCCAGCGCAGCACTGCCTTGGCCAGCGCCACCATCAGCAGGGGCACCACGTGGACCAGGGTATTGACGCTCAGCAGCAGCAGGCCGGCGGCGACGCGCGCGGTTCGGATCGTTCGGGCCATGGCGGCTAAGGGCGACGGGCTGCGGAGCAGCGCACAGGGTAGAGGAACCCCGTCGCCCAGGAGGCCCGGGTTCGCATCCGGTCGGCAGGGCGCCCGGCGGCCAGCCCGGCTGCGCGCGAAGGCCACCCCTACCGCTGGCCGCCGGGCGGCATTACAGTCGGGCGCCGCCAGACCACGCAGGACCCCAGGGAAATGACACGGAGCCGTCGCGATCCAGCGCGCAAGCGCCCAGCCCCTCCCCAGACGCCGCGAACCGGCCGCCGCATCGGCGTGGTCATCGATCGGCCGGTGCTCGCCTTGATCGGGCTGGGCCTCCTGCTCACCGGCTACCTGTCGGTGGTGGCGCTGGGCGACGGCCGCCCGGCCCTGTGTTCGACCGAGGGCGGCTGCGCAATCGTCCAGGGCAGCCGCTGGGGCAGCCTGTTCGGTCTGCCCGTGGCGGTCTGGGGGTTCGGTCTGTACGTGCTTATGCTTCTCGCAAGCCTAGATCCCGCACCTGCCCTGAAGCGGTGGCGTCGCCAGTGGCGGCTGGCCCTGGTCGGCCTGTCGATCAGTGTGTTCCTCACCCTGGCCGCCGCCATCCACCTGCGCGCGGTCTGCGGCTGGTGCCTGGCGTCGCTGCTGTTGGTCGCTGTGCTGTTCGCGTGGCTGACGGTGCGCCGGCCGGACGTGGCGCCGGGCCGGCCCTGGGGGCCCTTCCTGCTGCCGCACCTGCTGGCCATGGCCGTGCTGGTGGGCGGCATCGGGCTTGCCCAGAGCGGCGTGCTGCAGCCACCTGAAGACCCTCGACTTCGGGATCTCGCCATCCACCTGGAGCGCACCGGCGCGAAGTTCTACGGAGCCTTCTGGTGCCCCGCCTGCCAAGACCAGAAGCAGATGTTCCGGCGCTCCGCCAGTCGCCTGCCCTATGTCGAGTGCAGTCCGGATGGCCGTGGCGGCATCGCGGCACTGGCGTGCATCGATGCCAACGTCAGCGACTACCCGACCTGGGTGATCCGCGGGCGCACCCATACCGAGGTGCTGCCCCCCGAGCAGCTGGCGCGCCTGAGTGGCTATCGCTGGGAGCGCGCCGACTGAGCTCGCCGTCATCGAACCCCGACCTTGCCGGCGGCTGAACGGCCGACGAGGTCGGCGCATGGCCGATGACTTCCGGCCGATGGCCGGCTTTCCGAGCAGGCCCAGACTGGACGCGTCCCTCCCCAAGGCGACGTACGCCATGAACAGCTTCGATCCCCGCTTCGACCCGCCTGCCCAGGACGCAAACGAACGGCGCCTGGCGCCCTCGCCGCGACCCTCCGGCTATCGCGACTCCCTCCGCCCGCGCCGTTCGCCCGGCAGCGGTTATGGCCGCAGCAGCGGCTGGGCGAAACGCCACCGCTACGCCGAACACGGGGGCGACGACCTGCTTCGCCTGGGCTGACGCGACCGGCAAGGCTCGTCCGGCACCGACCAGCGCCACTGCTTTTCGGTGCCTCGGCTGATGCCGATCCTGGGCGTCGTCTCCGGGTCGGTTGGCGGCGGGGTTCCATCGTCCAGCAGGCGATAGGGTCCGTCGCCAAGCAGATCCAGGCCGTCGTGGCGCCGGTCGATTGCCATCGCCCGCGCCAGCCGTCCCGGTCCACGACACAGGTCCAGGTCGCGCAGGCAGCCTGGCCGGGCGGCGCGCATCGCCGTCAGGCCGGCCAGCGGACGCAATGCCCGGATCAGCACGCCGTGGCCCGGGCCGCTGCAGACCACGTTCGCGCAATGGTGGATGCCGTGGCTCAGATACACGTAGAGATGGCCGGCCGGCCCGAACATGCTGGCGTTGCGCGCCGTCGCACCCCGGTAGGAATGGGCCGCGGGATCCTCCGCGCCCGCATAGGCCTCGACCTCGACGATGCGCCCGATGCGGCCATCGGCGCCCGCCAGCAGCAGGTTGAGCAATCTGGGTGCGACCTGGGCGGCATGGGGCTCAAGCAGGCTGCGGGCCACCGGCGCCGCGTCGATGGCGGGTTCCATGCGGCAAGCTGAACGCCGGGAGCCTGTCCGGCACCTGAACGGCACCCGCGGCGCCCTCCGATCGTGACCTCCGGCCCATGCGTGCTGGCGATGGGGTGCTCTAGTCTGGCAACACACCAGAACACAACGCCCCAAGGAGGGCATCATGAGCCGCAGCAACGACAACCTCCGCATCCCGACCCCCGCCCCGACCCGTCCGGAACGCGCACTCGTCCGTTATGCGCCCCGTCGCACCGGCACCGGCTACGGCCGCAGCAGCGGCTGGGCAAGTGATCGCCAGTACGCGGCGAATGCCCATCGTGAACTGATGAGCGTGCGTTGACCCGCCGGCGCTGCCGAACCCCTGCTTCAACGGCTGCCGCTCGAGAGCCACGGGAGTTGCCGGCCACCCGGTGCACGCCGGGTGACCGGATTCCCTGGGCTGGTGACTTTCCGGAGCAAAGCGCCTTCTCAAGCGAAAGCTGAACGGTGGCCGGGGGCGCACGCCTGCCGGAGGGTTAGCATCTCCGGGTCCATCCCGGTGAGGCGAACATGACCCAGGAACCGGCGCGGCCACCCGTGCCCCCTGCCCTGCCGTCCGGCGAGACCAGCCGGGATCCGCAAGCCGGCCAGGCCGAGGGCGCCCGCCCGACGCCGTGGACCACCCGCCTGCTTGACGCGGTGGAGTGGGCCGGCAACCTGCTTCCCCACCCGGTCACGCTGTTCGCCCTGCTGGCGGTCTTCATCGTCCTGCTCAGCGGCCTGCTGGCGGCCCTGGGCGTCGCCGTCGAGGACCCCCGCCCCGAGGGCGCCGCGGGCCGCGCCGCCGATGGAACCATCGCCGTGGTCAGCCTGCTTGATGGCGAGGGACTGCGGCGGATCGTCACCGGCCTGGTCACCAACTTCACCCAGTTCGTACCTCTGGGCACCGTGCTCGTGGCCATGCTCGGCGTCGGCGTCGCCGAGCGCTCAGGCTTGCTGACGGCCGCCATCCGTGCCCTGGTGCTGCGCGCACCCCGCAGCCTGGTCACCGCCGTGGTGGTGTTCGCCGGCGTGCTGTCCAACACCGCCTCGGAAATGGGTTATGTCGTGCTGGTTCCGCTTGCGGCTGCGATCTTCCATGCCCTTGGCCGCCACCCCCTGGCGGGACTGGCTGCGGCGTTCGCCGGTGTCTCCGGCGGCTACAGCGCCAACCTGCTCATCGGCACCGTGGACCCCCTGCTGGCCGGCATCACCCAGGAAGCAGCGCGGCTGATCGACCCGGGCTACGAGGTGCACGCAGCAGTCAACTGGTACTTCATGATCACCAGCACCTTCCTGATCACTGTGCTGGGCACCTTCGTCACCGTGCGCATCGTCGAGCCCAAGCTCGGACCCTATGACGCCGGACTGATGAGCGCCGAGGGTCCGCCCGAGGTCAGCATGGCGCCCCTCACGCCGCGGGAGCGACGCGGCCTGCGCAACGCCGGGTTCGCGGCGTTGGCAGTGGCGGCGCTGATCGCCCTGCTGACCGTGCCCACCTGGGGCGCCCTGCGCGAACCGGGTGTCGAGGACACGCTGGGTTCGTTGCGGCCGTTCCTGACCGGGATCGTCGCCCTGGTGTTCGTGTTCTTCGCCGTGCCCGGCTTCGTCTACGGCCGCACGGTCGGCAGCCTCCGCAGCGACCGCGACGTCATCGATGCGATGGCGGCCTCGATGTCGACCCTTGGCCTGTACATCGTGCTGGTCTTCTTCGCCGCCCAATTCGTGGCCTTTTTCAACTGGACCCAGATCGGCCAGGTGCTTGCGGTGGTCGGCGCCGATACCCTTCGCGGCATCGGCCTGACCGGCCCGCTGGTGTTCATGCTGTTCATCCCGATGTGCGCGCTGGTCAACCTGTCGCTGGGCTCGGCATCGGCACAATGGGCGGTGACCGCACCGATCTTCGTGCCGATGCTGATGCTGGTCGGCTACAGCCCCGAACTGGTCCAGGCCGCATACCGCATCGGCGATTCGGTCAGCAACCTGATCACCCCGATGATGAGCTACTTCGGCCTGATCATGGCGTTCGCGGCGCGCTACGTGCGCAACCTGGGCATCGGCACCCTGATCGCCATGATGCTGCCCTACAGCGTGGTGTTCGCGCTGGGGTGGACCGCCCTGTTCTACCTGTACGTGTTCGGCCTGGGACTGCCGGTCGGCCCGGGCGCGCCCACCTACTACCCGGCGCCGCCCTGACGCGGGCCTGAAGCCACCGGCGATCCGGCGGCAATGGTTGCGCCTTCGGCCACTACGATGAACTGCCTCATCCCACCGGGAGAACCGCCATGAACCGCCTGTCCCCGCCCCTGCCGGGCAACCGACTGTCCCGGTGGCTGGCCGGCGCGGCCGCGGTGTTCGGCCTGGCCGTCTCGGCGGTGCTCGGTGCCTTCGTCTTCCTCGCTCTGCTCGGCCTTGCGCTGGTGGCGATGCTGGTGATCGCAGCGCGCCTTGCCTTGCTCAGGCGGCGGTTGCGGCGTTCGTCCGGCGCGGCTCCCGGACGGACCCCGGGCGGCGTGGTGGCCGATGCCGAGTACGTGGTCGTGGAGCGCCATACGCGGTACTGACAGCACCCGTCGCAACGCCCCGCCTCTGCATGCTCGCCGGTATCGGGGTACCCTCCGACTGCGCGTCGCCTGGACCGGGCGCTGCCCGACGCCTGCACGACGCGCCCATCGAAGCCTGGGAGGGCGCATGGCGAAGCAGAGGACCCAGGCCGGCTCGCGCATTGGGCAAGCCATCCGGGCGCTGGAACCGTTCCGGCGCGATCCGGTGCTCCGCTGGTTCCTGCGGCAGGACGCCTGGGTGACGCCGGTGTTCTTCCTCGGCTTCTACGGTCTGCTCGCGCTGGCGACCCTGGCCGATGGGACGTTCTGGTCGATCCCAGAGCCACCAGGCCGGTATCCATCACAGGCCCAGCTGGTTCCGTTCGTTCGGGAATACTTCGGGCCGGTGTTCCTGCTGCTCTGGTTTCCGGCGATCGTGCTCTACGCCCGCCTGCTGAATGCCCGCATCCGTCACACCGTGCAGTTCCTGTACGAGCGCGGCATCCTCACCGACGAGGTGGAGCCCCCGGAAGCCTATGTCGCGGCGTGGCAGAAACGCTTCGACAGCGCCTGGGCCTGGTTCGGCTCCGTGCTTTTCATGGCCTGGTTCCTGGCGTTCTGGATCGCCGCCCGCCTAGGCGGCCTGGACGGCAACCTCGGGATCGTGGTGCACGCATCGTCCCGGGATGCGGTGTTCGGCTTCGCGTGGATACTCGCTTTGTCCGTGCTTGGCTCGCACCTGTTCATGTCAGTGCTTTGGCGCGGCGCGGTCAGCGCCAGCCAGATCCACCGCACCTTCACCAAGGAGCGCGCGCAGCCGATCCGCCTCAAACCTCTGCATCCGGACAATTGCTGCGGCCTGCGTTTCGTGGGCGACTTCACCCTGCTCAACAGCGGCTACATCGCGTTCTTTCCCCTATTCCTGACCCTGCTGGTCTGGTTCTATCCCCGATTCCTCGACAATGCGCTTACCGGCTGGCTGCTGGTCTATGCCGGTGCCGCCTTCTATCTGGTTGTGGCCACCTTCGCCTTCCTCGGTCCCACCTACAGCGCCCACCTGCGCATGTACGCCGAGCGCGAGCGCATGCTCGGCTTCCTCAACGACCACTTTTTCCAGCGCTACGACGAGGTCTTCGACAAGTTGCACGAGATCAAGACCGATCCCGCCAAAGTCGAGGAAAAGATCCGCCTTCTCAACAATATCCGCGAATACTACCGGGAGGTGGGTCGACGCGCGGTGTGGCCGTTCAACCTCCGCGTGGTGTCGGAATTCGCCGGCGTGGTCGCCGCCCCCCTGCTGTTGCTGTTCCTCGAGCGGCTGCGCGGCTGATCCGGGACCGGCCGCGCCATCCCGCGGTGCCTCGTCCGGTCTTTCCCCGGGTGCCCCGGCGTTGCTATCGTCCCGGCTGAACGCAGGGGGAGAACGCGTGGCCGAACTGGACAGTCCGTTGCCAAGGGCCGGCGCCCCCGGCGTGCGCCTGCCCGGCATCGAGCTCGACCTGGAGGGCCACCGGCTGCTGGTCGACGGCCGGCAGCGCGCCTGTTCGCAGCGGGCCATGGCCCTGCTCGCCCTGCTCCACCAGCGTCCCGGCCGCGTGTGGCCTCGTGGGGAACTGCTGGACGCACTCTGGCCCGGCGGCCAGGTGGTCGCCGACGAGGCGCTGAGCCAGCTGGTGTTCCGTCTGCGCGCCGCCCTCGGCCCGCGCGGCGACTGCATCGTCACGGTGCGCGGCGTTGGGGTACGCCTGGACGCGACGAGCGAGCTGGTGCCCGCCCGGGAACCGGTGCCCGATCCCCCGCCGGCTCACGCCGACGGGGAGCCGCGTGTCGTCGCCGCAAGAGACCCCGCGCCGGCGCCGCCGGCTCTCGACGCGGTCTCCATCGGCCTCCCCGCGCCTGCCGCTGCGAGCGGCCGGAAGCCGGGCTCGCCGGCCATGCGGACGGTGCTGCCGCTTGTGCTGGTCCTTGCCCTGATCGTGCTCGTGCTCGCGGCCGCGCTCCTTCGGCACTGGCGGGCCGGCAGCGCAACCGACACCCGCTGGATGGACCTTGGCCTGGGTGTCCAGACGAGCGACTTGGGTGACGTCCCTGCGGAAGTGAAGCTCCTGGTCGCGGAAGCCTTCGAACAGGAGCGTCAGGGCGACCGTGCCCGGGCCCGCGCCCTCATGGAGGCTGCGCACGGCAGCTCGGAATCGCCCTTGCCGGCGCTGATCCTGGTGTTGTGGACGCTTAGCATCGACGATGGCAGCCAGGGCCAGGAATGGCTCGCCCGGGCCACGCAACGGGAGCGTGGCGGCAATGCCTACCTGCTGCTGCTGGAGAACTATGTCCGCGCCGAATCGGAAGGGCGGCCTCTGGAGACCATCCGCCACGCAGGCGCCCTGCTCGACCTGAGGCCGCAGGCCTGGTTCCTGCGCCTGGCGCGCGCGCACCTCTACGGGTCCAAGGGACTGCGCGAGCTGGCCCTCGAGGAACTGCGGGGCATCACGGCGGACGACCTGCGCCACCCGAGGCTGGCGATGGCGATCGCCGACCTAGCCGCCTACGGCGACATTGCAGCCGCCCGGGCAAGGCTGGCCAGCCATGACGCCGCAATGGACACGCCCGAGCTGGCGCTGGCCCGGGCCCGGATCGACTGGACCGACGGCAACCTGGTGGGTGCGCGTGCCGGACTGGTCCGGGCAGCGCAGCTTGGACGCAGCCTGGGGCGCCTGGATGTGCACGACCGGGGGCTGGCCTATGCTGGCCTGCTGGATCTGATCGACGACCGTCCAGGCGATGCGCTCCCGCTCCTGGAGCGTTCGCGGGCCGGCGCACGGGACCGTCGTGCCACCGGCCTCGAGCTCGATCTGACCCTGCTGCTGGCCCACGGCCATGCCGCACTGGGACATTCGGGCGATCTTCGCCTCGAGATGGAGCACGCCATCCGACTGGCCCGCAGTCAGCCGTCGGACAGCATGGCCGACTTCGTCCGGCTGGTGGCGTTGCGACTGACGCCGGACCTCGATTCCGCGGATGCCCCCGACAGCGAGGAGCCAGGCGCCACCAGCCTTATCGACGCCCGCCGCGCCCTTGCGCGGGGAGACGCCGACCTGGCCCGGATCCAGGTCGACAGAGCGGTCGCGCAGGGCAGCCTCGAGGCGCGCCTCGCGGAAGAGACCCGTCTGCTGAGGGTCGAACTGGGCCTGCCCGCGCCTGCCGGACCGCCCCTGCACCCGCCGCATCCGCCGCTGACCCGCTTTGTGGTGCAGCACCTGGCCGATGGCTGGCGAGAACCCGCCACGGCGGTCACCAGCGAGCCCTTGGCGAGTCCCGTCGGGCAGGCCCCAGGCCACTGACTTAAAAGAAAAAAATGTGCCGGCAACGCAGCCGTCAGGCACGCCAGCGCGGTCGGCGTCACTGTCGGGTCCGGCGGTGCCACCCCGGCGTCGATGCCCTGGAATTCACGAGATGTCCAAGATCCTGCCTGCCGGTGCTGTCCGGACGGTCCTTCCGCTGCTTCTTGTTCTTGTCCTGTCCGCGACCCCGCCAGTGGCCCGCGCTGCCGTGTTCTGCGCCAACAATGCGACCGAGCTTCGCAACGTCCTGGCGCTGGTTGGCAGCAATGGCGAATCCGACGAGGTACGCATCCGCAACGTGCGCATGCCGACCAGCTGGGCGATGGGGCCGCTCTCGACCTATGCGGCGGTGTTGAGCGACGGCAAGAATCTGGTCATCTCCGGTGGCTGGCGCGACAACCTGTGCAACGCCCAGGATCCCGACGCCAGCCGGACCGTGCTGCTGCCGGCCCCGGGTCGCGGCATTCTGCGGATCGACACGCCGGATGATCCGGCCCAACCCCGCCCGGTGGTGACCATCACCAACCTCACGCTGACCGGCGCCGATGAAATGGGTGGCCACGGCTGCGCACTGAACCTGCACGGGCGCCACCATGCCCGGATGGTGCGCACCCGGGTGATCGACAACCAGTGCGACAGCGCCGTGGTGCTCAGCGTGCGCGGCGGCGATATCGACCTGCTGGGCAATCTCATCGCCTGGAACAGCACCATCGCCTCGGTGGTCCGTTCCTACCAGGACGCCGGCGCCCACGTCGGCAAGGCCGTCATCGCCGGCAACACGCTGACCGGCAACCAGGCCGGCACGCCCTGGGTCGTGCATTTCCCGGGCAACGCCGCCACGGTGAAATGGATAGAGAACAACGTCGTGTGGGGAAATGCGCTGGCCGGCGGGTCGCCGGGCAACCGGGAGATCGAGCTCAGTGGCGCCATCCAGGCGCGGGTGCGCCACAACCTCAGCGCCGAAGGTCATGGGCTGCTGGGGACGGGACAGGGCAACCTTGCCGCCCATGCCGGTTTCGTGGACCCGGGTTACCCGCTGCCTGGCGCGGCTTCGCCGCTGCGCAACGCCGGGCTGTCATCGCCGCATTCCGGGCTGCCGCCCTACGACCTGGCCGGCGTGCCGCGCGTCGTCGAAGGCCAGGTGGACATCGGTGCCTACGAGTTCGAGAGCATCTTCAGCCACGGCATGGAATGACGGCCCTTCCGGCCGCCAACCGATCCGTCCCTCCGTCCCGCCACCCCGTCCAACCAAGGAGAAGTCCATGAACCTGTCAAGTCGCGCCGTGCTCCTCGCCGTCGCCGTCTGCATGACCCTGCTGGTCCCCTTGCGGGCCCCGCACGCCCAGCCGGCCGGCGACGCCATCCGGCAGACCCTCGAGCAAGCGCGCGAGGCCGGCAACCGGAGCGTCACCGTGCATGTGCAGGGCGCCAGCCTTGCCTTGCTGGTGACCGCCATCGAAGGCGATCAGGTGGTCGGCCGCAGCGCCCAGCATGGGCGTATCGTGGTGCGGATCGACCGTATCGACGCCGTGTCCTTCTGACCCCGAACCCTGGAGCCGACCATGTCGCCCGAGGACATCGAACGCGTACGTTCCAGCTTCGCGGTGTTGCAGGGCGGTTCCGGTGACACCGCCGCCCTGTTCTACCGCCACCTGTTCGACCTGGCGCCGCAGGCCAGACCCCTGTTTCCCGAAGACATGGAAGCGCAGGGCGAGAAACTCATGTCGATGCTGGCGGCCATCGTATCGGCGCTCGACCGACCCGATGAACTGCACGCCCTGTTCGCCGACATGGGGCGGCGCCACGTCGGCTACGGCGCGCAGGAGTCGCACTACGACGCGGTCGGGGCCGCGCTGTTGCGCAGCCTCCATGATGCCCTTGGGCCAGCCTGGTCGCCCGGGGTGGAGGACGCCTGGGCGCAGGTCTACGGGGCGATGGCCGAGGCGATGATCGAGGGCGCCAGCCGGACTGCCGGTGCACCTGCGCCGGAACGCCACTGAGCGGGCCGGCCAGAAAACGAGCGGCGCCAGGCTGCGGCCATGACCTCTGGCAAGGGTTCGCGGGGCGGCCCGGGGAGTAGGATCGGGGTCCTGTTTTCGCCATGAGGAGCCCGGCAATGATCCTGCGTCCCATCCTGGCAAGCCTGCTGGCGCTTGCGGCAGTCGCCTGCAGCCGGGAGCCAGCCCCTGCGCCGCCGGGCGAACCCGCGCAGGCGCGAGCGCCGACCCGCCTCGAAGAGGTGCCACTGATCCCGCGCGAAACCCTGTTCGGCAACCCCGAGCGTGCCAACGTCCAGATCAGCCCTGATGGCAGGTACCTGAGCTGGATCGCGCCGGTCGATGGCGTACTGAACGTCTGGGTCGCCCCGGCCGACGATGTCGCCGCCAGCCGCGCCGTCACCAGCGACACGGCACGTGGCATCCGGCAGTACTTCTGGTCCTACCGCCCCGACACACTGCTCTACCTGCGCGACAGCGGCGGCGATGAGGACTTTCACCTGTATGCGGTCGACCTGGTCCGCGGCACCAGCCGCGACCTGACGCCGTTCGAGAGCACGCGGGCGGTGGTGTACGAAGTCAGCCACCTGCACCCGGACCAGATCCTGGTCGGCATGAACGACCGCGACCGCCAGTGGCACGACCTGTACCGGGTCGACCTGGCCAGCGGCGAACGTTCGCTGGTGCAACGCAACAGCGAGCGAATCGCCGGCTACCTGACCGGCCCGGACTTCCGGGTCCGTCTTGCCACGCGCTCGCGCGAGGATGGCGGCACCGACGTGCTCGAGCCCACCGAGGACGGCGGCTGGAAGGTGCGCGAGAGCATCGGCTTCGACGACTACCTGACCACCGGCTACCTGAGCGTCACCACGGACGGCGCCAGCGTCTACCTGCGCGAATCCCGGGACAGGAACACTGTGGCGCTGTACGAGGTCGACCTCGCCAGCGGCGAGCGGACCCTGGTGTTCGAGGACCCCCGGGCCGACGTGTCCGACGCACTGGTCCATCCGCAGACCGGGCGGGCGCAGGCAGTTGCCGCCAACTACCTGCGCAACGAGTGGACCGTGCTGGACCAGGAGATCGCCACCGACATGGAACGGCTGCGCGCCCTTGGCGCCGGCGAGGCGTCCGTTTCGGCCCGCACGCTGGACGATTCGGTCTGGATCGTCGCTTATGCCGCTGCCGAGGAGCCGTCCACCTACTACCGCTACGACCGTGCCGGCGACGGGACGATCACCCGCCTGTTCAGTGCCCGCCCGGCGCTTGACGGCAAGCCCTTGGTGCCCATGTGGCCGGTCGAAATCCCCAGTCGCGATGGCCTGACCCTGGTTAGCTACCTGACCCTCCCGGCTTTCGCGGATCCCGATCGCGACGGCCACCCTGCCGCGCCGGTACCCCTGGTGCTGCTGGTCCATGGCGGGCCCTGGGCCCGCGATCAGTACGGCTATTCGAGCTATCCGCAGTGGTTGGCCAATCGCGGTTACGCCGTGCTCCAGGTCAACTACCGCGGGTCCACCGGCTTCGGCAAGGACTTCGTCAACCACAGCAACCATGAGTGGGCGGGCGCCATGCACGACGACCTGGTCGACGCGGTGCAATGGGCCGTCGACCGCGGCGTGACCCGCGCCGACCAGGTGGCGATCATGGGCGGCAGCTATGGCGGCTACGCCACCCTGGTCGGTCTGACCTTCACCCCGGAGACCTTCCGGTGCGGGGTGGACATCGTCGGGCCGTCCAACCTGGTCACCCTGTTCGAGTCGTTCCCGGCCTACTGGGCCAGCTTCATGGAACAGTGGTACCGCCGGGTCGGCGACCCGCGCACCGAGGAAGGCCGGGCGTTGCTGATGGAACGCTCGCCGATCAGCCACGTCGATCGGATCCAGCGCCCATTGCTGATCGCCCAGGGCGCCAACGACCCGCGGGTGGTCAAGGCGGAGAGCGACCAGATCGTCGAGGCCATGCAGGCACGCGGCATCCCTGTCACCTACGTCCTGTTCCCCGACGAGGGTCATGGCTTCGCCCGGCCGGAAAACAGCAAGGCGTTCACGGCGGTCGCCGAGGGCTTTCTGGCGGTCTGCCTGGCAGGCCGTGCCGAGCCGATCGGTTCCGACTTCGACGGCTCCAGCATCACGGTTCCCGTGGGGGCCGATGGCGTCCCCGAGCTGGCGACTGCCCTGGCGGGGCACGAACAGGCGGTCCGCAACTGATCCGGTCGAGGGGGGGGCACACACGTGCCGCCCCCCGGGGGGCTGGTTCCGCCACGAAAGTTCACGAATCCGGGCTGTCACCGACACGCCCGGCCACCTGTAGCATGCGGGTCTTGGAACGGGACCACCGACGATGGACGCTGACGTCACCGACCTGCTGCATGCCTGGAAGCGTGGCGACCGCAGTGTCGAGAACTCCCTGATCGAGCGCATCTATCCGGTGCTGCACGACATGGCCCGCGCCCAGCTGTTCCGAAGCGGCGGACCGGCGACCCTGCGCGCGACCGAACTCGCCCACGAGGCGTATGAACGGCTGCACAGGCAGCAGCGGGTGGATTGGCAGGACCGCAACCATTTCTTCGCGATCGCCGCGACGGTGATCCGCCGGGTCCTGGTCGACCATGTCCGGCAGCGCCACAGCGCCAAGCGCGGGGGCGGCACGGTGGTGGTCGCACTGGACGAGCAGCTGTCGGGCGAATTGCCGACCCAACGGGACGGCGTCGACTGGCTGGCGCTGGACCAGGCCCTCGACGGCCTCGAGCGCATGGATGCCGAGTGCGCCCGGGTGGTCGAGCTGCGCGTCTTCTCCGGCCTTACCGTCGACGAGGTGGCGGAAGTGCTCGGCTCGTCCAGCGCCACGGTCGGCCGTCAGTGGCGGTTCGCACGGGCGTGGCTGGGCCGACAACTGGACTTTTCGACCCACTGAGCGCGGTTCGACCGGCCATGGCGGAGGCACGCGCGAAGCGGCTCCAGGACCTGTTCCACCTCGCTGCCGGGTTGCCCGCGGACGAGCAGGTGCCTGCCCTGATCCGCGCCTGCCCGGACGATCCGGACCTGCTCGCCGAGGTGCTGGCTCTGCTCGAAGTGGGCCGGGGGGGTGCCAGCCCGCTGGGCGAAACCGGCCTGCAGGCGCTTTCCGAGGGCGCCCTTGCCCTGCTGCCCGTGGCACTTTCTGCCGAAGGGGGGCGGGTCGGTCCCTGGCAGATCGAGGCGGTTCTGGGGCGCGGCGGCATGGGCCAGGTCTACCGCGCGGTGCGGGCCGAGGTGCCGCAGGCGCCGCCGGTCGCCCTGAAGCTGGTGCGTGGCGACCGTCTGCAGCCGGCCGTGCTCGAGCGCTTTTCGACCGAACGTCGCCTCCTCGCCCATCTCGACCACCCGGGCATCTGCGGTTTCATCGATGCCGGACGCCTCGCCGATGGGACGCCCTGGGTCGCCATGGAACTGATCGACGGCGAGCCCCTGCTGGACTGGTGCGACCGGCGCAGTCTCGGGATCGAGGAGCGGCTGCGGCTTCTGCGCCGGATCCTGTCGGCGGTGGCGCATGCCCATGGCCGCCTGGTGGTGCATCGGGACCTCAAACCCGGCAATGTCCTGGTGACCGCCAGCGGGCAGCCCAAGCTGCTCGACTTCGGGATCGGCAAGTCGCTTGCCCCTGCGGACGACACCCACACCGCGACCACCGAGCGGTTCCTGACGCCCGGCCACGCCGCGCCCGAACAGCTCAGGGGCGAGCCCACCGGCGTCGCCTGCGATGTCTATGCCCTGGGCGCACTGGCCTATGAACTCCTGACCGGCCAGCCGGTGTTCGTCACCTCGGGGTTGCGCCCGGGAGAAATCGAACGACTGCTGCTCGAGGTGCCACCGCAGCCGCCCAGCCAGCGCGCCGGAAGCGCGCAGATCGCCGCTGCCCGAGCACTTCCAGGGCCTGCGGCGCTGGCCAGGCGCCTTGCCGGCGACCTCGACACGATCATTCTGCGCTGTCTTCGGAAACGCCCTGAAGATCGCTACGCGAGCGTCGCCGAACTCGACGCGGACATCGAGCGGCACCTCGACCGCCGCCCCATCCAAGCCCGCCGGGGTGAGCGCGCCTACCGGATCGGCCGTTTCGTCGCGCGAAACCGCGTTGCCGTGTCGCTCGGCGCCGCTCTGGCCCTCGCGGTTATTGCGGGCACCCTGGCAACGGCAATGCAGACCTTCGAACTGGCACGTCAACGCAACGCCGCCGTCCTGGAGCGGGATCGTGCGGAGGCCGTCGTCGAGGTCCTGCGCGGCGCCTTCCTTGCCGCCGATCCGGCGCGCGTCGCCGGTGCCGACATGCGCGTCCGGCAGGTGCTGGACGCCGCCCTGCCCCGTCTGGAAGCGGTGGCGGAAAGCCAGCCGGCCCTGTTCGTCAAGCTCGCCGACACCCTGGCTGGTGTCGAATTCGACCTGTCCTCCGATTCGCGCGCCGCCGCCCTGGCGCAGCGCGCACTCGCCCTGGTCGACCGGACGGACGCCGATTTCGCGACGATCACCCGCCTGCGCCTGGTGGCGGCGCGGGCGCTCATGAACCTCGGTGACGTCGAGACCGCCGACGCCCTCCTGCAGCAACAGGCACTGGAGGGTGGCGGCGAGTCGCCGGAGTGGTCGGTGGCGCAAGCATGGCTCGAAACGCGCACGGGTCGATATCTCCTGGCGGAGGAGCGATTGCGAAACGTGTTGCAGACGGTTGCCGACGCCGGTCCGGACAACGAGCTGGCCACCGAGGCGCGTTGGCGGATCGCCGACCTGTATCGCCTGATGCGACGATTCGAGGAAATGCTGGCCGAACTTGATGGGACTCTGGCTTGGCAACTCAGCACACTTGCCGATGACCATCCACGGGTCGCCCGCACCCAGCTCAGGCGAATGAATGCCATGGCGGCTGCCGGTCGCGGTGAACAGGCGTTGGCTGACCTGGCACCGGTGATGGAGCGGTTGATCGTTAGTTACGGCGACGACAGTGCCATGGCCGCCCTGGCCCGGACCGCCCTGGGCGAGACCCACTTCCACCTCGGCCAGTACCAGGAGGCGGTAGACCTGTACCAGCGCGCCTGGACAGCCTGGAAGGATGTGCTCGGTGAAGGACATCGCAACACGCTTCGCGCAGGCTACAACCTTGCCCTCTACACAATGAAGCTACCCGATGGCGACGCGCGAGCCGAACCGATCCTGCGCGAGGTGCTGCGATCCGGGGAGCAGCACCAGGAGCCGGGCGATATCAGTGTCTGCCTGTTCCGCTCGATCCTCGCAGACCTGCTGCTGCGCCACGAGCGCTCGCTGGAAGCGCTGGACCTGGTCGCCAGCCCGGGCGCGGCCGCCTGTCCGGAGATTGGCAACCTCTCGAACGTGAGACGGCAGATGGATGTTTCCGAACGCGCCATGGCTGCGGCGGGCTGCCATGGAGCTGCACCACCCCTGGCCTGTGGTCGGGCCGGGGCCATCCGAGAGAAGGCGCTCGACTATCTGGCCCGGCGGGAGGCCGAGCGGTCAGAAAACTGATCGAAGCTGATCGGGAGAGCTGCCGGTTTCCGAGTTAGACAGTCGTCGGACGTGGGGGACGCCCGGCTGACCACCCCTACTCGGAGTACCGCATGTCCATTTCCACCTTGATCTCCCGCCTCGCCCTCTCGACCTCGGCCCTGGCGTCCGCCAGCGCCATGGCCAGTCCGTCCTGCTCCATCGTGTCCTGCGACACGGGCGACACCTACGCAATCCAGATCGGTCAGAGCGGCGAGGATTGCGATTTCGAGCTGCATCGCTGCACCTCCTCCCGGGTGTCCCCACCGGAAGTCCGGCTCGAATGCCATCTGGATGCTGGAAGCTACTACTGTGAGGCTTGGCCCCAGGGCGATAACCTCGGCTACGCATGGATTGCGACTGGCGGGCTGATGTTGCCCGACCCCACCGCCGCAACCTCGCCACACCAGATCGTCACCTGCGTGGCTGGCCAGGATGGCGACCATGTCCTGGCAGTCGAAGTCGTCTCGCCGTTCGGACTAGCCGCCAGCGCACAGATCAGCCTTTCCTGCCCTTGAACCCTGCCCACCGGACAAGTGCAGGAGACGAACGGCCCGGACCACGACCAGGCAGGCCGGCCCCGTCCGCAGTCGGCAGGCGCCATGCGCGCCTGTCGACCTGCCCTTACTCGCCCGGGTCGGCGACCGCGTGGAGGAAGGCGGCGATGTCGGCACGATCGCGCGCGCTGAGCCGGGTCAGCGGGGCGCCGGTCCCGGACGGCGGATGGTGACGATGGCTTTCGCCGAAGGCGTCCAGTTGCCGTCGCAGGTAGCCTGGATGCTGCCCGGCGATTCGCGGCAGGTCGCCCTCGCCAAGGAAGGCCGGACCATGACAGGCCTCGCAGGCCAGCTGTCCGATCCGGACCCGGCCCCGTTCCACTGCCGCGTCCTCGACACGGATCCGCAAGTCCGGCCACGACCTCGATGAGAGCTCGTCGGCCAGCGCCGCCAGGTCGGGCTCCGACATGCCGGCGACCAGGGCGGACATCGGGAAGCTGTCGCGGTGACGTTCCTGGAAGCGCCTGAGCTGGTTCAGCAGGTAACCACGGCTCTGGCCCTCGATGATCGGAATCTGCAGACGGACCCGGGTGGGGCGATGGCAGTCGAGGCAGCCTTCGTCGATATCCGGAAAATCGGCGGCCGCAGCCAGTGGAAGCAGGCACAGCACCAACAGCAGGTTCCGTGGGTGCATCGGCAACTCCCCCCGAGCGCGCGGCTTCGCCGCGGATACATCCGGATTCTAGTCCGGATCATTCGCAAGTCCGCTACTGCGGCCGAGGATCTCGGGGCCGTGGACGGCCCGGTCTGTTCCCGCGGCTGCACAGCCGTCCTGCCACGGTGCGCCGCCCGCATCACGATGGGGTCTGGATGGCCCGCCGTGCGCGCTCCTGGACCGTCCGGGCTGGCCGACCCGCTGATCCGGGCGGGTGCGGACAGGGCGTCGCGCGCCTGGCAGCCGATGGAAGGAGCCGAACGTCCTGGCAGTTCCGCCGGTCGCCGTTACGACGCCCGTCCGGCCCGGCGACCGGCAACTGCGCCTCTGACCCATTCGCGCCTTCGCGCGCACGTCCACGCCCGCAGGCAGTGGCCGTTGCCTGTTGCTGTCACTCCGGTTGCATGTCGGTCTCCACCGGATCCCCGGCCGCCCGCTCCTCGTCGGGCGACTCGACGAGGTAGCCGCGCGCCGCCAGCGTGGCCAGCACGCCGTCGTCACCGAGCAGGAACTCGATAGGCATGATGCCGAAGCTGCTGACGTGGGTGGACAGGGCGGAGTCCACGGTATCCAGCCAGGCAGTGCGCAGCCGACCGGGCAGGTCTTCCATGCCCAGTTCGGCAGCCACCGTCGATTGCAGTACCGCATCGATGCAGGCCCGTCCCACCTCCACGCCGGCCAGCGCCTTCAGGCGTTGCAGGTCACCGACCGCCCAGGCATTGGCGCGCTCGCGCATCTTGTCGAGATCCTGCTCCAGCCTGGCCATGAGCAGGTCGAGGCAGTTGGTGTCGTCCAGCGCGGTCCTCGAGAAGCGGCGCAGCAACTCCCTCGGGTCGTCGATCCGGATCTTGACCGACGGCCGCTCCACCGGAACGTCGTGCCTGCGTGCGGCGCGGACGACAACCGGCCCCACGACGCCGCCGGCACGCAAGCCTTCGCCCTTTATGGCCTCGGCGTACAGCCGGTCGCCAGCGAACAGCGGGCGCCATCGCTCTGCGCTGCGGTTGTTCGGCATGTGCCTGGCCTTGAGCGCCTGCCAACGCGCGTACAGGGGCGCTGGCAACAGGTCGGAAAGCAGCACGCCCTCCGGATTGTTCCTGGCCTTGAGCAACGACGGCAGCAGGAACAGCCCACGAACCCGTCCCATGCCGCTGTCGAAGTTCATCGTGGGCGGAAAGATCACCACCTGGGAAAGCGCGATGCGACCCTCCACCTCGTCCGACATCCAGCGCATCCGCCGCGGCAGGGGCGACACGGTGCCGAGCAACCAAAGGCTGTGGTCGCCGTTGCGGACCCGCCAGAGACCAGGACCAGGCTGGTCGCCGGTCACCAGTACGGTGGCCAGTACCGTTTCTCCGTCGTCGGCTGCGGTATCGGATGTCCAGGCGGGTGCGGTCGGCACCAGGCCCACCAGGGCCCAAGTGATCGCCAGCAAAGTGCGTCGGACTGTCTGGAGGGGCATCGGGTTCGCGGCTGCGCAGCGGGTGGGGCGCGGAGCATAGCTGCGCGCCGACGGACGCCGAGTGAAGTTTTCGTTGCAGGCCACAACCCGATGGCGTGGCTGATCCCGGACCGCGGGAAAAAGCTGACTGCAGGCCCAATGACAGGATCGGAGGGGATGGGCAGTGGGTCCGCGCGGGCGTAAGAGTCGGACCAGGACCCATGGGCAGGGACGCCATCCGAAGGGAGCATCGCCATGAGCATCCGCACTCTCGTGTCCGAACCGATCCGCTGGCCCCGCGTCGGCGCCATGTCGGCCGCCCTCAACCTGCACGTCGTCGCAGCCGGACTGCTGGTGCTCGCGGCCACGGTTCCCCCTTCGGCCAACCCGATCCCGGCAACGCCGCCGACCTTGCAGGTGGAGATCGTCGAGCCGCCACCGATCGAGGCACCTGTGGTGCCCGCCCTCGAAGCGGTGCTGGAACCGCCACCCATGCACACGCCGCAGTTGCGCAGGGATCGAGCGAGTCCTGCCGCCAGCCAGGTCGTCGCGCCCCGCCTGCCGGTGGCCCACACCGACCTGCCACCCGCTCCGATCCCGCTGAGCGGGGCCGAGCCGGGCGCTGCGGTCACGGCGGCACCTGCCGACCGCGGCGTCACGGTGGTTCGCACCCGCCAGCCGCACTATTCGGTGGTTGCCCGCAACCGGGGCATGCAGGGCGAAGCCGTGCTTCGCGTCCTGGTCGGCGACGATGGCCAGGTGCGCACCATCGAGGTGCTGTCCAGCAGCGGCCATCGGGAACTCGACCAGGCGGCGCTGCTCGCTGTGCGCGCGTGGCGATTCTCGGCCGCCATCGAGCAGGGTCGACCCGTGGCGGCCTGGGTCCAGGTGCCGGTCTCGTTCCGCCTGCACTGAGCGGCCCCGACCCGGGGCGCGTCCCCGCCGGTCCTGTCTGGCGCCACGCGCGCCAGCTTCGGCCGGGGGGCACCCGGGCGTGGCCAGCGTCTTCGGAGGGCCGTGTCTGGCAGTCCAGCGGCACCGGCTGCGTTGCTAACGGCGTTGACCCCACCCACCGGAGCCGCCCATGCCTCGCACGCACCTGCTGTCCATCGCCCTTCTGTCCGCCCTCGTGCTGTCCGCCTGCGGCGGCAGCGGGGCACCAAGCTTCCCGAGCGACTACGCCGACCGCCTGCAAGCCGCCTGGGACAGCGCCGGTCGCGGCGAGAACCCGACCCATGGCTGCAGCGTGGTCGTCGGGCTCGCCGTCGGCCGTGCGGGCAGCGCTCCCGCCGCCCGGTCGGACGCGGCCCAGGCATTCCAGGTCTGCTACGTGGATGTATCCGCCCGCTACGTCGAGGCGCGCCTGGCGGCTTCCCCCGGTGAGGAAAGCTGCGCCAACCTCGCCGGCCACATCATGATCGCCCGCATGTCCCTGGGCGGATTCGCGGGCGAGGTCGGCCTGGACCGCGCCCAGCTCGACCGACAGCTCGCCGACCGCATCGGCGCACGGATACGCCAGAATTGCCCGCAGTCGGCGGACAGCATCCTGGGGTCCTGAGCAAGCGGACTTTCCGCTCCCTCGATCCGTCGGGAAACGACCGTCCTGGTTCTCCTGACCAGGACCTTTCGTGAGGATGGGTAGCGAGGCCGTCGAGATTGCGCCAAGGAGCAGACAGTGAACCGTTGAACGGCCATGGCGGCGTCCACCCTGCGTCGAACCGGTCAACGGCAGCGGACCACGCCACGGCGCGAGGTTCAGTGGCCCCAGTAGCGGTCCAATGACGCTTCCGCGCCGGGACAGGTTCCCGGCGGTTCGCCAGCACGTGCAAGTGACTCGCCGAGCGCACCCCTGGCCGCAACCGGCAGGCAGTTTTCCGATGCGCCAACCGGGTCGGGCAGCGCCACGCAGGCATCGTGATCAGCCGGCCTTGCCGGGCGTCGTCGCGGCACGCTGCCCGATAGGGGCGTCGCGCCGTGTACGTCCGATGCGAAGCCATCGGGCAGGCCAATTCGCTAAGGTGCGTTCGTGACGCGATCAAAGAACTCCGCCATGCGAGTCCTGCCCGCCAACGACTACAGGGTCGAGCCCTGGAGCAACGGTGGCGGATTCACGCGGGTCATCGCGGCCGGACGCCACCGTGCCTGCCGCAACGTCGATCCGGGGCGATGCCCTTGGGACTGGCGCCTGTCGCTGGCCGAGATCGCCCGGGCCGGTCCGTTTTCAGCGCTGCCGGGCGTGGCACGGCAGCTCATGCTGGTCGAAGGCGGACCACTGCTGCTGCGCGTCGATGGACGCGCCACGCGCCTGGACGGGATCGGCGACACCCTGCGTTTCACGGGTACGGACCGGGTCGAGGCGGACCCGGGCGATTCCCCGGTCCAGGTGTTGAACCTGATGTGGCGGGCGGCCTGCCTGGAAGGAAGGCTGGAGCCCATCGATCTGGCCCGCTGGACCCCGATTGCGCGTGAAACGGCTTCGCCGTCGAGGCTGATCTACCTGATCGACGCCTTGCCCGCCTGGTTCGACGCGCCTGTAGCGGCAGGCGACACGGTGCGGCTTCCGAACCGGTCGTCCCTGCCCGACCAGGCGCCCGCCGCACGTGGCATTCTTGCCACCCTGGACGCAACCACCCAGCCGGGCTGAGCCGTCCGTCGGCGTGCCTCGCACCGACGGCCGGCTGCCCCACGCGCTGGCGACGGCCAGGCGTCCCTCAGGCCATCCAAGGAGTCCGCATGCAGGCGACACTGGTAACCACCGTGCTGTTGCCGCTGGCGTTGGCCGTGATCATGTTCGGCCTCGGGCTGGGCCTGACGGCCGGCGACTTCGCCCGTATCGCGCGCTATCCGAAGGCCGTACTGGTCGGACTGGCACTGCAGACCGGCGTCCTGCCCTGGGCGGCATTCGGGATCGCGCTGGCGTTGCGCCTGCCGCCCGAGCTGGCGGTCGGCCTGATGCTCCTGGCGGCGTCGCCGGGCGGCGCCACCGCCAACATCTACAGCCACCTGGCGCGTGGCGACGTCGCCCTGAACATCACGCTGACCGCCGTCAACTCCCTGCTGTGCCTGATCACCTTGCCGGTGATTCTCAACCTGGCGCTCACCTGGTTCATGGGCGCGGGTCAGTTCGTTCCCCCGCCCTTCGCCAAGATCGTCGAGGTCGCTGTGATCATCGTCGTCCCGGTCAGTCTCGGCATGGTGCTGCGCGCCGCGCTGCCGGGCTTCGCGGTACGGGCGGAAGGTCCGGTGCGCGTGCTTTCGGTGGCTGTCCTGGTCCTGCTGGTGGTCGCCGCGGTGGCACAGGCCTGGAGCACCCTGCTCGCCTACCTGGGTGCGGTCGGCCTTGCCTGCCTGGCGTTCAACCTGGCCAGCATGGGAACCGGCTACGCGGCGCCGCTGGCGCTGCGCCTGCCACGCCGGCAGGCGATCGCCATCGCCATGGAGATCGGCATCCACAACGGCACGCTGGCCATCTACATTGCGTTGAACGTCCTGGGCAGCGCTGCCATGGCGATCCCCGCGGCCATCTACAGCCTGATAATGTTCGTGACGGCGGCACTGTTCGCCCTCTGGCTGGTGCGCGGCGGGAGTGATCCGGCGCCCTGAGCGGCACCCCGCGCTCCAGCGGCACTCGCCGACTCCGAAAGACGCGCCAGCATCCGGGCGAGCGCGGGGGTGCCCAGGGCCTGATCGCGAACCAGACAGCCGCCCAGGCGCCTGGGCGCGTCCTCGCCATCGCGAGCCAGCCAGCCGGACCAGACCAGGGCGCGTTGGCCCGGGGTGGTTGCCAGGGCCAGGAAGGCCGGGTGCCAGGTCAGCAGCGGGTCGAGCCGGGCGCCGAGGCTGGCACGGGCACTGGACCACCGGTAGTGCGCGGGCGCGTGGACGATGCCGTCCGACAGAGGCAGGTTTTCAATGAACCGGTGGACGACCAGCAGGTGGCGCACGGAGTCCACCCGGCAGGCGCGCAGCACGTCCAGCCAGGCCGGTGGCGGCCGGCCGTGGCGCCGCCGCCAGGCCAGCCGGTGAACTGCCATGAGCCGGCGCCAGAGTCGTACCGGCGCGGTGGCGTCGCATGCCGACGCAAGCAGATGGAGGCGATCGTCGAGCAGGACATAGGCATGAACAGCCACCTTCAGCCGGGCAGCCAGACCGGACGCCACGGCAAGCAGGCACCTGCGGTCGAAATCGTCGAGGAAGGCGGGCTCGCGACGACAGCCCCGCGTGCTGAGGTGGAACACCGCGAAATCGGCTGGTGATGCGCGAAGATCCATGACTGCCCCGCCTGTCCTGGCCCCATGCCGGACAGCGTGCCCGTCAGCGCCCGGGCAGGCATCCGAACAGCGCGCGGCCTGGCGTCGGATTCTTCCGAGGCATCGCCCGGAAGGGCGCTCATCGACGCAAGGGCGGCGCGTCGACGGCTCGGTGCCGCCCGGCGCCTCCGGACGCAGGACATCTCCCGGGCGTGCCGTCTCCGGCATGCCAACCTGGATGTCTGGCAAGGCCGCTCCTGCGGCTTCCCACCTTCACGCCGTGGCGCAGTCTTCTCCCTGTGGCGGGCTCGACGCAGGGCCGACTTCGCCTTCAGTGTCCAATGATCCGCGGCTCGCGCCACGGCGCGGGATCGATGGTCTCGCCATGCGTCCTGTTCGGGCTGCTCTTCGGGTTCTCCGCTAAGCTCAGCCGCCGGAGTGGAGGTCCGCCGCTGAGGGCTGGGTGGAGGCGCCCGCTGCGCCCTCCCTGTTGGCGAGCAGGTCGGCGAGCGGCGGCCGCCGCCAGAGCCCGCGCACCTCGTCGTCCAGGCCGGTCAGTTCGTAGCGGAACAGGGCAATGGGAATGCCACCTGCCGCCATGAACGCATCATGGAAATCCCCGAGCACGAAGTCGTCGCCGAGCTGCCGGGCACGCTCGCCGAGCACCTTCTGCATCTGGAAGGCGCCCACGGTGTAGCCCAACCCGTAGCCCGGGGGGCGGCGCAGGTAGATTTCCGCATCGACACGGGCGACATCATCGTCGAGGTTGGGCGTCAGCGACCGCCACCACGCAGCCACCTGTCGGCTGTCGGTCTCGTTGAGCTGAAGGCGGACATCGCCAACCGTGCGCGCCGCCCGGAAGATCGCGAAGTCCCAGATCAGCTCGCGCGTGCGCGGCCGCCCGGTGCGCTCGTAGAAGCCCAGTTGCAGGCCGGCCTCCTCCAGGTAGAGGGCCCAACCCTCGGCGCGGCCGCCGTCGCGCAGGTGCCGGCGCACCGGATGGCGGTTTCCGGCCAGCACCAGGGCATCGAAGCGGTGGCCGGGGATCACCGCATGCCAGTGGTCCGGCGAGGGGTCGCGGTACTGCACATATTCCCAGAAATTCGGCCCGCCCGGCCGTTCGATCCAGGGGACGTTGAAGCCGACCTGCCGGAAGTCGCCCGGCACGACGGCCGGAATGCTGAGGATCGCCTGTTCGTGCAGGAACGCGCGGATGTCGGCGTCCACTGCGGCGACCCGCGCCTCGTAGTCGTCGCGGCCCGAGGCAGGCAGCAACTCGGGCAGGTCGCGGTTGCGATGCCGCTCGAGGGTGCGCGCTGCCCAGACCCGGTCAAGCTCGCGCTGCCCCATCCGCTCGATCTCGCGCGCGCTGTAGGGCATGTACTTGACATGGCGCAGGTACCAGTCGAACAGGGTTTCGCCGAATCCGGCGCGTGCCGTCATCGCCGTCGATTGCCCGGCAAGCCAGTCGCGAAAGCCTGCGACGGCATCGCGCGCCGCCTCTACCTGGGGTGCCAGGTCCGGCTGGTGCCGGCGCGCCCGGCCGAGCAGGTCCTCGTACCAGCCCAGGATGCCCACCGGCGGCACCGCGCGGAAGGGATGGCCATGGCCGACGCCATCGGCGTTTTCGATGTTGAACAACGCCAGCGTCGCGAAATCGGCTGGAACCAGCGCCGGCTCGAGGTTGCGCGTCGCGGCGGCCAGCAGGAGTGGCACCCGATCCAGCGTGCCGGCCAGAACCTCACGTTGCCCTTCGGGCGCTGGGAGCGCCGTGAAGGTCGGCCGCAGCACCTGGTCCAGGTAGAAGCCCGGATCGCGCGCCCAGGGTTGCTGGACATGGAGCAGGAAGTCGTGCTCGTCGAGCTGCGCACGCAGAGCCAGCCAGTCCACCTGCCGTGCCCGCGGCCAGTCCGCCACGTCGATCCCGGCATGGCGCGCCTGCAATGCCTTCAGTCTGGCGCGCCGAGCGGCAACGGCGGCGGCGCCGTGGTCGACCAGGCCATCAGGCCCCGCCTCGGGACGACGCAGCACGGCAAGCGCCTCGGCGAGGTCGACCAGCGTGCTGTAGCCGACCGCCTCCTCGCCTGTCCCTGGCGGAGCCTCGCCATTCACAGGCGCAGCGGCGGTCAGCAGCAGTGCCAGCAGGAGACGCACGGTCATCGACAGGATCGGCATGGCGCAGGACTCCGGGAGTTGCGGCGATCCTGCGGCGCCCCGGCAGCGGGGGTCAAGCGCGATGCTCCGACGCTGCGGGCTCCTCCACGACAGGCACGACCTGTCGAAGCCGGGAAAGAAGCCGGTCCCCGCGCAACCGGGCCACCCACCAGCGCCTTCCCAGCCGCATCGTGTCGAACGTGGCGCTCAGGCCGTCCTGAGGCGCTTGCTGTCGTACATTGCCGCGTCGGCGTGGCGCCGGAGATCCTGCGCAGTCCGGCCATCCTGTGGGTAGACGGCGATTCCCACGCTCGCGCCGATGCGCAGCGGCTGCCCCTGCCAGGGCAGTGGCCAGGCCAGCGCCTCCTCGATCCGCTGCGCAACTTCGCCAGCCTCATCCCGTCCAGTGGGCGGCACCAGCAGCACCAGGAACTCGTCACCTCCGACCCGGGCGGCGGTGTCGCCGGGCCGGAGCAACGCCGTCAGGCGACGCGCGACCTCGCAGAGCACGGCGTCGCCGGCCTCGTGGCCGTGACGGTCGTTGACCGCCTTGAAGCGGTCGAGATCGATGAACAGCAAGGCGACTTCCAGACGGCTCCGCGTTGCGCCTTGCAACGCCATCTCGATGCGATCGCGGGCCAGCCTGAGCGTGGGCAGGCCGGTCAGTGCGTCGAGCGTCGCCAGGTGCTGGATTTCCCGGCGCTGGTCGTCGATCTCCGTGAGCAATGCCTTGACGGCCGTCTGATAGCTCCCCAGGCCGATCAGCATGACCATGAGCACCAGTCCGAACCCGACTGCGAGATTCAACCAGGCGCCGCCGCTGAGCACATAGTCGGAGGCATCGACCGGCATCTGCAGCCAACCCTGGGTGAACCCCGCACCGGCAAGAAGAATCGCAAGCAAGGCAGCCACCGATGTAGCGATGCCAGCCCGAAGGGACCAGACCGTTCCGGCCACCATGGCGGCAAAAGCGAGGAACCACAGAGAGGCGGCCAGCATCCCGAAATTGAGGAGTCCCCCCAACCCTGAGAGCCAGAACAGCAGGACCAGCAGCAGACCCTTGGTGCCCGGGCCGATCCGGTTCAGGTACAGGTTCACCAGGAGGGAAACCGACAACATCACGGTATGCAGGACCATGGTCGGCTGCAGTCCGATCTCCGGGACACGGATCAGGGAGACAGGGACACCGACCAGTCCGAGCAGCAAGGCGCCCCGCCACATGTGGTCGACGAAGCGCTCCCGGATCAGCCGGTACCTGACCTGCGTCTGGAGCTCGTCCTGATCGTGTATCCAGCCCACACCAAGCCCTCCCCTGTCGACACGCCGGGTAAGGCCCGCCCATCGGGACCTTCCGTGAACCTCGGACCGCTCCCTGGCGGACGTGCGCCTGGACACCCGAGCCGCCCGGGCCGCCTCCAGGACTGACCCGGTGGCTGCTGAGCAGGATCATGACAAGGTTGGCCCGTCCGGACCACTGTCCGTTGGCCTGCGCCTGCATCGTCACCAACGGCGGCACGCCGCCAGCCGTCTACCAGGGCAGGGGCGATCCATTGGCATGCCAGAAGCTCCCAGACTGCTCCAGGCCAAGGCTGTCCAGCCGCGCCACCAGGTTGGCGGCGGCCTGGGCGGGCTGGATGTCGCCCGTGCCACCGACCATGTCCGTGGCGACATGCCCCGGATGCAGAAGGAACACGGCGATACCGCGCGCCTTCAGGTCCACCGCCAGCGAGCGGCCGATCGCGTTGACTGCCGCCTTCGATGCCCTGTACCCGTAATAGCCGCCGGAGCCGTTGTCGGCGATCGAGCCCATGCGGCTGGTGATGATGCCGATGCGCGCGCCCGGGCCGAGATTGCCGGCCAGCGCCTGGGTCACGCGCAGCGGGGCCAGGGCGTTGACTTCGAACTGCCGGCGCATGGCGTCGAAGCCGGCCTCGTCCACGCCGTCACGCGGCTCGCGCTCCAGGATTCCAGCGTTGAGGATCAGCACGTCGATCGCCTGCCCCGCAAGGCGGCCGGCCAGCGCAGCGACCGCCGCGCCGTCGGTGACGTCGACCCCCGCTTCGACACGGGCACCGCTTGCGGCCAGCGCCGCGCTGCCGGTCCGGCACACGCCGATGACCTGGTCGCCGCGCTCGCGGTAGTGGCGGACCAGTGCCAGGCCGATACCGCGGTTGGCGCCGGTGATGAGGATCGTGGACATGCCGGTCTCCGGATGCTGGGGGGCGCCGTCATGCTAACCAACCCCGCGAGACCGCATAGTCCGGCGGTGCTCAGCCCGAACAGCCACCGCAGCACACCGAGGGCGCAAGCACGAGTTGCCCCAGCGCATCCGGCAGCCCGGCCTGGGCCAGGCGAGCTCGCACGGTGTCGGCGTCCAGCGTCGTGGCGATGCGCAGCAGCCGACCGCCAGCGGACAGGTCGGCCAGGGCCGCCGGGTCCAGTGCGGCCAGGGCCTGACGCACCTGTTCGGGTTCGATCTCCCAGCGGTCCAGGACGATGCGGTATTCCATGGGCGGAGGTTTCCATCGAGGCGGCCCGAACGGGCCGTTCCCGGCACTGTCCTTCAAGCGGGCGCGGCGGGCACTGACCCAGGTCAGTCCGTGGCCGGACCTGTCCGGAGGGCTCATGGGAAGGCGTGGCGAGGCCACCGGGACTTCGATGCGGTGCGGGCGGCGGACCGTTGAACGGCGATGCCGTGGCCGACAGTCCGTCGATCCGGCCAGGAGGACCCGTGCCACGGCGCGAAGTTCGGCGCCCGCCGTAGCGGCCCATTGAAACATCCGGGCTAGACTGCCGGCATGCTGCGACGCACCCGTCCGCTCCCATCCTGTTCCGGGCCGATCGCCGTCGCTGGTGCCCACACCAGGGTCGGCCGGGGATGCCGCTGGTGACTGCGCGAAGCATCCCCGAGGCCGTGCTTGTCGGGCTGGCTGGCGAGACCGGTCTTGGCAGCGCGGATGCGGAGTCGCGCCTCCGGCGCCACGGTGCCAACGACATCGTCGCCGACGTACCGCACCGCACCTGGCAGGCCCTGCGCGATGCTGCCCGCGACCCCATGCCCTGGTTCCTGCTGGTCACCAGCGGCTTGTTCTGGATCATCGGCGACCGCCTGGAGGCGGCCATCCTGCTGCTGGCGATCGTGCCGCTGCTCGGTATGGATGCCTGGCTGCACCGGCGCACCCTGGCGTCGACCCAGGGCCTGGCCAGCCGCCTCGCCGCGCATGCCACGGTCCTGCGCGACGGTCGATGGCAGCAGCTGCCGGCGCGCGCCCTGGTTCCCGGCGACCTGGTCGAGCTGACCGATGGCGCCTGGTGCCCGGCCGATGGCCTGGTGATGTCCGGCGCGGACCTCCAGGTCGACGAATCCTCGCTGACCGGCGAGTCGCTGCCGGTCCGCAAGCGGCCCCTGCCCCTGCCGGCTGGCGACCGCGCAGCGACTGAGCACTGGTTGCTGGCCGGAACGCGCCTGCTCTCGGGTACGGCACGAATGCGCGTGGCCTGCACCGGCACGGCCACCCGCTATGGCGAGATCGTTGAACTGGCGCGCACCGGTCCGAAGTCGCGCACGCCGCTGCAGCGCTCAGTGACACGGCTGGTGGCAATGATGGTGCTCGCGGCCACCGTCCTGTGCCTGGCGCTCGCTGCGGTTCGCCTGGCCCAAGGCCACGGTCCCGTGGACGCCCTGCTGAGCGCGCTCACCCTCGCGATCGCCGCGCTGCCCGAGGAATTCCCGGTCGTGCTTTCAGTGTTCCTGGGCGTCGGCGTGTTCCGGCTGGCGCGCCGCCAGGCGCTGGTGCGCCGGGCCGTGGCGGTGGAGGCGATCGGCCGGGTCGACGTGCTGTGCAGCGACAAGACTGGCACCCTCACCGAAGGCCAGCTTCGCCTGGTCGGCAGCCATCCGGCCGACGGTGCCGACCCGGCCGGCCTGCTCGCCCTGGTCGCCGCCTCGATCCGCGCCGACAGCATCGATGCCCTGGACCGCGCTGTGCTGGCGGCGACCGCCGGGCGCGCTGGCGAGCGGCTCGGCGGCGTGCCGTTCACCGAGGCGCGCCGCCGGGAATTCGCCCTGTTGCGCCTGCCCGACGGCGGACTGGCCGGCGTCCTGAAGGGCGCGCCGGAACAGGTGTTCGCGCATTGCACGCTGGACCCTGCGACGCAGGCACGCTGGCTGGCGCGGGTCGCCGACCTCGCCAGCCAGGGCCAGAAGGTGATCGCCTGCGCGCAGCGCCCGCTACCGCCGGGCAGCGAACCGACCGAAGAGCCGACGCATGGCTTCCTGCCCGCCGGCCTGCTCGCCTTCGCCGATCCGCTGCGCGCTGACGCCCGGGACGCGGTCCAGGCCTGCCAGACGCAAGGCATCCGCGTGGTGATGGTCACCGGCGACCATCCGGACACGGCGCGCGCCATCGCCCTTGCGCTGGGCCTGGGCGGCGGCGATCCGGCGATCCGCGTGCCGGGCGATGGGGCCGGGGCGGCCGATGACCTGGCTGCCGTCGACGTGGTCGCCCGTGCCACGCCGCGCGACAAGCTGGATCTGGTGCGCGCGCTGCAGGCACGCGGTCACACCGTCGCGGTCACCGGCGACGGCGTCAACGACGTCCCCGCCCTGGAGGCTGCCGACATCGGCATCGCGATGGGCGAGCGCGGCACCCGGCCGGCCCGCGAGGTCGCTGCCATCGTATTGCTCGACGATGCACTGGCCACCCTGGCCGGTGCGGTCGCCGAGGGCCGGCAACTGTTCCGCAACCTGCAGCTCGCCTTCGTCTATCTGCTGCTTGTGCACATGCCGTTCGTGGCCAGCGCCGCGCTGTTGCCCCTGCTCGGCCAGCCGCTGCTGTTTCTGCCCATCCACGTCGTCTGGCTGGAGCTGGTCATCCACCCGACCGCCCTGCTGGCCTTCCAGCAGGCCGCCGACCTCCGCCACCGCGCGCCGCCGCGCGGGCGCCATGCGCTGTTCCCCACGGGCACCGTGCCGCGACTTCTGCTGGCGGGCACGGTGGCGACCGCGGCGGTCGCGGTCGCCTACCAGGCCGGCCTGGCAGCGGGCGCCGAAGTGCCGGCGGCGCGCAGCCTGGCCCTGGCGGTGCTGCTGCTGATGATGGCCGGGTATCTGACCGCGCTCACCCGGCTGCGCACCCGGGTGGCGCGCGGCCTGGCGCTGGCGACCCTCGCGAGCATCGTCCTGCTGCAGGTGCCGGCGGCCAGCGCGGTGCTGATGACGCGGCCACTATCGCCCGGGCAGTGGCTGCTGATCCTGCCCCTGGCCGGTGTCGGCCTGCTGGCAGCGCTCCCGCTGCTGCACGGACTCGCCGTCGCGCGCAGATTGGCGCCGACGCCGCGCACCGCGCGACCCGGCTATGGCCGCGAGGACGCCTGCTGATAGGCCGGTCAGCGCAGCGTTCGGTCGAACAGGGCCAGGGTACGCGACCAGGCCTCGCGGGCCGGGCCCTCGGAGTAGCGGGGTGTGGTGTCGTTGTGGAAGCCGTGCAGGGTGTCGTCGGGCTGGAACAGCGACCAGGCGACATCGGCGGCATCCAGGGCCTCGCGGTAGGCCGGCCAGGCGTCGTTGACACGGGGGTCGTCGCTGGCCAGCACCACCAGCAGTTCGGCACGGATCGCCGGCACGTCGTCGAGCGGCGCGGGGCCGCCGTAGAAGGGCACGACGGCGCGCAGCGACGGCACCCGCGTGGCCAGGAAGTTGACCATGGCGCCGCCCCAGCAGAAGCCGACCGCGCCCATCCGCCCGTTGCCGCCCTCGACAGCCGCGAGGTGGTCGATGGCAGCGAGGAAGTCGTGCCGGGTCCGCTCCTGGTCCAGCGTCGCGAACAGCGCACGAGCCTGGTCCTCGTCGCCCGGATAGCCGCCGAGCGGGAACAGCGCATCCGGCGCGAAGGCGATGTGGCCGGCCAGGGCCAGGCGCCGTGCGACATCCTCGATGTGCGGATTGAGGCCCCGGTTCTCGTGGGCCACCAGCACCAGTGGCAGCGGAGCCTCGGCGGCCACCGGCCGAACCAGGTAGCCGCGCCCGCTGCCGTTGCCACGGGGAGCGTCGAAACCCACGTAGCCGGCCTCGATCCGGGGATCGTCCTCGGCCACCTGCCGGGCCTGGACGAAGCGCGGCATCAGCGCGGCCGCGACGCCGGCCGCCGCGGCGCTGCCGACCAGTTGCCCGAGCCGGCGCAGGAAGCCGCGGCGGTCCAGCTCGCCATGCACGTAGGCGTCGAACGCGATCAGCACCTGGGGGTCGAAATCGCGCGCACGGGTCCGATCTGGGAGCGTCATTGGCGGGGCCGTCCGGGAAGGAGGGTCCCAGCCTGCACCGGGCGGCGTGAAGGATCAATCGCCGGTGTCGACCCGGGGCTTCCGGCCCTGCCCATGGTTGGACCTTGCGCCTGGAATGGCGCCCCCTCAGTCCGCCCCGAACTGCCGGCCAAAATGATCGAACGCCTGGTCGAACGCACCCTGTATGCCGCCCGCTGGATCCTGGCGCCGATCTACCTGGGCCTGAGCCTGGCGGTGCTGGCGCTCGGCCTTAAGTTCTTCCAGGAGGTGTTCCATGTCCTGCCCCGGGTGTTCGAGATGGCCGAGGCCGACCTGGTGCTGGTGGTGCTCTCGCTGATCGACCTGGCCCTGGTCGGCGGCCTGCTGGTGATGGTCATGCTGTCCAGCTACGAGAGCTTCGTGTCGCGCCTGGACACCGCCGCCGGCGACGGCCAGAAGCTGGGCTGGCTGGGCAAGATGGACTACACCAACCTCAAGAACAAGGTCGCCTCCTCGATCGTGGCGATCTCCTCGATCCACCTGCTGAAGGTGTTCATGAACGTGCCGGGCACCGAAAGCGACAAGCTGATGTGGTACGTGGTCATCCACCTGACCTTCGTCGTCTCGGCGGTGGGCATGGGCCTGCTCGACAAGGTCACCCGGCAGGCCACCTGAGCCTTCGCCTGCGGCCGGTGCACGCCGTCAACGTGCCTGGATGCCGGCCACCTCCAGCGAGAAAGGACCGGCGCGGCGATCGGCGATCAGCAGGCCAAGGTCGAGCACCCGACTGCGCTCCAGACGCGGCGCCGGCACCTTCTCTCCCCGGCACATCGGCACCAGCGCATCCAGCTCGACCTCGACCTGTTGCCATGGCCCGGCATGGGCGACGAACCGGCAGCCATGACCGACGCGCCGGCCCTGCCAGAGCGCGCCGTCGTGAAGGCGCAACTGGTATTCGCGTCCGTCTCCCCGCACGGTCAGCAGCAGCGCGGTGCGGCCGGCCAGGTTCCAGGTCCGGCCCACGGTGCGCACCGACGAGAAGCCGCCGCCCCCCGCCAAGGACAGCTCGCCGGTGAAGCGCATCACGCCCGACTCGAACAGTACCTGTCCATGCGAACGTCCGCCCATGACGGGGTCGTCCACCGCCTGCCAGGGCGGATCGCCCGGTCCCCGGGCGGGATCGATCAGGGTCAGTGGCTGTTCGGCCATGCCCCGAGACTGCACCACCTCTGCGCGCCCTGGCAAGACGCGCTGGGACGGGAATGCCGGGCGGCGATGCGCCCGGGTCGCTCCGCACCCCCGACCTGCGCCGTCGTGGCCCGGTCACCTGATGTCGGGGCGTCGTCGGCCGCTGCGGAAGTCCTCGAACACCTGGACCATCCGGTCGGCCTCGAGCACCCCGATGTACCGCCAGAGCGTGCGGCCATCCGGCCCCAGCAGCAGATGCTGCGGTACCGTCCGCGTGCTTTCCTCCTCCACCGCCACCCGGTCGGCAGGCACGCCGAGCGCGACGCTCCAGGCGAGCGCATCGCCCGGCGTCGCTGCCTCGAAGACCTGTGCACCGCCGGTCAGCACCACGGCGACGGACGCAGCCTCGGGAAACGCGCGGAAGGCCTGCGCCGCCCAGGCCTGCTGTTGCCGGCTCGCGCTGCACCAGTCGGCCACGTAGAGCACCCACAGGTGGCGACCCTCGTGGCCCTGGCAGGCGCCAAGGCGGGTCCCCGCGGGCGTCGCCCCCCAGGGCGCGTGCACGCCCGGCGCCCGGCAGGCGCCCGCGCGGTCCCAATCGCTGTACCACTCGCCTTCGCGCGCCGTCCGGCAAGAGGACAGTGCAAGCGCAAGCACCAGCCAACCGATCAGGTGGGACGCACGCAATACACGGCAGGTGGGCGCTGGCCGTTTCACCTGGATGCCGGACTCCGGTTCCGATCGCACACCATTCGCAGCTTCCACCCGTTCATCAGCAACGAACCCGGATCGCCGGGCGTCAGGCAAGCCCGCTCGATCCCCGACGCCGGGCGGGACATGAGGTAGGAAGGTACCGCGGCTTCGACTTCGCTGTCGCGACGGCGGGCAGTTCCGCATGGGGGCAAGGATCCTCCGGAATGCATGCGGCAGGTCCGACGAGACCCATCCACAGCCTTGTGAAACGCAAAGGTCCCGCCCGCCATCTCCGCTCGCCCAGCCGGCACACTTGCCGACGCGATCCCGGCGAGACGACCGCTCGCCTTGTCGCTTCGCCGGGCTGCCATTCATGGCCGCTGCCCGCAGGACGCGTATCGACGGCCTGCTAGGCTTGCGCCTCTCCTCGCCCCGACTCCCCATGGCCAAGCTGTCCATCGGTCCCGGTGCCCTGGTCGCTGCCGCCTTCATCGGACCCGGCACGGTCACCGCCTGCACCGTGGCGGGCGCCGACTTCGGCATGGCCCTGGTGTGGGCCCTGGTGTTCGCCACCGTGGCGACCGTGGTGTTGCAGGAGATGTCGGCGCGGCTGGGTGTCGGGGCCCGGCTGGGCCTGGGCGAGGCCCTGATGGCCGGCGCCGGCGCCCGCCCGCTGCGCTGGGCTGTTGCGCTGCTGGTGCTGGTCGCACTGGGCATCGGCAACAGCGCCTACCAGGCCGGCAACCTGACCGGCGCGTCCCTGGGTGTCGAGGCCCTGGTCGGGCCTGTCGATCGCAGGCTCGTGGTGGCCGTGCTGGCCCTGTTGGCGGCTCTTGCGCTGATGAGCGCCAGCTACCGCCGTATCGAGCGTGTGCTGCTGGTCCTGGTCGCGGTCATGGCCCTGGCCTTCGCGGGCAGCGCGGTGCTGGTCCGGCCCGATCTGTCTGCGCTGTTCGCCGGCCTGGTGCCGAAGGTGCCGGCCGGAGGGCTGCTCACTGCGGTCGCCCTGATCGGTACCACGATCGTGCCCTACAACCTGTTCCTGCATGCCGCGGCAGCGCGCGAGCGCTGGTCCGCGAGCGATGGCGACGCCCTGGCCGCAGCGCGGATCGACACCGGCGCCAGCGTCGGACTGGGCGGCCTGGTCTCGATCCTCATCCTGGCCACCGCCGCCGCGACCGTGTTCGGCACCGGCGCGACCGTGACCAGCGGTGCCGACCTGGCGCGTTCGATCGAACCGGTGTTCGGGACGGCGGCGCGCTGGCTGGTCGGGGCCGGCCTGTTCGCGGCCGGCCTGACCAGCGCCATCACCGCGCCATTGGCGGCGGCCTACGCAGTCGCCGAGGTCGCCGGCCGACCGCCACGCGGCGCCCTGTTCAGGGGCGTGGCGCTGGCCGTCCTGCTGGTCGGCACGGCGGTCGCCCTGCTCGGTCTTTCCCCGGTCCGCCTGATCCTGCTCGCCCAGGTGGCCAACGGTATCCTCTTGCCAGTGGTCGCCGGCTTCCTCCTGTACACCATGAACCGTGCCGACCTGCTGGGTCGGCACCGCAACGGCCCGGCCAGCAACCTGCTCGGCGCCGCGGTGCTGCTGGTGACCATCGGCCTGGGTCTGCGCCTGGTGCTGCGGGCATTGGGCCTTTGGCCATGAACGGATCGATCTGTCTGAACGCCGATCTCGGCGAACTGCCCGGCCGCGCCGGTCGCGACCTCGATGCTGCGCTGCTGGCCCTGGTCAGTCGCTGCAACATCGCCTGCGGCGGCCATGCCGGCGACCCGGAGTCGATGGCGGCGACGGTAGACGCGGCCGCCCGACGGGATGTCGGCATCGGCGCCCACCCTTCCTATCCGGATCGCGCCGGGTTCGGACGGCAAAGCATGGCGATCTCCCGTTCCGCCCTGGCCGATTCACTCAGCGCCCAGGTCACCGCACTGGTCTCGATAGCGACCGCCCAGGGCAGCCGGGTCCGCCATCTCAAGCCGCATGGCGCCCTCTACAACGATGCCGCCGCTGATCCCGCCCTGGCGATGCTCGTTGCTCGGCTCGCCATCGATGCCCGGATCGGCGAATTGCTGGGACCGCCGCGCTCCGCCCTGGCAGAGGCGGCAGCACACACGGGTTTGCGCTTTGTCGCCGAGGGCTTTGCCGATCGCGCCTATCAGGCCGATGGCGGTCTGGCGCCACGCAACCTCCCGGGCGCGGTTCTCGGCCGACCGGCGGCGCTGATCGCCCAGGCGCTGCAGATCGTGCGCACGCACACGGTCACCGCCCGCACCGGCGAACTGCTCGAGCTGCACGTGCAGACCCTGTGCCTGCACGGCGACACGCCCGCAGCGCTGAGCCTGGCCCGCGCGCTGCGCGATGCACTGGACCAAGCCGGCATCGCCGTCCGGGCCGGGGAATGAGGTCTTCGTGAGGATCAGGCCCTGCGGCGACGACGCGCTGCGCATCGAACCGGACGATCCGGGCGCCCGTCATGCCCTGGCCGAGCATCTGCGCAGCCTGGCCGTCTGGAAGGAGGTGGTTCCGGGTCGAACCGGCGTCACCGTGCAGATCGATCCGGTCCGGCATGGACTGGCGCAGGCCCGGGCCTTGCTGGAGAAACAGGTCGACTGTCGGATCCCCGGTCTTTCCGAGGCGGCTGGGAAGCGCAACCTGACGGCCGTCTTCGGCGGCGAGGCGGGTCCGGACCTGGCGGCACTCGCCGCGCTCAACGGCATGGCGCCTGCCGAGTTCGTCGCCCGTATCTGCGGCGCCGAGCTGCGGGTCGACCTGATCGGCTTCACGCCGGGATTCGCCTACCTCGACGGGTTGGATCCGGCCCTGCGTGCTGCGCGCCTGGCCACGCCACGCCGACGCGTCGCGGCCGGATCGATCGGCCTGATCAGCGGCCAGGTCGGCCTGTACGTGTTGCCGGGGCCCGGCGGCTGGCCGTTGGTGGGACGGCTTTGCACGCCGCTGTTCGATGCCGCGAGTGCGCAGCCGTTCAAGCTGCGGGTCGGCGAGCTGGTCCGGCTGGTCTCGGTGCAGCCCTCATGAGCCTGGAGGTCCTGGTCGGCGGGCCGCAGTGCACCGTCCAGGGCGCGCCGCGCATCGGACTTCGACACCAGGGCGTGCCCCTGGGGGGTGCGGCCGACCCTCTGTCGATGGCGCTGGCCAACCGGCTGGTCGGCCAGCCGGCCTGGGCCACGGCGCTGGAGGTCGCCCTGGGTCCGGCACGGCTTCGGTTCGGGGCAGCGGTCTGGTTCGCCGTGACCGGTGCCCAGGCGGCGCTGCATCTGGCGGGTGCGCCGGTCTCCTGGCACCGGGTTCTGCACGCCGACGCCGGGGACGAACTGTCGATCGGACCCTGCCGAGCCGGGGCGCGCGTGTATCTGGCGGTGGCGGCCAGATTCGATGCCGAGGTGTTCCTCGGCTCCACCTCGACCCATCTGCCGGCGGGCGTCGGCGGCCACAAGGGCCGCGCCCTGCGCACCGGGGACGTGCTGGGCTGGACGGATGCACGCGAGGCCGATCCTCGCCTGGAAACGCCCCAGTCGCTTCGCCCGCCCCTCAGCCGCCGTTGGACGCTGCGCGCGGTCGCCGGCCCTGACTGGCCGGTCGCCGCCGGCTGGCCGGCGACGGTCGGGCTGCGTGCCGGCGGCCGGATGGACCGCATGGGCGTAGCGCTTTCCGGCGAAGTCCTGCCCGGTTTCGATGCGTCGTCGTCGCACGGCAGCGAAGCGGTGTTTCCGGGCGCCGTCCAGTGCACGCCCGATGGCCAGGGCTTCCTTCTGCTTGCCGACGGCCAGACCACCGGCGGCTACCCCCATGTGCTGCAGGTCATCCGCGCCGATCGCCATCTGGCCGGCCAGATCCGTCCCGGCGACGCAGTGCGTCTGGCCGGCATCGATCAGCGCGCCGCCGAGGCAGCCCTGGCCTACAAGCAGTCGCTCCTGGCGGATTGGCTGCCCGGGTTCCGGCTTCCCTGATCCGCAATCCCACACTCGCCGGGAGCACCGCCCACCCCGGCCGGCCCGCTGCCCCGACCGACCGATCAGGTGCAGCCTGCTGCCCGCCATGGCATGACAGGGCCGCCTTTTGCGTAACTACCTTTGATGGTCATGCGCTGGTCGGCAAAGACGCTGCCGGTGCGGGGTCCCCGGTTCGCGGGGAAAACTGAGGAGGAGAGTGACTATGAGCGGTATCGTGTCATTGACGGCGGCCCTCGCCGTCGCGTCCCTGTCGGCTTCGCCGATCCAGGACAATGGCGTCACCGGGGAGTGGCGCATGCATGTCGGATCGCCCGAGGCGCCGGTCACCCTGGACGTCGAGTTCGATCCTTCCGATGCCGGCGTCGCCGGCGTGCTGCCGAGCACCGGCTGGGTCAACGCCCTCGGCTTCGAGATGCGCGGACGAAACTCGACGCTCGACTACGCGACCAGTACCTCGGCGGGTTCGATGTGGTGCCTGGCCAGCAGCACCGAGAACTTCGCGGACATCCGGCTGCACGTGCCGCACAACGCCCGCATCAGCTTCTTCCGGATGTGGGGCTTCGATGGCTCGGCCGACCACGACCTGGCCTCGTTCCTGTTCGAGAGCTGCCTGCCCAACCTGTCGGCCGGGTCACCCGTCAACACGGTGCTGGCGCAGCTTGCGAGCTCGGGCTCGCCCGGCAGCTTCACCGAAACGATCAGCATCCCCACGCCACACCCGGTCACCGACACCCGGAACTGCACCTACTGGGCGAGGGCGCGCTTCGCATCGGCCTGCCAGCCGGGCGGCGGCCTGATCCTCAGGAAGTTCCGCATCCAGTACACGCTGGTGCCCTAGGACGAGAACCGGAGACGACCATGAAGACACTGGCATGCATCACCCTGGCCATGGCCGCGACAGCCCTGGGCTCCGCGCCGGCCGCCCTGGCGGTCGAGGAGGACCCCCAGGTCATCGCCGGCACCCCCGATCTCGGCTTCTACCGGCAGGACTTCCGCTCCCAGGTGGGCATGGGCGCCCGTCGAGCGGCACCCAGCGCCCGCTATCGCAGCAGCGACGGCACGTCGTCCTACAACTGCAACAACAACGCGGCGGGCGGCGAGCGCACCATCCGCTACCCGTTCACGGTGCCCGACAGCCGGGTCCTGGAATGGGTCCGGGTGTGGGGCGTCAAGGGCGCATCGACCTCGGACCTGACGCTCAATGTGCACCGCAGCTGCATGGCGCAGAGCCAGGTCACCCCGACCACCGACCTGATCGTGGGAACCACGCTGACCTCAACCTCCGGCCAGTTCTCCACGACCCTGTTCGCGGGCAACAACGTACCCAACAACCTCGACTGCAAGTACTGGCTGGAGGTGGTGTTCGGCAGCAATGCAACGGCATGCGCAGCCAACCACGTCAACCTGCGCATCTACAAGATGCGCATCCAGACGCTGATGCCCGACCGGCTGTTCCGGCATGGCTTCCGCATTCACGTTCCGGGTTGAGGAGGCCCCGACCATGAAGATCATTCCCGTACTGGGCACCCTCGCTGTGCTGGCCTGTGGCAACCTCGCCGCGCAACCCTCCGAACCGGTCGAATGGATCACCGATCCGGCCGAACTGGCCGCCCGCGGCTTCGATCCGAACGGTCCGCCAATCCAGCGGCTGATCATCGAACCGGACACGCGCCCCCTCGCCGAGCGCCTGGCGGAACGCGAGCTGATCGAGAGCGCCGTCGATGTCGGTGGCGGCGACGTGCGCTGGGCCAGCGTCCAGGCCACCGATTTCATGCTGCTCGGCGACGAGGCGGCCTACACCACCCAAGGCAACTTCAATTTCAGCTGCCTGGAGGGCACGCCGACCAACCTGTTCGCGGACGCGCCGATCCACTTCCGCGACGACCGGCGCCTGCGCTTCTTCGATGTCTGGACCCACGACTCGAGCGCCGGCGGCGATGTCGAGGTCCTGCTCTACCGCGTCTGCCAGCCGGCGTTCGACGCGGAGGCCCCAGTGGTCACCGAGCTGGCCTCGCGAAGCAGCACCGGCTCGGGCGGCAACCAGTTCAGCTTCGTCAGCATCCCGGGCGTGGTCCACAGCCAGAACAGCACCTGTTCTTACTGGGTGCGGACGCGCTTTCCGAACTGCTCGGCCGGCATCGACCTCAAGGTGCTAAAGGCCCGGGTGATCTGGGACTGACCGACCCTCGGTGACCGGCGCGGTCCGCCCCTGGCCCGGGCGGATCGCGGCGGTCCGGAGGTTGGACCAGGCGTCCCGATCCGGCAGGGCCGGGTCGGGGCGCTGTATCGGCCCGCCTCAGCGGGCGGCCACGGGCTGGGGCAAGGTCAGCGCAGGGGCCGTCGCGAACGGCCGGGTGCCGAACTCGGCATGGATCTGCGGCGGGTAATAGACCGTGCCGTCCTTGACCACCATGCGGATCGCCTTGAGTGTGCGCAGGTCGGCCAGCGGGTCGCCGGCGACCAGGAAGAAATCGGCCAGCTTGCCGGTCTCGATCGAGCCCAGGGACTGGTCCTGACCCAGGTAGCGGGCCATGTCCAGGGTCGCCAGGCGCAGCGCCTCGGCGCGGCTGAAGCCGACCTCCTCGAACAGCTGCAGCTCGCGGTGGAAGGTCAGCGCGCCGCCCAGGTCGGTGCCTGGGATCAGTTGCACGCCGCGCTCGCGCAGCGCCCGGACCGTGGCCAGCAGGGTTTGCCAGGCCCCGGCATAGGCCTCACGGTCGCCCGGCGCCGACATGTCCGACCAGGCCCGGCGCGCGTCGCGCTGCACGCCCACCGGCATGTGGTCCAGATAGTCGGCCGCGCCGCGCGGCACCTCGCCGTGCTGGTTGAGCAGCAGGTTCTCGTGGATGGCGATGGTCGGCTCGACCGCCACCTTGTTGGCGACGATCGCATCCATGGTCCGCCGCACCCGGGGCGAGTCCAGATCCAGGCCGTCCAGGCGCTTGAGCGCGGTCAGGCGCAGCAGGGTCCGGGTGTCCTCCTCGGGCTCGAGCACCCAGCCCAGCATGATCTGGTTGATGTGGGTGAGTTCGTCGTAGCCGGCCTCGATCATGGCATCGGCGTTGCTGAAGGCCGGCACGTGGCCGGTGGCGCGCAGCCCCAGCCGGTGCGCCTCCGCCACCGCCGCGGCGCTCCAGGCCGGGTTCATGCTGTTGTAGAGCTTGACCTGGTGGAAGCCCCGGGCGGCATACCAGCGCACCGCAGACAATGCCTCCTCTTCGCTGGCTACCAGCATGCCGTTGTTGGAGCTGTAGGGGCTGCGGCCCTCGATGAAGCCCGAGCGCACGATGCGCGGACCGGCGATGGTGCCGGCCTCGATGCCGTCGATCATCGCGGCCAGCACGGCGTTGTCGTTGCCCATGTCGCGGATGCTGGTGACGCCGGCGGCAAGATTGAGCAGCGCCGCTTCCTGGCCGGTATGGCCGTGCATCTCGAACATGCCCGGCACCAGGGTGCCGCCCTCGCCATCGATCAGCACTTCGCCCGGGCTGGGTGTCGCCCCGGCCGGCTGCACGCTGGCGATGCGCCGCCCGGATACCACCACGTCCACGGCCGCCGAAAGTTCCAGGGTTTCGGGCTGGAAGAGTCGGACATCCCGGATCCGCACGGGCGCGTCGAAGCGCTGCGCCAGCCGCTGCTGCATGCCTTCCAGGCGCTCGCGTCCGAGACGCTCCGCCAGGGCGCCCAGCCGCTCGTGTTCGGCTTCATGGCCTTCACGGACGATCACGAAGCGCGGCGAGATCACCGCGAAAAATGCCGCTTCCTCGTCCAGGAGGAAGTGGGTCGGGCCCAGCGACAGGCCACTGATCGAGTGCACACGGACCTGCCGGCGGCCATTGCCCTGCCCCACCTCGAACATCTCGCCCACCTCGAGACGGAGCTCCCCGGCCGGCAGTACCGGCAGGCTGCGGTCCGGGGCGGCGAGCAGGGCGCGCGCGTAGATGCCAAGCGCCCACGGACTGGCACCCTGGCCGATGTACAGGCGCCCACCGCCCTCGGCCGCGCTGCCCTCCCCCGTGCTGTCGGTCCAGCGTGCCGACCGGCCTTCCCGGGCGAAACGCTCCTCCACCCGGCTGCCGAACGTGCTGGTGCCCTCGATGGTCCATGTCGACGGCAGGCCATCGGCATCCAGGACCAGGGACTCGGTCATGGTCGGCCCACGACCGTTGTTCTTGAAATCGAAGTCGATGGCGACCCGCCCGCCATCGACCGTTGCCACCAGGTGGCCGACACGGGTACCGGCAACCAGGACGCTGTAGCGCTGTTCGTCGGGCTGGGCGAGCGCCGTGCCGGCGGACAGGACGGCTGCCAGCAGCACGCAGGATCTCGACATGAGCGACTCCAGAAAGGACACCCCGCCACTGTCGGCCATGGCCACCCGCAGGGCAAGGCGGACTGCCGTGGACCGACGGCGGCCTGTCGCTTGCCAGGGGGCCGGGAAGCACGAACGCGCAAGGCGCGGGTAGCCGCCAGCCCGCAACGCCCTGCGCCTCCACTGCAGGGCAGTGTCGGTGCACGCTACCCGGGCCGACTTCCGGATGCCCCGGCGTCAGGAGCCGCGACCGGCCGGTAGCCCCAGTCGCGAACGCCCTGGATGGCCTCGTCGACGTCCTCGGTGGGAACGTCCAGCATGCGCAGGGCAGTGCCAGCCAGTCTGAGGCTGGCCTCGATGATTTCCGGATAGGCATGGACGGCGCCGGCCTCGAGCAGCCGCGTGCTCGAGGCCAGGTCGCGGGCGCGCGCAAGCACGGGCACTTCCGGGCACAACCGGCGCAGGTGGCTGACCGCCGCCAGGGCGATGTCCGGCTGGTCGACGGTGATCACCACCAGGGCCGCGCGCTCGACATGGATTGCCGAGAGCAGTGCCGGGTCGCCGATGTCGCCGTAGAAGACCGGGTAACCGTCGGCGCGCCCCTGGGTCACCCGGGCCGGGTCCGGGTCGAAGGCGATGAACGGCACGCCGCTGGTGTGCAGCATCACCGCCACGGTGTGGCCGACCCGGCCATAGCCACCGATCACTACCAGGCGTTGGGCATCGACCGGCAGCTCCGCAGTCTCCACGGCCTTGGCCGTCGGTTTTTCGCGCGCGCCGGCCAGACGCGCGGCAATGGCGCCGTTGAAGCGGACCAGCACGGCGCCCAGAACCATGGCGAACAGCACCGAGGCGATCGCCACCTGGCCCAGGCGATCGTCCAGGACCGTTGCGTCGAGAGCGATCGCCACCAGGGCCAGGCCGAACTCGCCGCCCACCGAGAGCAGCAGTCCGGTGCGCCAGGCGGTCTGCAGATCGATTCCGGTCCGTCGCACCATCGCCGCCACCAGCAGCGTCTTGCTGGTGAGGATCAACAGCGCGCCGAGCATCACCAGATGCCAGATCGGCGGCAGTGCAAGGGGGTCAAGGCGCATGCCTATGCCGATGAAGAACAGGCCGAGCAGGACGTCCCGGAATGGTCTGACGCTGGACTCGACCTGATGCCGGAACTCGGTCTCGCCCAGCATCATGCCTGCGAGGAATGCCCCGAAGGCCAGCGACAGGCCGAGCCCGAAGGTAGTCCAGGCCGCCAGCAGCGCAACCAGCAGCACGGCCAGCGTGAACACCTCCGCGGAACGCCGCTGCGCGACCAGGAGGAACAGCGGCTTCAGCAGCCAGCGCCCGGCCAGCAGCACCAGCGCGAAGGCGAATACCGCCTTGGCCAGCGCCCAGGCCAGGGTGCCGGCCAGCACACCGGCGCCGACCGCCGTGCCCAGCACCGGGATGATCACCAGGAAGGGCACCGCCGTAACGTCCTGGAACACCGACATGGCCAATCCCAACCGGCCGTGCCGGCTGTTCTGCTCGCCCTGCTCGGCCAGCAGGCTGGCGATGATGGTGGTGGACGACTGCGCGAACACGGCACCGAACACGAAGGCCACCGGGAGCGGCATGCCGGCGAGCCACACCAGCAGACCGACCAGCCCGGTGGTGAAGGCCACCTGGCCACTGCCCAGACCCAGTACCTGGTGGCGCAAGGCCTGCAGCTGCGGCAACGAGAAGTTCAGGCCGATGGTGAACAGCAGGAACACCACGCCGAACTCGGCGAGCTGGACCAGCTCGGGCATGGCGATGTTCGGCCCGAAGGTGTAGGGCCCGAGGATCAACCCGACCAGCAGGTAACCCAGGCTGGTCGGAACGTGCAGCCGCTGGCAGATGAGCACGACGCCGAGCGTCACAGCCAGCAGGAGGAGAATCTGCGCGAGGTTTTCCATGGGCCTGGTTGGAGAACGTTCCAGCGGCGAGGGACCTGGGCCGATCATTCTAGTCAACGGTGCCGTTCTCAGCGTGCAGTTGCCGCCGCGCGCGCTATGGAAGGATGTGCATGCACCCGTCCGGCGGCTGCCGCGTCCTGCCGGCTTTGGCCTGCCCGGTCAGCGCTCACTCCTGCCCGCACTCCGATCGACCGGATCGTCCTGCAGAGTCTGCGCCGCAATGGTCCTGCAGCCGATCGTGCAGGACGTCGGAAGGCGGTGAGTGCCCCTGCGCGTATGATCGGCAGCCTGGAGACCAGCGGGCGACATGGACGAGACGGAGAAACTTCGGGAGCAGGCCCGCCAGGCGACGCGGGCGATGGCCCCGGCACGACCGGCGGCCGGCGATCTGGAACGCGCCCGACGGGGCGCCCTGCGCGTGCTGGATGGACAGCTTGCCCGGCTGCCGTCGGCGGTGCGCGGCCAACTGGCGTGCCGGCGCGGGTGCGCGCTGTGCTGCCACCTGCGGGTTGCGGTCACCGCCGTCGAGGTGCTCGCGCTTGCCGCCTATATCCGAAGCCAGCTCGACGAGGCGGGCTTCGTGGCATTGCGGGAGCGGATTGCAGACAGCGCGGCGCAACTGCATGCGCTGCCCACCGGACGCCTGTTCGCCACCAACCTGCCCTGCCCGCTGCTGGCGGCGGACGGCGCCTGCAGCATGTACGCGGCGCGTCCGTTCAACTGCCGCGCCTACCATTCGCTGGACTACGCCGCCTGCCTGGCGTCGTTCCAGCAGCCCGAAGATGCCACCCTCGGCCATCCCCGCAGCGTCGCGGTGGCCCGCGTCCACGCCGGTGTCCAGCAGGGTCTGCGCGAGGCCGGAGAGACGGCCGGCACCGACACCGATCACTACGAACTGGTCACCGCTCTTGCGGAAGCCCTCGGCGATCCAGGCGTCGATGCGCGCTTCGCCGCCGGCGAGACGGCCTTCCGGACCGCACTGCGGCTTTAGCCTTCTGTCGCCATCGGCGGCCACCCGCATGCGCCGGGGCGGGGCCGGCCCCGACCGGGTCCTGGCCTTCGAGGTGCGTTGGCGTATGCTGGGCCACGCGCGATTTCCAGTGCGAGGGAGGACATCATGAGCAAACGACTGTTCGCCGAGTTTCTCGGCACGTTCTGGCTGGTCCTGGGTGGTTGCGGTGCCGCCGTGCTCGCGGCGAACTTCGGCGGCGCGGGGAACCCGCTCGGTATCGGGTTGCTGGGCGTCTCGCTGGCGTTCGGTCTGACCGTGCTGACCGGCGCCTATGCGTTCGGGCATGTCTCCGGCGCCCACTTCAATCCTGCGGTCAGCCTCGGACTGTGGGCCGGCGGACGCTTCCCGATTCGCGACCTGCTGCCCTACGTGCTGGCCCAGACGCTGGGCGGCGTCGCCGCCGGGCTGCTCCTCTGGCAGATCGCCGGCGGCTCGCCCGCCTTCTCGCACGATCCGGCCGCAGCCGGCAACTTCGCCAGCAACGGCTACGCGGCGATGTCGCCAGGCGGCTATAGCCTGACCGCCGCGCTGCTCGCCGAAGTCGTGCTCACTGCGATGTTCGTGGTGGTGATCATGGGCGCAACCCACCACAAGGCCCCCGCAGGCTTCGCGCCGATCGCCATCGGCCTCGCCCTGACGCTCATCCATCTGATCAGCATTCCCATCACCAACACCTCGGTGAACCCGGCGCGATCGTCCGGGGTCGCCCTGGTGGCGGGCGGCCCGGCGCTGACGCAACTGTGGCTGTTCTGGCTCGCCCCCCTGGCGGGGGGCATGGCCGGTGGCCTGATCTACGCCTGGCTGGGTCGGGAGGACCGGCCGGCCATCACCGGTCACGGCTGATTCCGGGGCCGGCGGCGGTGGCCGCCTGTCGGACCTTGCAGGCCAGGGACGGCCCGCTGGCGCGTGGCCCGGTCGCCGGGACCGGGCCCAGGCGCCGGGAGGCTGATTCGCCAGCGCCCAGCCCGGGTGTTTGCTGAGGGTGCGTGGCGAAGGCCGCGCAGTGGCGGTCTTGTCAGGTTTCCGGGTCAGCCGCCGGGCAGGAGTTGCGATGGCGGACAGCTCAACCGGGTCTCCATGCGCGCCGTGCGCTGGTCGAACTGGCGTTGCTGCGCTGTCACCGACAGCCCCCCTGAGAACAGCGTCGCCTCGGCGATCACCTCGGCGGGTAGGGTCGTGCCGAACCGGTTGGCCAGCGAGAACCGGTAGCTTTCCTGCCAGTCGCCGGTGCCGCACCGGTTCTGTCCGGCGATCGAGGGCTCGAAGGTGGATCCGAACGGCGACACCAGCGGTTCGCCGTTGATCTTGATGTCGATGCACTGGTTGTTGGACGAGCGCAGGCTCACGGAAACCTCGGCCAGCGGCGGACCGGGGCGATCCAGGCAGAGCACGGGCGGACTGAGCGACACGCCGAGTATCTCCCCGGTGGTTTCGGCCCGGGTTCCCGGCGGACGGGAGGTGCCGACGATGCTCGCCACACCGGCAAGGATCACCGCCGCGGCAAGCAGCGGCCTGCTGCGCATGGATTTCATGGATTCGACTCCTCGCTTGGGGTTGGTTGGATGGATCCCGGCGCCGGCGCGCCGGTCGGAAACAGGACGATCGCCAGCACGGCACCGGCGATCGCGGCCAGGACGTCCAGCGGATCGGCCTGGCAGCCCAGGCCACCGGGGAACAGCGCGTGGCTGCCGTACAGCGCCCCGCCAAGGCAGGCCAGCTCCGCCAGCAGGGCCACGGACACCCAGAACGCGCCCGCGATCAGGGCGACCCGGCGGCCCCCGCCCATCGCGACGCCTAGCAGGCACGTGAATGCGAACGCGTGCAGGGCGCTCGGCCACCAGCCGCCGAGCATCGCCGGGCAGGCCACCGGTGCCCACCTCGCGTCCAGCCAGCCCAGCAGCCAGGGCGGTTCGGGACGGCATGCGCGATACAGCAGTGCGCCTAGCAGCAACGCCAGGGCGGCAACGGTCAGCAGCTGAGCCGCCCGCCTGCTGTCCGCCCGCGGTGGCTCTCGCCTGCGCGGGCCGGGCACGCCCTGCCCGGCAAGTCGTCCGGTAGATGACGATCTCGCCCGGGGGTGCCGATGCATGCGATGTCCCCGAATGCCCATGCCCGCCACCGATCCGTGATGCGTCCCTATCCTTGTCACGGCAACCGGATCGGGTTTTTGCCACGACTGGAGCTTGTCGCCGGGTCCGAACGCCTGGACCGGGCGACCGACGCGCCGTCTGCCGGAACGATGCGTCCCACCGGCATTACAATGGCCGCTCCCGATCCGTCTCCTGCCCATGCCCTCCTTCGACATCGTCTCCCAGGTCGACAAGCACGAGCTGACCAATGCCGTCGACCAGGCCAATCGCGAGCTGGCCACGCGCTTCGATTTCCGCGACACCGAGGCTCGCTTCGAGCTGGCCGAGCCCTTGATCACCCTGCAGGCACCCAGCGAATTCCAGCTCCAGCAGATGCACGACATCCTCAAGGCGCGGCTGATCGCCCGGAAGATCGACATCCGCTGCCTGGACATCGCCGATCCCGAGGTCAACCTGGCCGGCGCCCGCCAGAAGGTCACCGTGAAGCAGGGCATCGAGGCGGCCCAGGCCAAGAAGCTGGTGGCGGCGATCAAGGCCGCGAAGCTGAAGGTCGAGGCCCAGATCCAGGGCGACAAGCTGCGCGTCACCGGCAAGAAGCGCGACGACCTCCAGGCAGCGATCGCACAGCTCCGGGCGGGCGAGTTCGAGCTGCCGCTCCAGTTCGAGAATTTCCGCGACTGAGCCGGCATGCCGCGCCCGGCGCCGGCGCGGCACGAGGCGGCCCGGTCCCGGTCGTCCTCGGGTAGCGGCTCCGAGCGCAATGAGGCATTCGCCGCGCTGCCTGCGCAGTACCCAAGGCAATGCCGACGGGCCGCCTCCGGCCGGCCCCGACACGACCGACTTCCCTCACCGACACAGCTACCGCGGCTTCGCCCATGCCTGCCCGACCTGCCGCCGCGATCACGCTCCTGTGCGCCCTGCTGACGGCGGTCGTGGCGTCTGCGCCGGTCCGGTTGCAGGCCGATGCCGGATCGCAACCTGGCGGTGAGCCCGATTCTGACTACCGTCGGAACTGGCGGGGGCAGCCCTACTGGTGCCGGGGCGGCAACTGCCTGGCCCATGGCCGCCGGCGCATGTCCGGCGCCGACCCGTCCAGCTTCAGGCCCCTGACCGGTGGCTATGCCGTCGATCGCCACCGGGTCTGGTTCCAGGGCCGCGAGGTCGAGGCCGGCGACCCAGGCACTTGGCGGGTGCTGGCGCCTGGGTTTGCACGGGACCATCGCCATGTCCATGTCGGTGGCCATGCCGTGCCCGGGCTGGATCCCGACCGGACCCGCTACCTGCCCCGCCACTACCTCGCCGACCACCGGCAGGCGCTGTATGGCGAGTTCCAGGAAGAGCGCCCGTTCTTTCGCCGCCTGGCCGATGTCGATGCCGATCGCCTGGCCCTGCTGCCTGGCTTCAGCGATGTCCTGGCCACCGATGGCGCCCGCCTCTACGTCGCAGGAGAGCCCGTGCCGCTCGACCTGGAGGCGGATTTCCGGCCGCTCTGGTCGGGCGGCGGCATCGGCCTTGCTTTCGCCTCCGGCGGCCGCCTGCACCTGCTCTCCCGATCGTCCGGCGTCGATCCGCGCTCCCTCGCGCACCGCGTTCCCGCTCGCAGGCAGGACCGGCTGCTCAGCCTGCAGGTCTCCTGGCAGGGCGACGGCCACTGGGGCCTGGCCGACGGCCACCTTCTGGTGGTCGCCCACCAAGGCGATCTGCTGGTGCTGCGCGAGGGCGTTTCCGAGCTGCGCCGGCTGCCAGACACGCCCTTCCATGCCGTGGTCGACGGCCACCTGCTGTTCCGCCACCCGAACCGCCCCCCGGAGCTGATCGATCTGGGTCCTGCCAAGGAGGGTCTCCGGGTGATCGATGCCTGGGTGGTGGAAAACGGCGGCAGTCGGTGGAAAGGCGGAGTGCTCGATCCTTGAACGCTGCGCCTGCGGCGTCCTGTTCGCCCCTGACCTGCCCAGCCCACACCCAGCGCTGGTCCAACCCTGTCCTGTGCCCGTCTTCGGAGAACTTCCTGTGCAAACCTGCCGACCGCTGATGCTGTGCTTCCTGTGCCTGCTGTCCGCCCCCCTGGTGGCCGAACAGCTCCCCGGCGGCGACCCGGCGCCGGGCGCGCCCCAGGTCCTGGCCGCAGACGGCCAGGCCGCTCCCGACGCCGCGCGTGAAGCGAAAATCGCCGGACTCATCGAAGCGCTGGGCTACCGTGAACAGGTGGCACGGGGCATGGCGCGCATGGGCACGGCCGCGGCACAGCGGCGCGTCGAGCGCACCAAGGACCGGCGCCAGCGCGAACAGCGCCTGATCCGCCTGCGGAACCTGGCAGACCGCTTCGAGCAGACCTTCAACTGGGATCGCATCCAGCCCCTGATGGTCGCGTCCTGGCAGGACCACCTGGACGACAGGCAGGTCGATGCGCTGACGGCGTTCCTCGAGACCGAGGCCGGCCGTCTCTACGCCAGCAAGGGTCAGGTCGTGATCAACGAGGCGGCCGTCGACCAGGCCATCCATCTGGATGCCGCGATCGATGCCGTGTTCGATCGACCCGCCGATGTCGCGCCGCCCAGGTTGCCACGGGTCCGCGAGCCGGCGCCCGGCAGCCATGCCGGCCTTGCGCTGCGCTGGCTGCGCCTGCACGATCCGGCGCATGCCCAGGTCTTCGCGGAGCGCAAGGCGCTGGGCCTGGAAGGCGCGCGCACAGCCTTTCAGGCCGCGGCGGATGAAACCGGACTGCCGCCGGAGTACCAGAGGATCCTGGACGCCTACGAAGCCGAGATCAGGCTGGTCGACCTGGAGCAGATCGCCGTCCGTCGCGTGGTCCGCGAACTCAGTCGCGCCGAGCTGTCGATCCTTGCCGAGGCCTTCGACACGCCGGCCATGCAGTCCCTCGCCGCTGCGCGGGCACGGGCCGACCGGGCCAGCGGCGAGCGTCTGGGCGAGCTGGTGCAGCAGGAGATGGCCGGCGGCCTGATGTGGGAGCTGCTGCGCGTGACGATCGACTAGCAGGCTGTTGAAAAACAGCCTGCTGGCGGCGGTCATGGATGGTCGCTCGGCGAAGCAAGTGCGTAAGCAGTTGATTCGACGGGAGCCCGTCGGGACATGCGCCGGACGGGCGACTTGAAAAACGACCAGGAAGGTCGTTTTTCAACAAGCTGCTAGCGCGGCCGTTTTCTGACGACGCTCAGCGAGGACGACGATTCCTGCGCCCTGACGGGCAGATCGGTTGCCCCAGTCCCGACGCTCCGGGGCTCCCGGGCCGGGCCGGCCTCAAAGGGGCGGCAGCGACTCGAACCCTGACGCGAAGATCGTGTCGGACTGCCGCTCGAGCGCCCCCAGGTCGGTGAGTGCTGGCGGCGAGCGGCGCATGGTCCCGGCGAAGTCCCGCTCGGCATCCGCGCGGCGCGCCACCTGGGACAGGGCCGGGGTCGCCTGCGCGGTCAGGCGCAGGTCGCCCGCGGCGGCGTCGACGAACCAGGAGGTCTGGGCCGATGTGACGTTGTGCCCCAACACCGGTACCGCCCCGTTGCGCGGCATGATCGCGGCATCGGCAAGGTTGCCATGGACCTCCACCCCGGTGGCGCCTGCGTAGCGGACCTCGACGGCATTGCCGTAGCGCCCGCGGGTCAGCACCGTGTTGTGCAGCAGTCTGGCGTCGGGGGAGGTGGTGTACAGGGGTACGTCTACGGCATAGCTTGCGCCGACGTCCCAGCGCACCAGGGAGTTGCGCACCATGCCGCGCAGGTGGTCGGCCGGGCCGATCAGGCCCAGCGCGACGCCGCGCGAGGAGTCGAGGATGACGCTACGGTCCACCACGGTGTCCATCGACCCCTGCCAGGCCAGTATCGCCGGGCCGGCGAGACTGCCGTCCTGGCAACGGATGTCCCGTATCAGCGAATCGCGGATGGTCCAGCGGTGGCCGCCGGTGATGTCGATGCCGTTCGTGTAGCAGGTGTTGGGCGGGCTGGCATGCGGATGGGCGACCGCACCTTCGGTATAGAAGGCCTCGACGTATTCGACCAGCACATCGTCCGCGCCTGCCCCGGAACCCTTGATCAACTGCTGTCCGGCATCGAACACGCGCAGATTGTAGAGATGGATGTCGCGCGCACCCTGCGGACCCTCGATGCCGATGCCGTGGTAGAACACACCCGACACGCTGAGGTTGGCGATCGTCACCTGCCGGGCGGTGAACACCTGGAAACCGTAGGGAACCCGGGCATCGAGCATTCCCGCGCCCCGGATGACGACATCGCGCGGATCGTCGGTCGCGCCCCGGATCACGATATTGTCGATCGGCGCCGCACCGAAGCGGCCGACGGTCAGCCTTCCGTCGACGCCGTTGGGGAAGCTCACCGACGCCAGGTCGTAGGTGCCTGGCGCGATCACGATGGCCCGGTTGCTGGCCAGGTTCCAGCAGGCATTGGCCAGCGCTTGTGCGGTCGCCACGTGGACGACGGTGTACTGCTGCGGGTCCGGCATCGGCAGGACGGGCGCCTGCGCGGGCCAGCGCGCGTGACCGGCCGGAACCCACAGCATCGCGACGATCGCCAGCACGACGCCCCGGACGTCGTGCACGACCGGCGCTGCGAGCACGGGAGCGGGCATGCGGTCAGCATAGCCGGACCGCCCGACCCGCGTCATTCAGCGGCGCGGCTCCGGCCTGCGCGTCGGGGCGTGTTTGCGGCTGGAGATCCTCGCCCGCATACTGACTCGACGCAGAAACGATCCCGGCGCACCGCAGGGTTTCCTCGGGAGTTTGGATCATCGCAAGCCCGCAAAGCTTCGCGGCGCAGCCTGACTCAGGAGTGAGTCCTCCCATGGGCGACCCGGCACATCAGCGATACTGGTGGCTCTGCCTGCCCGAGATCATCGGGCTCTTCCTGCTGGGCGCCGCCACGCTTGTGCTCGGCGGCCTGGCCATCATCGGTTGGTCGGTGGAACGCTGGGCCGCCGGCGCGCATGCATCCGTTGTCGGCGTGGCGTCTGTCGCCATGCTGTCCCTGTGCGCCTTTGCCGTCGCGACGCGAGGAAGGCGTCGCGCGCTCGCGCTGTTGGCGGTGGTGGTCTGGGTGGGCCTTGTGGCCTGCATCCTGGCCGGTTACGGCATCTCCATCCCACCGGGATGGTGGTCCTAGCCGCAAGGGCTCGAAGCGCCAGCGACCGTGGGTGATTCGCGCGCAGCCGCGCGCGTTGCCGGTTGTCGAACGCGCACGGTCAGCACGCCGACACGTCATACACGGGGCGCATCGTCGAGACGCCGGTACCGACTGGGCGGGGCCGTCAGTCCCGGCCGACCGAGGCCAGCGCGTGGTCCAGGGCCCCGCATACGGCGGCGACCTGGGCTGCGATGCATTGCGCGGGGGTGGCCCTGGGACTGTCCGGGTACACCTCGGTGGTGGTGGTGAACGGGGCGTCGCTCAGGCCCGCGCACAGGCCCAGGGTCTTGAACGGGTAGAGGATCACGCCGTGCGCCACGACCGGCGAGCCGATGATCTCGCCCTTGTCGTCGGGCGGGGCGATGTGGGTCACCGGCGCCACCGCGGCGATCACCGCGCGCTGGAACTCCAGTTGCGGATTCGCGCTGTCGCCCACCGTGTAGAAGCCGTCCGGAATGCTGCCTGGCTCGAAGGCCTTGCCGTCGCGCGCCGCGACGGCGGGTCGGAACTCGCTCTCGTCCGTGTCGGTGGTTTCGTGCAGGTCGATGTGCAGCAGCAGGTCCTGCATCGGCGTCGCCAGCGCCAGCAGGGCCGCCGCCTCCGGCACCGCCGTGCCGATCCGGAAGGAGCGGTTCGGGTCCTCGGCGTCGGCATTCCAGCGCTGGATGTGCTCGTACGCCCAGGGGCTGACGCAGGGCGCCACCACAAGGTTGGCGCGGCCGGCGTACTCTCCGGCGCGCTCGCGCAGGAACGCCAGAGCGCCGTGCACGCCGCTGGTCTCGTAGCCATGCACGCCGCCGGTGACCAGGGCCACCGGCAGCCCGGGTTGCCAGGTGCGGCTGCGCAGGGCGTGGACCGCGTGCCGGGCCGGGCCATGCTGGATCTCGCCGTAGGATTCGATGGCGAAACGGTCGCCGAGTCTTGCGATCTCGCGCTCGACCTCGTCCGCATAGCTGCGCTGCCGGCGTTGCCGGTCGAGCCAGCGGGCGCGCTCGGCCGCAGTCCAGGGCACGCCGGGGGTGCCGATCGGATAGCCGGTCTGGTGGGTCATGGGCGGTCCAGGTGACAGGCAGGAAAGCATAGGACCGCAGCATCGGGGCGCCGTCGCGACGCGGCTCGATCCGGCGCGGGCCGCGCTCCGCTGACCTTGCCCGGTCCCCGGGACCGGGTGCGATCCGGAGCCCTGTTGAGACGGCAACCGCACGGACGCCTGCGACAAAGAGGGCGCAGGAGGTGCGATGACAGCCGCCGCGACGACGCCGTTGCCGGGTCGTCCGGCGCCGGTTCGAGCCCCTCGGCAGAACGCGCCAGGCCCGTTGCACCGGGCCCGTCGCGCCGCCAGCCTGCTGCTCGGCGGCTGAAGGCGGCTGGCTGGCCCACCGGCACGCTCAGGGCAGATGCTCGCCGGCGCCGCCGGCGGCGCCAACACCCGCGCCAAGTCCGAGGGCGGCGCCACCTGCGGCAGCGCCGCCACCCATGCCACCACCCTGCCCCCCGCCACCGCCCTGGCCACCGCCACGGACGCCACCTGGTCCGCCGCGGCCACCGCCCGCAGGACGCGTCGGTCCCTGCGAGGGCATCTGCAGTTCCGGCGGGATGGGATCCAGGTCGAGCACCTCCCGGATGAAGGCGCGCAGGGAGGCGACCAGGGGCGCGGTACGCACGCGGCGTCCGGCGACCAGGTCGGCGGCCGCCTGCGCGGCCAGGCGCACCTGCTCGTCGGTGCCCAGCAGCAGGATGTCGGAGAGCGCAGCCTCGACCGCGTCGCGGATGCGGCGGGCGCGCTCGGTACTGCCGCCGGGACCCTCGTCGCCCTCGGTCTCCCCGCCTGCGTCCTCCTTGCGCGGTACCGTCTCAGGCCGTCCTCGGAGTTCGCGGAGATGGGTGGGGTCGACCTCGAGATCGCCGGTGAAGGAGCCGCCCAGAACCTTGTAGGCGGCAATCAGGGTCCGCAATCGCTCGTTGATCTGGCGGTTTTCACGTTGCCGGCGGACCTGGATGGTCTGCATGACCAGCAGGCGGATGCCGACACCGATCAGGGTGATCAGGGCCAGCGCCACGATCGAGAAGGCCACGCCCTGCCAGGTGCTGAAGTCGAGTATGCGCATGGATCGAGCGTCCGGTGAGGACCGCCAGTATGGCCCGCACCGCTGCCCCTTGGGCGCCCGGCGGCGCGCATCACGCGGCGGATCAGGGCATCTCGCAAGGGCTGAGGGGTACAGGTGCCGTTTGCGCGGCCATGTCAGCAGTTGGCCCGTCTGTTTCCTTAGGAAGCATGGCGCGTCCGTAGAGCTTCCATCGTGGCACGGGCAACGACGCGTTGGACAGTGAATGATCCAGGCTTCAGGCCGCTGCGCTCAGGGATGTTCGTACGGCTGGCCACCTGTCGAAACGACCGGGACCACCCTGTTCGACATGCTTCTAGCGGCAGATCCGCGCCCGGCCCCGGTCGAAATGGAAGTGATCGGCGTGTCCGGCGTTGTAGTCGGGGCCCAGTACCGCGTCGAACCACCTGCAGGCCTGATCGCGCAGCGCCAGGAGGAAGCGCGCTTCCGGGGTCGGCAGGGCGTCCTCGCTGCCTCCCACCGCTCCGGTTCGGCGCCAGTCCCGCAGGACACGGATGCGGCGACCGTCGCTCAGCACGAATCCGCTGATGTCCAGCGCATCGGCAGTCGCATGCTGGCTGCGCCGCCGCCCCTCGGCGCCGTACAGGTTGCGACAGGCATAGCTGCCCAGCTGCTCGATGGCCCGGACCTCGGCACCGAGGTGCAGGCGCGCCGCCTGTTGCAGCGCATGCCGCTCCCACAGCGCCAGCGACAGGGCAGCCGGACAGCTGAGCGTGAACGGCGCGCCGACGTCGACCGTGCTCCGGTCGATGCGGAAGGCATTCTGGAACCCGCAGCCCGGCCCGGTCTCGCGATCGGGGACGGCCGACAGGCGGAAGCCCGAACCGGCCAGTGCCCGTCGGCAGGCCTCCGGGTCGGCACTGGCGCGTTTCAGCTTGAAGCCGGTCAGCAGGCCAGGCGACTCGGTCAGGTCCAGGGCTGCCCACGGATTCCAGCGCGGGGCCACGATTAGGCGCCCGGAGGACAGGGCCCAGACGACCAGTGCCGCGAACAGCAGCAGGAGCAGCAGGGCACGGCGTCGCGATGCGGGGACGGGATTCGGCACGGCCCCAGCGTTGGCCAGTCGGCGTCGCGGACGCGTGCAGACGCCCGCTCAGCCTGAATGTCGATACAGGAGGGCGCGCAGGCCGTGCCCGAAACGGCAGGGGCGGCGCCAGCGCCGCCCCTGCCTCGCCGCAGTGGTGCGCTCAGCCGCGACCGAGGTCCATCACCTTGGCCCAGGCGCGGGCGAAGTCCTCGACGAACATGTCGCGGCCGTCGTTCGCCGCGTAGGCCTCGGCCACCGCCCGCAACTCCGAATGCGACCCGAAGACAAGGTCGACCGGCGTGGCGGTCCAGCGCAGCGCGCCGGTGGCGCGATCGCGGCCTTCATAGAGCCCATCGTGACCGTCGGCCTTCGACCACTTTGTCGACATGTCGACCAGGTTGACGAAGAAATCGTTGCTGAGCGTGCCGGGACGGTCGGTGAACACACCGTGCCGGGCACCGCCGGCATTCGCATCCAGCATGCGCATTCCAGCCACGAGGACGGACATCTCCGGGACGGTGAGGGTCAAAAGGTTGGCGCGTTCGACCAGGGCCTCGGCCGGCGACAGCAGGTTGCCCTCGCCATACCAGTTGCGGAAGCCGTCGGCGGAGGGCTCCATGGGCTCGAACGAGGCGGCATCGGTCTGCTCCACCGTGGCGTCGGCACGCCCGGGCGTGAACGGCACGGTCACCGCGTGGCCGCCGTCGCCGGCCGCCTTCTCGACCGCCGCCACGCCGCCCAGCACGATCAGGTCGGCCATCGACACCCGCTTGCCGCCGCGCTGGCCCCGGTTGAAGTCGCCCTGGATGCGTTCCAGCGTCGACAGCACCTGCGCAAGCTCGGCCGGATCGTTGGCGGCCCAGTCCTTCTGCGGGGCGAAACGGACCCGTGCGCCGTTGCTGCCGCCGCGCATGTCGCTGCCGCGGTAGCTTGCCGCCGACGACCAGGCGGCGCGGACCAGCTGCGGCACGGACAGGCCACTGGCCAGGATGCGCGCCTTGAGATCGGCGATGTCGCGCGCATCGATCAGCGGATGGTCGACCGCGGGCAGCGGGTCCTGCCAGATCAGGTCGACATCCGGTGCATGGCTGCCCAGGTACCGGCTGCGCGGCCCCAGGTCGCGGTGGGTCAGCTTGAACCAGGCGCGCGCGAAGGCGTCGGCGAACTCGTCCGGGTTCTCCTTGAAGCGCAGCGAGATCTCGCGATAGGCCGGGTCTTCACGCAGCGACAGGTCGGTGGTGAACATGATCGGTGCATGGCGCTTGGCGGGATCGTGGGCATCCGGCACCAGGGTGGCGGCCTGGCCGTCGGCGGGAATCCACTGGATGGCGCCCGCGGGGCTGCGCGTCTGCACCCACTCGAAGGCGAACAGGTTGTCCAGGTAGTTGCTGGTCCAGGCGATCGGGTTGAACGTCCAGGCGCCTTCCAGGCCGCTGGTGATCGTGTCCGGGCCGCTACCGGTGCCGCACCTGTTCTCCCACCCCAGGCCCTGCTGCTCGATCGGCGAGCCGGCCGGATCCGGACCCAGGCACTCGTCCGGCTTGTGTGCGCCGTGCGCCTTTCCGAAGGTGTGGCCGCCTGCGATCAGGGCGACCGTCTCCTCGTCGTTCATCGCCATCCTGCCGAAGGTCTCGCGGATGTCGCGCGCCGCGGCGATCGGATCCGGATTGCCGTTCGGTCCTTCCGGGTTGACGTAGATCAGGCCCATCTGCACCG